>NZ_CP016809.1:1256000-1570000 GCF_002741055.1 Paenibacillus ihbetae | reverse complement strand
AAAGATCAGTGAGAATCTGATCCGCCGAAAGCCCAAGGTTTCCTGAGGAAGGCTCGTCCGCTCAGGGTAAGTCGGGACCTAAGGCGAGGCCGAAAGGCGTAGTCGAAGGACAACAGGTTGAAATTCCTGTACCACCGTAAACCGTTATGAACGATGGGGTGACGCAGGAGGGTAGTGACGCGGACTGATGGATGTCCGTCCAAGCAGTGAGGCTGATGTGTAGGCAAATCCGCACATCGTAAGGCTGGGCTGTGATGGGGAGTGAAAATTATAGTAGCGAAGGTCATGATCTCACACTGCCAAGAAAAGCCTCTAGTCAGGTGAAGGTGCCCGTACCGCAAACCGACACAGGTAGGCGAGAAGAGAATTCTAAGGCGCGCGGAAGAACTCTCGTTAAGGAACTCGGCAAAATGACCCCGTAACTTCGGGAGAAGGGGTGCCTCGGTAGGGTGAATAGCCCGAGGGGGCCGCAGTGAAAAGGCCCAAGCGACTGTTTAGCAAAAACACAGGTCTGTGCGAAGCCGCAAGGCGAAGTATACGGGCTGACGCCTGCCCGGTGCTGGAAGGTTAAGGGGAGCGGTTAGGAGGTAACTCCGAAGCTGTGAACCGAAGCCCCAGTAAACGGCGGCCGTAACTATAACGGTCCTAAGGTAGCGAAATTCCTTGTCAGGTAAATTCTGACCCGCACGAATGGCGTAACGACTTGGGCGCTGTCTCAACGAGAGATCCGGTGAAATTTTAATACCTGTGAAGATGCAGGTTACCCGCGACAAGACGGAAAGACCCCATGGAGCTTTACTGCAGCTTGATATTGGATTTGGGTACGATCTGTACAGGATAGGTGGGAGCCTAAGAAGCATGAGCGCCAGCTTGTGTGGAGGCGACGTTGGGATACCACCCTGATCGTATCTAGGTTCTAACCTGGTACCGTGATCCGGTACGGGGACAGTGTCAGGCGGGCAGTTTGACTGGGGCGGTCGCCTCCTAAAGAGTAACGGAGGCGCCCCAAGGTTCCCTCAGAATGGTTGGAAATCATTCGAAGAGTGCAAAGGCATAAGGGAGCTTGACTGCGAGACCTACAAGTCGAGCAGGGACGAAAGTCGGGCTTAGTGATCCGGTGGTACCGCATGGAAGGGCCATCGCTCAACGGATAAAAGCTACCCTGGGGATAACAGGCTTATCTCCCCCAAGAGTCCACATCGACGGGGAGGTTTGGCACCTCGATGTCGGCTCATCGCATCCTGGGGCTGAAGTAGGTCCCAAGGGTTGGGCTGTTCGCCCATTAAAGCGGTACGCGAGCTGGGTTCAGAACGTCGTGAGACAGTTCGGTCCCTATCTGTCGTGGGCGTAGGAAATTTGAGAGGAGCTGTCCTTAGTACGAGAGGACCGGGATGGACGTACCGCTGGTGCACCAGTTGTTCCGCCAGGAGCATGGCTGGGTAGCTACGTACGGACGGGATAAGCGCTGAAAGCATCTAAGCGTGAAGCCCCCCTCAAGATGAGATTTCCCAATTAGTAAGACCCCTTGAAGACGACGAGGTAGATAGGTTGGAGGTGGAAGTGCAGTAATGCATGGAGCTGACCAATACTAATCGGTCGAGGGCTTATCCTAAATACACCCACCAAAGTGAAGAAGAGCTTCGCAGCTGATTCCGATTACTTTGGCGGGGCCCGGAAAGATCTGAGGATCTGAAGGGATAACTGCTACGGATTCTAATCAACGCAAAGACGTTTCGTATCTAGTTTTCAGGTGATCAAACCCGATTTGCAAGTGTACAAGCTGCACATGCAATGAGGATGATTAGGGCATTTGGCGATGCCGCATCCTGAGTTTAACGTTTGGTGGCGATGGCGGAAGGGTTCCACGCGTTCCCATACCGAACACGACCGTTAAGCCTTCCAGCGCCGATGGTACTTGGACCGAAGGGTCCCGGGAGAGTAGGACGCCGCCAAGCGGTACATATTCCCTGATAGCTCAGTTGGTAGAGCACTCGACTGTTAATCGAGTTGTCACAGGTTCGAGTCCTGTTCGGGGAGCCATTTATGGAGAGGTGTCCGAGTTGGCCGAAGGAGCACGATTGGAAATCGTGTAGGCGTCAAAAGCGTCTCGAGGGTTCGAATCCCTCTCTCTCCGCCAGCAAGGACTTTATATACGGCCCGTTGGTCAAGGGGTTAAGACACCTCCCTTTCACGGAGGTAACAGGGGTTCGAATCCCCTACGGGTCACCATCTTTCTTTACATGCTTCAGGGGATAAGAACCGCCACGGTTCGTCGGAGCATGCACATCGTTAGCTGAGGCTTCGCAGTCTCGAACGAAGTGAGAGTATCCCCTACTGGTCACCAACGCGGAGGCTTAGCTCAGCTGGGAGAGCATCTGCCTTACAAGCAGAGGGTCGGGGGTTCGATCCCCTCAGCCTCCACCATAATTCATCCCCTTAAAGTGAAGCTCATGCTTCACAGGTAATTCCGATCGCTTTTCGGGGATCCCATACAAGCAATCCTTTTAATGACGCGGGGTGGAGCAGTTCGGTAGCTCGTCGGGCTCATAACCCGAAGGTCGCAGGTTCAAATCCTGCCCCCGCAACCAATTATATCGCATTAGCGATCAAGCCTCATGGAACTGTGGTGTAGAGGCCTAACATGCCTGCCTGTCACGCAGGAGATCGCGGGTTCGAATCCCGTCAGTTCCGCCATTTTTAACAATGGGAGCCATTAGCTCAGTTGGTAGAGCACCTGACTTTTAATCAGGGTGTCGAAGGTTCGAGTCCTTCATGGCTCACCAGTGTTACATAAATCTTGATATTGCGGACGTGGCTCAGCGGTAGAGCATCGCCTTGCCAAGGCGAGGGTCGCGGGTTCGATTCCCGTCGTCCGCTCCATTTGCGCCCTTAGCTCAGCTGGATAGAGCGTTTGACTACGAATCAAAAGGTCGGGAGTTCGAATCTCTCAGGGCGTGCCATTGATTGATGTGCGCATTCTTCATGAATTTACTTAATGATTATCCTTACGCCGGTGTGGCGGAATTGGCAGACGCGCGCGACTCAAAATCGTGAGGGAAACCGTGGGGGTTCGAGTCCCTTCACCGGCATTTTAATAACGGGACGTAGCTCAGCTTGGTAGAGCACCTGGTTTGGGACCAGGGGGTCGCATGTTCAAATCGTGTCGTCCCGATTGAAGCAAGGACCATTTTCAGAATTTCTGAAGATGGTCCTTTTGTGTTGCGAGCTTTCGTCACAAGGGGCAGTGACGCATAATTTGGCAGCCTTGCGGTCACAATATGAAAAACATTGAATAGAAGGGGATAACCTTGAGTGTTTTTCAATTCTTAAGAAAAGTGTTCCGCAAACGACGGAGACGCTGGAGACGGGCCATCTGGTCTACTTCCATCCTGGCTGCAGCCATGATCCTGATTTGGTCAGGACAGACGCTGAAGGATCAAATGAATATGCTGCTGACCGGCAGCGACCGCGAGAAACCGCTCGCCCTCGAGACGATGCATTATTTGCAGATTGAAGAGGAGAAGCAAGAGGAGCGGACCCATGAGCAGAGAAAGTTTATGCAGGAACTGAACGCATCGAAAGGGAAGAAGAAGGTCCATTTGCGCACTACCTATGTATGCGGGGTTGAAGAGCAGAATATCGGGCGCCTGAATGCAGACGGCATCTATGAACTGATGAATACAAACCCATTATGGCAGGGCCGCCTGGATGATAAAGGGGAAGTCTGGCTGGAGCAAACGGTATCCGATCTCTCCCCCAACTGCAAGAAGCAAGCGTACGTGAGCGTGGATGCCAGCGGAAATTTAACTTTGTTTGAAGGCCCCCCGGAAGAAGAGAAGGTGCTCCGGACCTTTTTCCAATTAGATCTCGGGTCGATGGAGTCCTCCTTGCCAAAGGATGTCATTCGGCAGCTTCAGGAAGGGATCCGGATTCAGGATATGGATGAATACAATAGCGTCTTGTCGACGTTCAGTGATTATGCGCGGGATATGGCCGAAAATGTAATGAAGCCCAGCTCCTGAGCGAATCCTGACGAAACCGGACTGCCCTCTGTTCGACATTGTCCGGCCTTGGGTCCTCCATTGCAATACCGCAACTGTCTGGTGCTGATCTGCACCGGGCAGTTTTTTTCTTGTGCAATTCTTTGCATCCTCCCTATTCTCAACCAAGCACGGAGAACCTTTTATCCCGCCATGATGGAAATACAATCGTCCGTAAAAAAAAAGGACAAAAGCGGTTTAACAAGCGATGTGAAAACAGGCGCAAGAAAAGGTTCAAAGTTTTTCCTCAACTAAAGGGCGATCTTTTGTTATAATGGGAGAACGATACATATGTTCGCTTCATCAGAGGAGAGGTTAGTATTGCGTATTTTAGGCATTGACCCGGGGATTGCCATCGTTGGCTTCGGGTTTATCGATAAGACGGGGAGCAAGGTGTCACCGGTGCAGTACGGCTGTATCCAGACCGAAGCGCATACACCCGAAGAGGAAAGACTTCACCAGGTTTATGAGGGCATGCTGCAGTTGATTGATAAATATGAGCCGGAAGCGGTGGCTTTCGAGAAGCTTTTTTTTAACCGGAATGTAACGACGGCGATGACAGTATCCCAGGCTAGAGGCGTGCTCATTCTGGCTGCCGTTCAGCGGGGACTTCCTATTGCCGAGTACACGCCTATGCAGGTTAAGCAGGCGATTGTCGGCTACGGGAAAGCGGAGAAGAAGCAGGTGCAGGAAATGGTAAGGATGTACCTGAAGCTCGCGAGCATACCGAAGCCGGACGACGTGGCTGATGCGCTTGCTGTCGCTATATGTCACGCCCATTCGTATACGCTAAATTCCAGATTAAACGAGGTATTGCGAAAATGATAGATTTTTTACGTGGACAGGTCGTCCATCTTGAGAGTGAATATATCGTGCTGGATGTCCATGGTGTGGGGTATCGCGTCTTCTGCCCGAATCCGTATGCCTTTGCCAAAATGGAAGGGGTCGTCACGGTGTATACCCACCATCATGTGCGCGAGGATGCGATTCTGCTGTTCGGCTTCCCGACGCGCGAAGAGCAGCGCTTGTTCCGCAAGCTCATCGAAGTATCCGGCATCGGCCCGCGGGTGGCGCTCGGAATATTGGGCGGCGGCTCGCCGGATCACGTTGTATCGGCAATCTATCAAGAGAACATTTCGTTCCTGATCAAGCTGCCGGGCATCGGCAAGAAGACCGCCCAGCGCATGATTCTGGATCTGAAGGACAAGCTGGACGGCTTCAGCGATGCCGCAATGGCGACAGGACTGTTTGCCCTTCAAGAGGAGCAGCCGGAGGAAAACGGTTCGGCTTGGACCGAGGCCCGGGAAGGGTTGAAGGCGCTCGGATACACGGACAGCGAATTGGATAAGGTATGGCTCAAGATTAAGGATACCATCGGCAGCGGAGAATCGGTCGATGTATTGATGAAACGGGCACTGCAGCAGCTGTATGCCGGTTAATAGCGTCGTCTGCAGGAGAGGAGTTTAACTTAAGATGGACGATCGAATTATTACTGCGAATTTAATGATGGAGGACCAGGCGGTAGAGCTCAGCCTGCGTCCCCGGTATTTGGCCGAATATATCGGACAAAATCAAGTGAAAGAGAACTTGAAAATCTATATCGAGGCAGCGAAGATGCGCAAGGAAGCGCTGGACCATGTGCTGCTGTACGGTCCCCCGGGACTGGGGAAAACGACCCTTGCGAACATTATCGCCAATGAGCTTGGCGTAAATCTGCGTACGACCACGGGTCCCGCCATCGAGCGTCCCGGCGATCTGGCTGCCCTTCTTACGAATCTGCAGGAGGGCGATGTTCTTTTTATCGATGAAATCCATCGGTTGCATCGGACGGTTGAGGAGGTCATGTATCCGGCAATGGAGGATTTTGCGCTGGACATCATGATCGGCAAAGGGCCGAGCGCACGATCGGTCCGGCTGGATCTGCCGCCGTTCACGCTCATAGGCGCCACGACGAGAGCGGGCTTGCTCTCCGCCCCGCTGCGCGATCGCTTCGGGGTTGTCAGCCGCCTGGAGTTTTATACGGTGGATGAGCTGAGTTATATCGTGTCCCGCGGCGCGGACATTTTGGGCATCGAAATTTTAGGGGATGCCGCAGAGGAAATTGCCCTTCGTTCGCGGGGGACGCCGCGGATTGCAAACCGGCTGCTTAAGCGCGTCCGCGATTTCGCGCAGGTCCGGGGCGACGGGATGATTACGACCGACATTGCAAAGGAAGCGCTGAGAATGCTCCAGATCGACCCGATGGGGCTTGATCTCATCGATCACAAAATGCTTCATGCCATGATCAAGAGCTTCCGCGGCGGACCGGTCGGTCTGGATACGATCGCGGCCACGATTGGCGAAGAGAGCCAGACCATCGAGGATGTGTACGAGCCGTACCTGCTGCAGATCGGGTTCTTGCAGCGCACACCGCGCGGGCGGGTCGTGACACCGAATGCATACCATCATTTAGGCATTCCGGTTCCGGAGGACCGCCGATAGACGTTTTTGGACAATCGCTCATTATTCTATCCTTACAGCTTTCAGGAGGTTTGTAGACATGAATATAATGGGGAAGAAGTCATTTCTCCGCAGAACTGCCGCAGGCATAGCAGCAGCTGCTCTAGCCGCAAGCATATGGGCAGGGCCTGCCGCGCATGCTGCCGCCCCGTCACTTGACACGATCCGAGTTGCCATGTTCCTGGACCTTGGAAGCCAATATAGATCCACAGTCAATGCCGTTACCCTGCGATCCGAGGAGGTCCTGTCGGTAGCGTTGGATCATGCTGGGGCCCAGCAAGCGATCACAAGCATACCGGCTAATCAAGAGGCGCGCATGAGCGTCGATTCCTACCGGGTAAAGGTACTGGAAACGTCGGATTGGCAAACGGCTGCCGAAGCCGCTAAAAAGCTGCAGGCAACCAGCGATAAGCCGATGCTGTTCGTAGACGGCAAGGTGTATAAGCTGTATGCGGGAATGTACGCATCAGAGAAGGCTGCGGCCGATGCGGCAGCGAGAACAGCCAAGACGGCGGCTGCCCATTTGAACGGTCAGACCCCTTCGGTACGAGGAGGTCTCCACCTGTCCGCAGGCGCGTTCGCCACGGAAGCACAGGCGGAAGCAGCGCGTGCAGCTTATGCCGCCACCGGGATTGACGCATTTAGCGTCATGACCCAGGCGGGTTTTGAGGTATGGGTCGGGGAGGCTGCCAATGCATCGGATTTGGCCGCTGTCCAGCAGCAAGCCGCTGCTGCCGCGCCGAATCCCCTTGTTGAGACGAATGCCAAAACCCCGGGATTGATCATCCGCAAGGACGCCAGTCTGAACCTGACAGCTGCTCAGGAAGTTCAGCACTTCATGCTGTCAGGTGAGCTGGCCACGCTCAAGGTGGCGGGGACCGCGGGCACCGGCATCCATGTAAAAGAACGTTCCGACCGAACCTATCGCGGAGCGATGGAGATCGGAAAGAAGAACGGACAATTGTATTTGGTGAATGAGCTGCCGTTCCAACAGTACCTCTATTCGGTGGTAGGAGCCGAGGTGCCTTCCTCATGGGGGGCCGAGGCATTGAAGGCACAAGCAGTTGCCGCAAGAACCTATGCGCTGTTCCAAGGAACCAAGTTTGAGGTCGCCAATGTCGTCGATACAACGCTGAGTCAGGCTTACTATGGTACGGCCTACGAGTATCCGAGCGTCGTGCAGGCGGTGGACGCCACTGAGGGAGAAGTCGTCATGAAGGACGGCAAGCTGGTCGAGACGGTGTTCTCCTCCAACGCCGGGGGTATGACCTCTGATCCATCGGAGGTGTGGGGCAACGCCAACAACGTATTCGCTGCAGTAGAAAGCCCGGGCGATTCGTCGGCACAAGCCGCCTTGAAATCGTGGTACCACGTGCTTCTCCCCAGCGGGCTCACCGGCTATGTCCGTGAAGATAACGTGAAGGAGACAGGCAGCAAGACCGCTGCAGGCCTCCCTTATATGACGGTAACGTCGAAGGATACGAATGTACGTCCGCTGCCGCTGATTCAATCCGATGTCAAGCCTGTAGCCCAGATGAATCCGGGCGAGACGGCGGTCGTTCTGGACAAGGTGGCGGAATCGAACAGCTATGCGTGGGTTCGGGGCCCGTTCACGTCCGAGCAGCTGCTGGCTTCGCTGAAAGGGAAGACGTCTAGCTCCCTCCCTTCAGCCATAACGTCACTGACCGTGACCGAGCGCGGCCCTTCAGGCCGGGTAATGTCCGTCAACGCCAATGGCCAGCAATTGGATGTGAAGTACCCGGATGTATACCGCTCGGCATTTAGCGGGCTGCCCAGCACATTGTTTGATATTGAACCGACCGGAAGTTATACTGTATTGAGCGCGAATGGTGCAGAATCCACGGTTTCATCCGGAGGGACGGTAACGGTTGTCTCCGGCAATGGAAGCGCCAGCGTAAAGGGCGCGGGTACCGTTATTTTGAACGGTGAAGGACAAGCCAGAGCCGTCGACAGCAAGGCTGGCTTTAAATTTACGGGCAAGGGTAACGGCCACGGCCTGGGCATGTCCCAATGGGGGGCCAAAGGAATGGCGGATCAGGGGTATGATTATAAGCAGATCCTGCAACACTATTACCGCGACACGATTATAACGAAGGAATGACCGATCATGAATGTGGATTTATACGATTTTGAATTGCCGGAGCGCTTGATTGCGCAGACTCCCTTAAAGGAACGCAGCGCTTCCCGGCTTCTTGCCTTGAATAAAGAGGATGGAGGGATGTCTCACGGGACTTTTGCCGATATTGTAGGCTTTCTGAATCCGGGCGACACCCTCGTTCTTAACGATACCAAGGTCATCCCCGCCCGATTGTTCGGCGAGAAAGAGGGGACGGGTGCGAAGGCGGAAGTGCTGCTTTTGAAAAACCTTGGGGAAGACCGCTGGGAAGCCCTTGTCAAGCCCGGCAAGAAGCTGAGACAGGGAAGCACGATCTCCTTCGGCAACGGAAAGCTCAAAGCCGTTATTGAAGAAGAGGGGGATATGGGCGCTCGGACGCTTCGATTCACCTATAAAGGGATTTTCCAGGAGATCCTGGATGAACTGGGCCAGATGCCGCTGCCTCCTTATATTAAGGAGAAGCTCGATGACCGTGACCGGTATCAAACGGTATACGCCCGGAATGAAGGCTCCGCGGCTGCGCCGACGGCAGGACTTCATTTTACCGAAGCCCTTCTCGACGAGATTAAGGCTAAAGGCGTGAATATCGCTTTTATTACGCTGCATGTCGGGCTTGGAACTTTCCGCCCGATGTCCGTTGAGCGGGTTGAGGATCATGTCATGCATGAAGAATACTATTCCCTCTCCAAGGAAACGGCTGAGCTTCTCAATGAGACCAAGCGTCGGGGAGGCCGGGTCATCGCGGTCGGAACGACATCATGCCGAACGCTCGAAACCGTGGGCCAAGCTCATAAGGGAGGTCCTCTCAGCGAAAGCAGCGGTTGGACGAGCATCTTTATCTATCCAGGATACTCATTTACCGTGGTGGATGCGCTCATTACGAATTTCCACCTTCCCAAATCGACGCTGGTCATGCTCGTAAGCGCGCTGGCCGGACGCGAGCATATCCTGGAAGCTTACCGGGAAGCAGTCCGGCAGGAATACCGCTTCTTCAGCTTTGGGGACGCAATGTTTATTTATTAACTTCGGAGGTTGGTTACATGGCAGCTGCTGTTACGTATGAACACATAAAAACCTGCAAGCAGTCGGGGGCAAGGCTGGGAAGGGTTCACACCCCCCACGGCGTGATCGATACGCCGACGTTTATGCCGGTCGGCACGCTTGCAACCGTCAAAACGATGAGCCCGGAAGAGCTGAAGGCGATGGATGCCCACATCATTCTGAGCAATACCTATCATCTTTTTCTTCGCCCTGGGCATGAGATCGTCAAGGAAGCAGGCGGGCTGCACAAATTCATGAATTGGGACCGGCCCATTCTGACCGACAGCGGCGGATTCCAGGTATTCAGCCTTGCGGAAATGAGAAAAATTTCGGAGGAAGGCGTGCATTTCCGTTCTCATTTAAACGGAGACAAATTGTTCATCTCCCCGGAAGTAGCGATGGAGATTCAGAATGCGCTTGGCTCCGATATTATGATGGCATTTGATGAATGTCCGCCTTACCCGGCGGAATACGAATACGTGAAACAATCCACCGAGCGGACCTCGCGCTGGGCCGAGCGGTGTCTTCAAAGCCATGCCAGACCTAAGGATCAGGCGCTCTTTGGAATTGTCCAGGGAGGGATGTACGAAGATCTCCGCCGGCAAAGCGCCCTAGATTTGACTTCCATGGATTTCCCGGGTTATGCTATTGGTGGACTTAGTGTGGGAGAATCGAAGCAGCTGATGTATGAAGTGCTGGATTACACGGTGCCCCTGCTGCCGGACAATAAGCCGCGCTATTTGATGGGAGTCGGATCACCCGACGCGTTGATCGAGGGCTCGATTCGTGGCGTGGATATGTTCGATTGCGTGCTTCCGACACGGATTGCCCGTAACGGAACAACGATGACAAGTCAAGGCCGTCTTGTCGTTCGAAATGCTCAATACGCCAGGGATTTTGGACCGCTGGATCCGGAATGTGACTGCTACACTTGCCGTAACTACTCGCGTGCGTATCTGCGTCATCTGATCAAGAGTGACGAGACGTTCGGGCTTCGTTTAACGACGTATCACAATCTTCATTTCTTGCTCGATCTGATGCGGAAAGTGCGCCAAAGTATTATGGAAGACCGTCTGCTTGATTTCCGCGATGAGTTTTTTGACAAGTACGGCCTTCATGATAATGAAAAAGGTTTCTAAGTAAGCTTATGACCCTTGGGGGGTTGTCGTTGAAGGGGGGGAAAGAAACATGTTTGAACAAGAACTCGCAGCAGCACAGAATCAAGGCGGCGGAGGTCTGCTTGGCTTGATTCTGCCGTTCGTTCTGATGTTCGTCATCTTCTATTTCTTGCTGATTCGTCCGCAACAGAAGAAGCAGAAGCAGAGAACGGCAATGCTGAGCGCTTTGCAGAAAGGCGATAAAGTGGTAACTATCGGTGGCCTTCACGGTACGATCGTGGAAATTACCGATGATATCGTCGTTTTGAAAGTGAACGATGTAACGAAGTTGACGTTCGATCGTAATTCGATCAGCCATAGCGTAAACGCGAATACGTAATCCGGAAGGTATACATAGGATGCCTTCGAGAGACTTGATTGGCAAGCGAAAGGCCGACTCTATCAGGAGTCGGCCTTTCGCTTTATTTTTTCAAATTAACGCCAAACATGCCTCCGATCGCGCCGGCGATAAAGACGGTGGCCAGCAGGGTCAGGTCTCCAAGCGCCAGCGAGCTGTCCAGGGCCAGGAATCCGATCGCCAGCAGCGTAACGCCGTACAGAAGCCCGGTCAGGCAGCCGTAATACCAGCCTCTGTTTCCCGCACGCTTTCCGCCTACACAGCCCCCGATAAATGCGGAAAGAGCATGTACGAGAAAGGTGTAGAACGATAAATCCTCTTCCGTCAAGCCGCTGCTCCACAGCAGGAGGGAGAGCGCCAGCGCCCCAAGAAACATCCAAAAAAATGAATACAAAAGTCCTGAAAGAATGGGATTGGTCACGCGAAAGGTGAATACTCGCCGGATCGGTTCCATGAATCGTTCCCCCTTAACGAATATATTGGTGCGAGTTCAAAAAGCCGGTTTTTCAGGATGCCGAGTTACTGCTTGATTCACTTCGTGTTCAAAAAACGACTTTTCGAACAACTTCTATTAGTAAATATTGTATGGCCAAGCCTGGGCATATAGTACAACGGAAACCGCCAAATTCGATGTTTGTAAGATTGCCATTAATTAATCGTCAATCCTCGAATGGGAATGGATGCCGAAGGTCAGAATAGCTGTACATGAGAATGTTCGACCAGCTGGGAGGGATTGATTATGTCTCATATCACTATTCTGATACTGCGGACGATTCTGATGTATGCGGTTATTTTTGTGACGATGCGCATTATGGGAAAAAGAGAGATCGGAAAGCTGTCCATATTCGACCTCGCAATCTCGATTATGATTGCAGAAATTGCAACGGTTGTTCTTGAGGATGTCAACAAGCCGATTTGGGAAGGACTTGCTCCGATTATCGTCCTCGTCGGGATTCAAGTAGGGCTGGCCTATCTTGGGTTAAAATTCCGGAAAATTCGTCTGCTGGCCGACGGCAGGCCCAGCATCCTAGTATCCAAGGGGAAGCTTCATCGTAAGGAGATGGCGAGGCTTCGCTACAATCTGGATGATCTGATGCAGCAGCTGCGCGGCAAGGATATAGACAGCCTGGCGGATGTGGAGTTTGCAATATTGGAAACAACCGGACAGCTAACCATTATTCCAAAAGACAAGGACAATGCAGCGGGCTCCTCAGTCAGCTCCTCAAGCTCGGAAGATCAGGGCAAGGGTGCCGAGTCCGTCGAGCAGGGAAGAAGAGGGTCCGGCAGCGTAACTTCCGGATTCGGCGACGTGATTTCCGGGTCCGGCAGCGTGGCTTCCGAATCAGATTTGGGAGCGTCGGTAGCGGGCAGCCAGCAGGGGTTAACCGGGTCCGCTAGCAGCACATCGAATTCTGGCAGCGGCGCGTCCACCTCCAATGGTGACGGCTCATCCGGTAACGGGCATTCCTTGACCGCCCGCAGTGCTTCGGAAGAAGCCATTATCGATATCCCGTACCATAAAGTTACGTACGAAGGGATGCCGATCCCCCTGATCATGGACGGAAAGGTGCAGGATGAAAACCTGAAGCTTATCGAAAAAAACCGCCCATGGCTCCAAGGCGAAATCCGAACGTACGGATTTAACGATTTTGAGGATGTATTCCTCTGCTCCATCGATCATAAAGGTAGAATCTACGTAGACGGGAAAGAGCAGGATTAACGGCGGCTGCTGCGGTTGAGCCAAGCCCCGACCACGGGAACGCGTTCCAGATCGCGCGGCGTCACCAGTCTGGTCAAAAAGATGACGGCAAAATAAACGACAAAGCCGATGAAAACGGACGCCAGAAATTGAAGCCATGGCTGTGTACTAAACGGCAGATGGTTATATCCATAGAGAATTGAAGCCCCCATGATCAGCATGACGGCAGCCGTTTTCATGTAATCGAGCCAACGGAAGCGAAATCCGATCAGCCGGGACAGACTGAAGCCGTGCAGCACGGTGACCGCAACGCTGTTCACGAGAATGGCTATGACCGCCCCCTTGATGCCGAAGGCCGGATTGGATGCCAAATAGACGATCAGGCTCATTTTAATCAACGCTCCGATCAAGGTATTGACAAGGGCTCTTCCTGGCCGATCCAGTGCCTGCAGCGCTGCTTGGAGCGGAGACTGAACATAAAGGAACAGCGCAAAGGGGGCCATCATTTTAAGCATGGATCCGACCTCTCGGTTATCGTACAAGAGGAGGCACAGCGGTTCGGCCAGGACATACATAACAACGGCAAAGGGCGCGCCTGATACGAGAGCCAGTCTAAGGGACTGGTTCATCCGTTTGTGTATGGTCACCCGGTCATTACGCGCGGAGGCCTCCGAGAGTGAAGGGACCAGGGAGATGGCGAGTGAAACCGTGAGCGCCCCCGGAAGCAGCAGCAGCGGTATGACCATGCCCTGAAGGGCTCCGTATTGGGCGGTTGCAACCGTTGTGGCGATTCCGGCCAGGGCAAGGCTTCGATTCGTAAGAATGGTTTCAAGCAGATAGGAGAAGGAGCCAACCATTCGGCCTCCGGTGACCGGAATCGCGATTCCCGCCAGCCGCTTCAGAATCCCCCGGGTAGAATCCGCCGGTTCCTTCAACCCGGAGGTGTCCGGCGGAGGCGATTTGGGCAGGAGCTTGCCGTTTCGGCGCCCCTCGCCGGCATACTGCATCAGCAGGGCAATCATCCCGATCAGCTCGCCAACGGCCGTGCCGAGCATCGCGCCAGCCGCTCCGTACTCGATGCCTTTGGGCATAAGAAGATGGGCAAACCACAGCATGCATACGATTCGGACGATCGTCTCGATGACGGAGGAGCTTGCGGAGGGAATCATGTTTTGTTTGCCTTGGAAGTAGCCCCTGTATACGGAAGAGACCGCAATGATAATCAGCATGGGCGTCATGCTGATAAAGGTCTGGAACACCCGCTCGTCCGGCAGGAGGACACCCGTAACCCAAGGAGCCAGCAGCAGGCTCAATCCCATAAAGAGCGTTCCGGCTGTCAGCGTCAGCATCAGGCTGACCTGGAGAATTTGCTTGGAAGCATCCCGCTTTCCGGCGCCTTCCGCCTCGGCGACCATTTTGGCGATGGCAAGCGGAATTCCGCCGGTGATGATCGTGACAAGTACGATGAAGAAGGGGTAACCGAGCTGGTAAATGCCAACGCCTTCCGGGCCGATGATTCGTGGCAGGGCGATCCGCGGAATGAAGCCGAGGATACGGTTCAGTATGCCTGCAGCCAGTAAAATTAATGTTCCTTTGATAAACGATTGCTTGTTCACTGTCCATCCCTCTCCCTGGTTGAGGCTGAATTTAAGGGCTTGTTTCCTGTAAGAACCGCCAAATTATCGTCATTCTTATGGATATGCCCTACCTGTCCCATCTGATGACTTTACTTTTTAACGCGGGCGTGGTACGAATAGAAGGAAACAGGCTTTAGGAGTCGAATCTATCAAAGGGGACGACAGGGAGGAGGCTATACGTCATGGAACTGACACCTATGACTGAGGACGAATTGATGAGCACCATCGAAATGGTCTGCCAAAGCAAAGTCGAGGAGATGCACCTCATAGGCTACGAGCACGTGACGACGGATGATATCTGGAACTGCGTCAACAGCAAGTATGAGAAGGAAGGCGTTCCGTCCCTCCACAAGCTGGTCAATGATATCTTATCTTTGAAGGCAATGAGCTTAATGAATTATATGACAATATCAGCATATAAGGGATCGTCTTTCGATTAATGAAAGAGGTCCCTTTTTGCCTTGCCGTATATAGAATTGATTCTCATCCCGACAAATTTTGATAAATTGACTGGGTTTTCTGACATCGCTATAATAGGAATATTGAGTAAAAAGGGGGAAAAAGGGACGGCATGAAAAGAATCATCAGTTTCATCGTTACCGTGCTCGGGCTTACCATTATAATGGCCGTTACAACTCCAGGCTTGCTGAAAGATGTCCGCCTAGGTCTAGATCTAAAGGGCGGCTTTGAAATACTCTATGAAGCGGAGCCGTTAATGGAAGGGCAGCAAGTCACGAAAGAAGCATTGCAGGAAACTGCGAAGAGCTTGCAGAAGCGCGCAGATGCGCTCGGCACAACAGAGCCGGAGGTTACACCGGAAGGAACCAACCGCATCCGGTTGAAAGTGGCCGGCGTGACGGATGAGGCCGAGGTCCGGAAGACGATGAAGGAACCTGCGAACCTCACATTCCGAAGCAATGACGGCTGTAAAGAAGGCGAGGAGTTCTGTAAGATCGAGCTCCGGGGCAATGATTTTGTAGAGAATGGCGCATCCATTGCCTATGACCAGCTGAATCAGCCTATGATAGACATTAAGGTGAAAGACAAAGCAAAGTTTGCTGAAATTACGGAACGCCTGCTTGGTCAGGAATTGGCCATCTTCATGGATGACCAGCTGCTGTCCGCTCCGACGGTACAAGCCGTACTTACCGATGGCTCCGCTCAAATCACAGGAAGCTATACGCTGGATGAAGCGAAGCAAATCCGCGATACGATCAACCTTGGCGCGTTGCCGCTCAAGCTGGTTGAGAAGTATTCGCAGAGCGTTGGCGCAACTCTTGGCATGCAGTCTCTAACGAAGACGCTTCAAGCAGGTCTCCTGGCTTCGGTTGCGATTCTGCTGTTCATGATTATCCGGTACCGCATTCCTGGCTTGCTGGCAAGCTTTGCACTCATTTTGCATACATGGCTCTTGATTCTCGTGTTTGTATGGGCGGACTTTACCTTGACCCTTCCGGGGATTGCAGCGTTCATTCTCGGGGTAGGTATGGCCGTTGACGCCAATATCATAACCTATGAACGGATCCGAGAAGAGATCAGAACAGGCAAGAGCGTCGCTTCCGCGGTAAAATCCGGAGGAAAGTCCTCGCTGCGCGCAATCATGGACTCGAACGTGACGACGATTCTCGTTGCGGCTGTCATGTTCGCATTCGGTACGGGTGCCGTTAAAGGCTTCGCCATCGTATTGATTTTGGAGATCCTTATCAGTATCGCCACGAACGTTTATTTCTCCCGTTTCTTGCTCAATCTACTTGTGAGAATAGGTTGGGCCGGCAAACCGAGCCATTACGGTGTAAAGGAGCGTGACATTCGTGAGCTTTAAAAACTTCAACTATGTCGGCAAAAGTAAAATCTTCTTTATCTTCTCAATTGTCATTACCGTTTTGGGCTTGGTATTCCTGTTGACGCGTGGGCTGAACTATGGCGTTGACTTCCGTTCCGGTTCCAACGTAGACATATCTTTGAAGCAGGAGCTGACGAACGAGCAGATTCAGCCGGTGCTAGATGAGATCGGGATCGGTAAGGACGCCAGCATTACACAAGGGGCAGACCGCATCAATATCCGGTTCAGCGACGTACTGAGCGAGGACCAGGACAGTCAGCTGCGGGCTGCGGTTCAAAAGCTCGACCCTTCGGCAACCTTTGAAATCAATACGGTAGACCCCGAGATGGCCAAGGAGCTTGGACGCAACGCCATTTATGCGGTGCTGCTGTCCTGTATCGGGATTATCATTTATGTCAGCATTCGGTTCGAGTGGCGCTTCGCCCTTGCAGCCATCGTAGCATTGCTGCATGATGCCTTTGTTGTCGTCAGCATATTCTCGATTCTGGGGCTGGAGGTCAATCTTACCTTCATTATCGCGGTGCTTACCATTATCGGTTATTCGATCAATGATACGATTGTTATTTTTGACCGGATCCGGGAAAATCTCCGCTTTGCTAAAATCAAACGCCGTTCCGATCTGGTTGAACTGGTTAATAAAAGCTTGTCCCAGACGATCGGGCGCTCGATCTACACGGCGCTGTCGGTGTTTATCGCAGCATTGTTCATGCTTATCCTCGGCGGTGAATCGATTCGCATGTTCTCCCTGGCGATCTGTATCGGTCTCTTGATCGGTGCATACTCGTCGATCTTCATCGCTAGCCCGTTGTGGCTTGTTCTTAAAGGGAAAAATGTCAGCAACAAGCCGCAAAAAGCAGTGAAGCCGAACAAAGATAAAATCGAGATTTAATCCAATCGATCCTATACACATGAAAGCCGCGTCGCAGGCGACGCGGCTTTCAAAAGTTAGCTGCCTTACAGCGTGCATGATTGGGGGGGGGGGCCTCAAGTGAGGAACGAACGATCGAACCAAACGGAAGCTGTCCTCTGGACAGGCATCGTGACAGATTTCGCCTTGGCAGTCTTCAAAGGCATTGCCGGCTATTTGTTAAACAGCAAGGCTTTGATGGCAGATGCCATGTACTCGTCAGCAAGCGCTGCGTCGCTGCTGGCGGACCGTTTGCCGCATCTCCGGATCTTCGGGCGAAGGAATGCAGAACGTAGTAAGCAAGGTCCATCCATGCAGTCTGAGTCCGTGATCTCCATTCTCTTTGCTGTATTGATTATGATGGGCGGGCTTCAAATCGGAGTTTCCGCGTTCCAAACGTTTTCTTCCGGGGTGCCGGAAGCGCCGGATAAAACAGCGCTGCTGGCCGTGCTCATCTCGTTGGCCATCAATGAAGCGGTATTTCAGTACCAGTATCATCATATGAAAAAGAACAGGGACCATCGATTGCAGTCGATATTGGAGAACCACCGCTTTGCGTTATATTGCTCGATCACGGTTATCATCGGTGTTTTTTTGTCTTTCATTTCGGGGGTATATTTTGACGGGTACGGACTTATCTATATGGATTCAGTGGCGGCTCTGATTGTGGCGTGCCTCGTGATCCGCAAAGGGTATATCTCCATCATTCATTCCGTATACGGCACGCTGACGGAGGAGAAGCGGCATGAATTCGAACCCGAATTTATGGACACGATTCAGCGCGTTCATGGCGTCATTACGGTTGAGAAACTTAAGGTTCAGGAGTACGGTCAGGTTCGCCAGGTCAATCTGGAGGTTATGGTCAGCGTCAACCCGCGTACATCCGTACTGGAGGCTCAGGAAATTGCCGAACGCATCCGCAAGCTTCTGACCCATCGGTTTATGCTGGTATCGGATGTCAAGGTTTCCGTCGTTCCGTATGATCCGGGTTATCCCTATAAATCGAATTTTGACCTGATGGACAATGATTCACCAACACTGCCGCAGTAATCGAATGATCTACGCACAAGACAGCAGGAAAGCGGCAGGAGAGAGGAAGGTGATTATCCTGTGCTGTATTCCAAATATGAATGGCGGGTAAAAGCCCCGGATCATCATACGGCACAATGGCTTGCTAAGGAAATGTCCCTGTCGCCTGTCGTGGCATCATTGCTGGCGGCACGGGGAGTATTATCCTTGGAAGACGGGAACAGGTTCCTGTACGGCTCTTTGGAGCTTACCCACGATCCTTATCTCATGCAGGGGATGCGTGAGGCCGTTCCGCGTATTCGAAAAGCGCTGGAGGATCGGGAGCATATTCTGATCTACGGCGATTATGATGCCGACGGGGTCTCCAGCACCTCGCTCATGATTCAGTTAATGCGGGAGCTGGGAGCCTCCTACGATATATACATTCCTCACCGCGCGAACGAAGGTTATGGCCTACATAATCATGCGCTCGATTGGGCGCACCAGCAAGGCGTTAGCCTGGTGATTACGGTCGATACGGGAATCAGCGCGGTCGAACAGATCGCATATGCAAATGAGCTTGGTATGGATGTGATCGTCACCGATCATCATGAACCGCCGGAGCGGCTGCCCGATGCGTATGCGCTGATCAACCCGAAAATGAAAACTTGCCCCTACCCGTTTAAAGGCCTGGCAGGGGTCGGCGTAGCCTATAAACTGGCACAGGCCCTTGTGGGAGAACCGCCGAAAGAATGGCTCGAGATCGTTGCGATCGGTACGATTGCCGACCTGATGCCGCTGACCGGCGAGAATCGCGTGCTCGTTAAGCAAGGGATCGAATCGATGCGATTTACCCGGTATGAAGGCATTCGTTGTCTGCTCGAGGTATCGGGGGTCCATGTCGAGCAGGTGACGGCTGTCAACGTGGCCTTTGCCATGGCCCCGAGGATTAATGCCAGCGGCCGGCTGGATCACGCCGGCAGGGCGGTTACGCTTCTTACGACGGAGAGCCGGGAGGAGGCCGAGCGGCTGGCGTTTGAGCTGGACGCCTTGAACAAGGACCGGCAGCAGGTCGTAGAAACGATCGTACAGGAAGCGCTTGAAATGGTTAACGCCAAGTGGGGAGAGCGCTTGCCCTCCGTTATTGTACTGGCTGGCGAAGGCTGGAATGTAGGGGTTGTCGGCATTGTAGCGTCCAAAGTGCTGGAGCGGTTCTACCGGCCGGTTGTCATTCTTGGTATCGATCCCGAGAGTGGCAACTGCAAGGGCTCGGCCCGTTCCATTCCAGGGCTGGACATTTATGAGGCTCTAAACTCCTGCCGGGACGTCATGGATCATTTCGGCGGCCATCCGTCGGCTGCAGGCATGAGCCTGCACCGGGACAGGCTGGACGAATTTGAACATGCACTACAGCAATTCGCTGATGGAGTGCTGAGGGAAGAGCATTTTACCGCTGTTTGCGAAGCGGATTTGGAATGCAGCATGTCGGACGTCTCGCTTCCCGTCATTGAGCAGCTGGAGCTGCTTGGACCGTTCGGGATGGCCAACGCCGTTCCCAAGATCATTTTTCGGGATGTTACGGTACAAGAAGTACGGAAAATCGGCAAGGAAGGCAAGCATCTGAAGCTGCGGATTGCGCAGAAGGGGCAGCAAATCGATGCGCTCTTCTTCGGGAGCGGCCATCTGGCCGATCTGCTGCCGGCTGGCACGGTGATGGATGTTCTTGGCGAGATGTCTGTCAATGAATGGAACGGCAGCCGCAGGCTCCAGCTCCTGGTTCAAGACCTTCGGGTTTCTTCCAGGCAGGTGTTTGATTTCCGCGGGACTCCGGAGCCTTTAAGTGCAATCAAACGGTGGAGAGCGGAGCTTGCGCCTTACCTGCAGTGCTCAGCCGACAAGTCCGCCGTCGTATATGCAAAAGATTCACATCCTGAAATAAAAAGTCAATTGTATGATATGTGCCTTTGGGTATATGATAGGAATGCTGGCATTATGCCGGATAATGATGTTGCTGAGAGCAAACCTAAAGAAGACACTTCCGTTTTGTTCGTGCTGGACATACCGGAGAGCGCCGAACAGCTGGATGCGATGATGAAGGCATTCCATAACGTTCCTAATATATTCATGCTGCATCCGACTCGGAATGAGCGTGAACGATTGCTGATCCCGAGCCGCGAACAGTTCAAGCAGCTATACGTTCTGCTCGCCGGCATGGCATCCTCGCCGGTACCGGAGCAGGAAGCGGTGGCCCAGCTGAAGCGGCGAACCTCGCTGTCCTCACGCATGCTGGCCAAAGCGCTGGATGTATTTGAGGAATTGGTGTTCATCCAGCGTTCCAAGGGATGGATTACCTTTGTTCCTAAACCGGAGAAGAAACCGCTTGATGCTTCCCGGCATTTCCGGGAATTAAGCAATCTTGCGGACATGGAACAGCATTTGCTGCATGCCGGTACTGAACAATTAACCCAGTGGATGATGTCCCGTACTAAAGATGTTTCTTAGCCGTAATGATACAGGAGGAGATTAAGTTGGATTTTAAAGATTATATTCGCGTCGTTCCCGACTTTCCGCAGCCAGGAATCAGTTTTAAAGACATTACGACGCTTCTGAAAAATGGCGAGGTATACCGCAAAGCAATCGAAGAGCTGAAAACGATGGTATCCGACCTCAAAATTGACGTGATCGCGGGCCCGGAGGCGCGCGGCTTTGTTGTCGGCGCACCGCTGGCCTATGCGCTTGGCGTCGGGTTTACGCCGATTCGCAAGAGCGGAAAGCTCCCTTACGAAACGATTGAGGTAGGATATGACCTCGAGTATGGCAAAGACCGACTGGCTATGCATACCGACGCCATCGAAAAAGGACAGAATGTACTGATTGCCGATGATCTTCTCGCAACCGGCGGCACCATTTCCACATCGGTTAACTTGATTCGTCAGCTGGGCGGCAATGTGGTCGGCGCTGCATTTATGATCGAGCTTGCAGATCTGAACGGGCGTTCGAAGCTGGATGGAATCGATGTCTTTACGCTTATGAAATACGAGTAAACGACAAATTTTCCCGGGAAATAAAGAAAGGTCCTGAGCAATGGCTCAGGACCTTTTTTTTACGATTGTTCAGGGGGCTGAAGGATATGCAACCGTGCCCTCTTTGGTCTATATTGAGATATAGCTCTCCCTGATTAATAACCTTCGATCCACTGAGAGGCGGTACGGAGAAGGGGGGAAATCCCTTGATTGAAATATACTTCATGTCCATACGATCAATGTCTTTATATCGAGGGCACTAAAAGGCGATTGAAACAGAGAATCTCGCAATGGAAGATGAAAAAACAGCCGCAGTTTGCGGCTGTTTTTCATCATGCTCCCACACAGCTTTAGTCCGGCGTTTTCTCGGTGATAGGCTGTTCGTTATTCTTTTCGTTAGAGAGCCCCGTTATTTCAAACAGTTTGAAGAGAATAGCGAGGCACATGCCCACGATCGTTGCCAAAGCCATACCTTTCAATTCTACCGTCCAGATCTTCAAGGAAACGCCGCTGATGCCGGTTACGAATACCAGCGTCGCCATAATCATGTTGCTTGCCTTGGAGAAATCGACTTTCTGCTCAACGAAAATCCGCAGGCCGGAAGCCGCGATTACACCAAACAGCAGCAAGGACACGCCGCCCATAACCGGCGTTGGAATATTGGCCACGACGGCCGAGAACGAGCCGGAGAACGAGAGCAGAATCGCAATGACGGCCGCTCCGGCAATGACGTATACCGAGTATACCTTCGTCAGCGCCATGACGCCGATGTTCTCCCCATAGGTCGTGTTCGGCGTCGAGCCGACGAAGCCGGACAAAATGGTGGAGACCCCGTTGCCGAGCAGGGAGCGGTGAAGCCCCGGGTCTTTCGCTAAATCCCTGCCAACAATATTGCTGGTTACGAGCAGGTGTCCGATGTGCTCCACGATCACGACAAGCGAGACCAGAATAATGCTGAAGATGGCTGTAGCGTCGAATACCGGCGTCGTAATTTCAGGCATGGAGAGGAAGCTGGCCTCGGCGATTCTCTCCGTTTCCACAACGCCAAGCGCAAAGGACAGCGCATAACCTACCACGATCCCGATCAGGATATGAATGATTTTGGGAAAGCCCCGGAACAGCACCGATCCGAACACGGTTACGCCGAGGGTTACGAGCGAGATCGTTACCGTTGTCGGATTGATGGACTCCCCTTCTGCAGGGAGTAAGCCGGCCATGTCTGCGGCAACTGGCACGAGCTCCAAACCGATCATGGCGATAATGGCGCCCATGACGGCCGGAGGGAAAACAAAGTCGATCCACTTGGTTCCTGCGTACTTAACGATAAGGGCAACAAAGCAGAAGATGACCCCGGTAACGATGAACGCGCCGAGTGCTTTTCCGTAGTTGGCATCCGGGTTGCCATCCAGCACCAGCAGGACCGGTGCGATGAAGGCGAAGCTTGAGCCGAGGTAGGCGGGAATTTTCCCTTTACAGAAAAAAATGTAGAGCAGCGTGCCGATCCCGTTCATCAGCAGGATCATGCCGGGATCCACACCGAACAAGTTAGGAACGAGCACCGTGCTTCCGAACATGGCGAACAAATGCTGAAGGCTCAGCAGGAAACCGGGGCCAAGCGGAAGCTTTTCATCAACCTGAATTTCGCGTTGCAAGTTATTCCACTCCTCTATAGGACTTTAAATATAGGACCGTTCGCGTACGATCTTTAATAGATTAAATACAATTGTTCGTTTTTTCAACAATATTTTTTGCAGTCCGTCAAAAAAGATACAAGCTTTGTCGAATCCGGATGTCTGTTCACCAGGAATAGGGCATAATGTATGTAACTGTTAGCGATTGCGCGATCCGTGATTGGAGAAACCTGCATACGGTTGACGTAAACCGCCACAAGCGTCATAATGAGAGGAAAACCATCAAGAGGGAACCTGCACGTTTTGACAAGGGCGGGTTCCATTTTATATAGAAAGGGAAGAGAAGGACTCCAAAATGGGCATAGAGCGATTACTCGAAAAGGCCAGCGCCTATATTAAAGAACCCGATCTTCTCCGCATCCGGGAAGCGTATGAATTTGCGGAACAAGCCCACCACGGACAAGTGCGGAAATCGGGAGAACCTTATATTCTTCATCCGCTCGCGGTTGCCGACATCGTGGTGAACATGCAGATGGACACGCTGTCGATCATCGCTGCGCTGCTGCACGATGTCGTTGAGGACACGACCGTATCCCTTGACCAGATTCGGGAGCGTTTCGGGGATACCTGCGCCATGCTGGTGGATGGGCTTACCAAGCTCGAGCGGATCCAGTTCAGATCCAAGGAAGAGCAGCAGAACGAAAATTACCGCAAGATGTTTATCGCCATGGCGCGGGATATCCGGGTCATCGTGATCAAACTGGCGGATCGACTTCATAATATGCGGACTTTGAAATACCAGTCCGAGGAAAGCCAGCGTCGCATCTCTTATGAGACCCTGGAGATTTTCTGTCCCATCGCCCATCGCCTCGGTATTTCCGCGATCAAGTGGGAGATGGAGGATATTGCACTGCGCTACTTGAACCCGCAGCAGTATTACCGCATCGCGAATCTGATGCATAAGAAGCGGGCGGAGCGCGAGCAGTATATTGACAACGTTATCGTCTGTATCCGCGAGAAGCTGGATGAAATGGGTATTCAGGCGGATCTGTCGGGAAGACCGAAGCATATTTACAGCGTCTTTAAGAAGATGACGGTGAAGAACAAGCAATTTAACGAAATTTACGATTTGCTTGCCATTCGGATTATTGTCGACAATATTAAAGATTGTTATGCCACGCTGGGGATCATCCACACCCTGTGGAAGCCGATGCCGGGCCGATTCAAAGATTATATCGCCATGCCGAAGACGAATATGTACCAGTCCTTGCATACGACCGTCGTCGGACCTAACGGAGAGCCTACCGAGGTCCAGATCCGGACGTGGGAGATGCATCGGACGGCCGAATACGGTATCGCCGCCCACTGGGCGTATAAAGAAGGCTCTGCCGGTTCCAGCGGAAGCTTCGATAACCGGTTGACATTTTTCCGTGAAATTCTGGAGCTCCAGCATGAGACAAAGGATGCGTCGGAATTTGTCGAATCGTTAAAAATGGACTTTTTCTCGGATTTGGTCTTTGTATTCACGCCGAAAGGCGAGGTCATCGAGCTCCCGTCCGGTTCGGTGCCCCTGGATTTTGCGTATCGGATTCATACCGAGGTCGGCAACCGGACGATCGGCGCCAAGGTCAACGGACGGATTGTTCCGCTGGATCATCAGCTGAAAACGGGCGATATCGTCGAAATCCTTACCTCCAAGCATTCCTACGGGCCGAGCCAGGATTGGCTCAAGATTGCCCAGTCCTCCCATGCTCGGAGCAAAATCAAGCAGTGGTTCAAGAAGGAAAAGCGGGAAGAGAATGTGGAAAAGGGACGCGAAATGCTGGAGCGGGAATTTAAGCGCCTCGGCCTTGACGTGTCCGAATGGACCACCGATGATAAGCTGATCGAAGCGGCGAAGAAATTCGCTTTCAATGATATCGAAGACATGCTTTCGGCCATCGGCTTCGGGGGCATTACCGCCGCGCAGATCTGTACCAAGGTTACGGAGAAGATGCGCAGGGAGCAGGAGGAAGCAGCCAATCAGCTGGAGATGACCTCCGAGATGAAGGAGATCAAGCCGGCCGAGAAGCGCAGCCGTCCAACGAACGGCGTTCGCGTCAAGGGGATCGATAATCTGTTGGTCCGTTTCGCCCGCTGCTGCAACCCGGTTCCGGGAGACGATATCGTCGGTTATGTTACGCGGGGCCGCGGCGTGTCGGTCCATCGATCGGACTGTCCGAACCTGCCGGCCACGGGCGAAGGCGAGGATGCCGCACGGGTGATCGAGGTCGAATGGGAATCCTCGGTGGAGGCTAACTACAGCGTCGATATCGAGGTGACCGGGCATGATCGGAACGGGCTCTTGAATGAGGTGCTGCAAGCCGTTTCGGAGAGCAAGACGAATATATCCGCCGTCACGGGCCGCTCGGACAAGAATAAAATGGCGATGATCCACATGACGATTCTGATTCGGAATACCGATCATCTGCATTCGGTCGTAGAGCGCATTAAGCGGGTGAAGGATGTCTATACCGTTCACCGGATCATGCAGTGATTCTTATTTCGTGCGGGCTTCCGGTGCCTGATGCATTCACGGTCTGCTGCCCTTCAGGGAGCAGGCCTTTTATTATTGTGGAAACTTATTTTTTTGACAGAGGGAGCTAAGTGTTATGAGAGTTGTCATTCAGCGATGCAAGCATGCGGAGGTTTCGGTCGGAGGCGAGGTTGTGGGCCGGATCGGAGAGGGGCTTATGGTGCTCGTCGGCGTGACCCATGAAGATGACGAGAAGGACGTAAAATATATAGCGGACAAGGTGGCCGGACTGCGGATATTCGAGGATGAGGAAGGGAAAATGAACTTCAGCGTCCTGGATGTCGGCGGGGCTGTGCTGTCCGTTTCCCAGTTCACGCTCTACGGCGACACCCGTAAGGGAAAGCGTCCGAACTTCATGGCGGCGGCGAAGCCAGACGCGGCCAAGGCACTTTACGAGGCATTCAACCAGGAGCTGACGGCAAAAGGACTGACTGTGGAGACCGGCATATTCGGCGCGATGATGGACGTGTCGCTCACGAACTGGGGTCCTGTCACGATTATTATCGATAGCCGTGCTTCCTAGCCATCAGTTATGATGGCCTTTCGTGCATGATCCCGAAATTTTTGGGCAACCTGTGGGGGTAATTGTTCTGCTTGCACTACCAAGCGAATGAAGGAGTGATGCGACCGATGCGTCAATCCCCCAAGTCTTCCCTTTGCAGCGGGTTGAAAGCATGTGAGCCGTCGAGCGGCATCAGAGAGAGCACGGGAGTGGAGCGGCTATCGGCGGCGCCGGATGATCCTGTGCTGGCGCTGGCAATGAAGGGGCAGTACCGAAGGCTGCTGCCGAGATCGTAGCCCCTTTATGGAATAGGGAACTTAGGAATAAGGTTTTAGAAGGTCCGGAGGTCGTGCTCCGGGCTTTTTTAGGTTGGAAGCCATGCTTAATGCAAGCATTGCGTGTCAAGTCAAGGTCGGTCGGCCCTCTACTGCCCTTCGGAAGTTCGTTGTTATAAAAGAAGCGCGACAGGGTAATAACAAATCGAGGACCAATCGTGAAAGGAGACATGCCAGATGAGCAAGGTTGCATTTCTGCTAGCAGATCAGTTCGAGGATTCCGAGATGAAGACCCCTTATGACGCCGTAAAGGAAGCTGGGCATGAGGCGGAGATAATCGGCTTGAAGCAGGGTCAGGAAGTGAAAGGCAAGCAAGGTAAGGCTTCGTACACGACGGATAAAGCAATTGCCGATGCTAAAATAGAGGATTATGATGCGGTGGTTATTCCAGGCGGCTCTTCACCGGAGAATTTACGTCTGGATTCCCATATATTGCAGTTTGTCACAGCGGCAGACCGTGCGGGCAAGCCGATTGCCGCCATCTGTCACGGACCGCAAATTCTGGCAAGCGCCGATCTGCTGAAGGGCCGAACGATCACATCGTATCCGCCGCTTCAGGACGACATGGTGAACGCCGGTGCGCAGTTCAAGGATGAAGAGGTTGTAGTGGACCGAAATTTCATTACGTCCCGCACGCCGAAGGACGAGCCGGCCTTTGTTCGCGAGCTGCTGAAGGCGCTCTGATCCGGCAGTAAAGGCAGTTTTTCCATGCAAGGCCAGTCTTTTCAAAACGATAGCTTTTGAAAAAAGGAGGAATGGACATGTCGAAACAAATTCAAGCTTATTTCAGGACCGAAGATGAAGCAGAAGGTGCCAGAACGACGCTGCTGACCTACCACACCGAGCAGCTTGAGGTGGGTCAGCTTCAAGACCCGATCCGCAGCTGGACAAATATTCTGGTGCCGCTAGTGCCTTGGAACAACTCAGGCACCGCCGGCGCGACGATGGGAACCGGTACTGCGGCCGCACCCGGCGGCGTCATCGGGGCACCCGGCGTCGTTATCGGAGGGGACAGGGCGCTGACCGGAGATCTCGCGGAGGACCGCGCGGACGGCGACGGAGACCGTTCCGACCGGTGGCGGGAAGCGGACGTGACGGACAGGGACTACGGGGATTTGAAGTATGCGTTGTCCGTTAAGGTAAGAGACGAGGATTACGACGCGATTGTCCACGCGCTTCGGGCAAACCACGCCTACGTCGAACGTTTCGATTGATTACGGGACGGGTCAGGAATGTCCGGATCCGAGAGCGGAAGACCATCTGAGATTATGACGAGACCCGACATCATTTTAAAGCGTTTTCCTGCTTGTAATATAACTGTAATGTTTGTTCAATCTTTCTTTAATATAAGATGCTTATAATAACAGCATGACCCCCTTTTTTATATAATATATGTTTTGGACCTACGGCATTTGGCCTGTAGGTTTTTTTCTTTTTTCGGGTTATTTCTACAAAGCAGCTTGACTTTAGCTCGGCGGTTCATTAGAATCTAAAAATATAATGTTTCGGGTATACTGATAACATGATATCGGATTTGATGACGGGACCAAGTACTCCATCCCCACAAGAACAGAGAGGAATCCCTTTGGCTGTAAGGATTCTCTTGATGAATGGACGAATGACTTCCTCGAGAACAGACGGCGAACCTTCGCACCGGCAGCCCGGTGGCAAGAACAGTAGCCGCTCTGCGCGGCCGGGCGTTACGCGGTTGAAGCGGATGCAGGATTGCATAGGAGTACATGATGTACGCTTGTGCGGGCCGTTCCGGAATGTGGGTGGTACCACGGGTGATTGCGTTTACGAACATCTCTCGTCCCAGTTGTCTTATGGACAGCGGGGCGGGGGATTTTTTAATTTCTAGCGATTGTTTGGGCAAAAGCAGTAGGATGTGGAGGGATGAAGATGGCAAACGAAAAATTTGAGAAACCGACCGGCACGCAGGATATTTTGCCGGGAACGGTTGAGAAATGGCAGCTGATCGAGGAGAAAGCCCGGGATTTGTGCCGGAGATATAATTACCGCGAGATCCGGACGCCGATCTTCGAGCAGACCGAATTATTCGAGCGCGGAGTCGGAGAGACAACCGATATCGTTGAGAAGGAAATGTATACCTTCAAGGATAAAGGCGATCGCAGCATGACCCTTCGTCCGGAGGGAACGGCGGGCGTCGTACGGGCCTATGTGCAGAACAAGCTCTATGGCGAGCCCGATATTACCAAGCTGTATTACATCGGGCCGATGTTCCGTTATGAGCGGCCCCAAGCCGGAAGATACCGGCAGTTCCACCAGTTCGGCGTCGAAGTGTTCGGCACGGCCGATCCGGCTGTGGATGCGGAGGTTATCGCGCTGGGCTACACCTTTTATAAGGAGCTTGGACTTCAGGGCGTGAAGGCGGAGATTAACTCCGTCGGTACGCCGGAGGTGCGGGCGGCTTACCGTAGCCGGCTGCTTGCTTACCTGGAGCCGATGAAGGATAATCTTTGTTCGGACTGCCAATCCCGAATGGAACGGAATCCGCTCCGCGTGCTGGATTGCAAGAAGGACCAGGACAAGTTCACGGACGCGCCTTCCATCCTGGATAGCTTGGACGAGGAATGCAGCCTGCACTTCGGTAAGGTGCAAAGCTATCTGGATGCGATGAACATCGAGTACGAGATTAATCCGAGACTGGTTCGAGGCCTCGATTATTATACGCATACCGCCTTCGAATTCAAGGCGCAGGGGATCGGCGCTATCGATACGGTCGGCGGAGGCGGACGCTTTAACGGATTGGTGGACCAGATCGGCGGACCGGATCAGCCGGGCATCGGCTTCGGAATCGGGCTGGAGCGCATTCAGCTGATTCTGGAGCACCAGAGCGTAGACCTGTCGGGCGTAAAACCGCTGGATGTGTACCTGGTGGCCCTCGGGGAAGCAGCCGAGCGGGAAATCGTGAAGATCATTTACGAGCTGCGCGGCAGAGGCATTTCCGCGGAACGGGACTATCTCGGACGGAAAATGAAGGCGCAAATGAAATCCGCCGATCGGCTGAACGCCCGCTATACCGCCATATTGGGGGATGACGAGCTTGCCCGCGGGGAAATCGCGCTGAAATCCATGGAAAGCGGCGAGCAGCGCACGGTGAAGCTCGAACAGCTGTTTGAAGAACTTGTTTAACCGCCCGCGATCAGCGGCTAACTATACTAAAGGGGAATGATATGAAGATGAAAAGGACACATCAATGCGGTCTGCTGACGACCGCGAACATCGGAGAAACCGTAACGCTGAACGGCTGGGTACAGACCCGCCGCGACTTGGGGGGCGTATTGTTCATCGACCTTCGCGACCGCAGCGGCATTATGCAGGTCGTATTCAATCCGGATTTCTCCGGCGAGGCTTTGGCGGTTGCCGACAAAGTGCGCAGCGAATACGTTATTGCCGTATCCGGCAAAGTCGTTAAACGCGCGCCCGAGACGTTCAATCCAAATCTGCCGACCGGCGAGATCGAAGTTCAAGTGACCGAAATCGAAGTGCTGAACGCTGCCAAGACGCCGCCGTTCTTCATCGAGGACGGGGTTGAGGTTGACGAGCAGCTGCGCCTGAAATACCGTTACCTGGACCTGCGTCGTCCGGAAATGCAGAAGACGCTCATGCTCCGCTCCAAAGCGGCCAAAGTATTCCGCGATTTCCTTGACGGCGAGGGCTTCGTCGATGTAGAGACGCCGATCCTGACCAAGAGCACGCCGGAAGGCGCGCGTGATTACCTCGTGCCGAGCCGCGTACATGCAGGCGAATTCTTCGCGCTGCCGCAATCTCCGCAAATCTACAAGCAGCTGCTGATGGTCAGCGGCGTCGAGCGTTATTACCAGATCGCGCGCTGCTTCCGGGACGAGGACCTGCGGGCGGACCGCCAGCCGGAGTTCACTCAGGTCGACATCGAAACGTCATTCATGGAGCGCGACGATCTCTTGAATATGATGGAGCAGCTCATGGTGAAATTGTTCAAGGAAACGATCGGCGTAGAGCTTGCGACTCCGTTCCAGCGCATCAGCTATGCCGAAGCGATGGGCAAGTACGGCTCCGATAAGCCAGACCTTCGGTTCGGGCTCGAATTAATTGAGATGAACGACATCGTAGCAAACAGCGGCGTAAAAGTATTCTCCTCCGTCATTGAAAAAGGCGGCGAAGTGAAGTGCTTGAACGCGAAAGGCTGCGGCACCTGGACTCGTAAAGAGATTGACGACCTGGGACCGTATGCGGCTCGTTATGGCGCGAAAGGTCTGGCCTGGATCCAAGTGAAGGAAGGCGAATTCAAGGGGCCGATCGTGAAATTCTTTACGGAGCAGGAGATCGAAGCGGTACGCGAGCGCACCGGCGCCGAGGAAGGCGACCTGCTGCTGTTCTCCGCCGACAACAAGAAGGTTGTAGCTGATGTGCTGGGCGCCCTCCGTCTGAAAATCGGACGTCAGCTCGGTCTCATTAACGACAACGAATACAAGTTTGCATGGGTGCTTGACTTCCCGCTGCTCAGCTATGACGAAGAGGCGAAGCGTTATGTAGCCGAGCACCATCCGTTCACCCGTCCGAAGGACGAGGATCTGGAGCTGATGGACACGGATCCGCTTGCCGTGCGCGCTCAAGCGTACGACCTGGTGCTGAACGGCTATGAAGTCGGCGGTGGTTCGATGCGGATCTACAAGCGCGAAATTCAAGAAAAAATGTTCGCTGCGCTGGGCCTTTCGCCAGAAGAGGCGCATGAGAAATTCGGCTTCCTGCTTGATGCGTTCGAGTATGGTACGCCTCCGCACGGCGGGATCGCCTTTGGCTTCGACCGTCTTGTAATGCTGCTGGCGGGCCGCAACAACCTGCGGGAAACGATCGCGTTTCCTAAGACGGCAAGCGCAACGGATCTGCTCATGGACGCTCCTTCCCAAGTGGACGGCGGACAGCTGGAGCAGCTGCATATCAAGCTGGCCAAGAAGCCGGGCGACGAGAAGTAAGCCGTCTGTCTCGATAAAGGAGGATTTGCATAGATTATGCTGCATCAATTTTCCCGGACGGAACTAGCCATTGGCCCTGAGGGCCTCGAGATCATGAAGAACAGCACGGTCGCGGTGCTCGGGATCGGAGGCGTCGGCTCCATTGCGGTAGAGGCCCTGGCCCGGACCGGCGTCGGCCGCATCATTCTGATCGATAAGGATGTCGTCGATATTACGAACATCAATCGTCAGATCCACGCCCTGACGACGACCATCGGTCAGAAGAAGGCGGATCTGATGGTCGAGCGCGTGAAGCTCATTAATCCGGAATGCGAAGCGATCGCGCTGAACATGTTCTACACGGAGGAGACCTATGAAGAGCTGTTCAAGTATGAGCTCGATTATGTGATCGACGCCTCCGACACGATCATTTACAAGGTGCATCTGATCAAGGAATGTCTGAAACGCGGTATTCCGATCATCTCGAGCATGGGGGCTGCCAACAAAATGGATCCGACCAAGTTCCAGGTGGCCGACATCTCCAAAACCTCGATGGATCCGATTGCGCGCGTTGTCCGTACCAAGCTGCGCAAGGACGGCATCAAGAAAGGCGTCAAGGTCGTCTTCTCGCTCGAAGAGCCGATGAAGCCCCGCAAAGACGTAACGGAGAAGATCGTTCCCGAGAATGCGCCGGAAATCCGTAAGGCCAAGCAGCCGCCGGCAAGCAATGCTTTCGTGCCGCCGGTAGCCGGACTCATCATGGTCAGCGTGACCGTAAGAGAGCTGCTGGAAAAGGGCGGCGTCACCGTATAACCGTAAAAATAGATCAGGCAAAAGCAGCATTCCATGGCCGGGATGCTGCTTTTTTTTGGCAAGCGCCATCTCGTCGACCGGATCACGCAGCACGTAACAGGGTGTAATGTAAGCGGTATGATCTGGTATAACGGCAGGAGGTATGTTACAATAGAACTCCTTTTTGTGTCACGGCTCGCTAAAGCCAGGCTTTTCGATGCGAAAAAATTAGATTTCTTAGGAGGTAACTGAAAGTGTCACAATCTTTTCAAAGTGCCTATCAAGAAGAGGAGTCAAGGCTTCGCGAGGTGATCGTCGAGATCGACCGGCAGCTTGAACGGCTGCGCAGCATCCCGGTGTATACCGGACATGATTTTACGGAGCAGGTGCTCGAGGCCGGGAGGGAAGAGAAGCGGCAGGCGCTGGCCAAGAGTCTGCCCGAGCCATACTTCGGGAGGCTGGATTTTCAGGAGAACGGAACCGGAGAGAAGAAACCGCTGTATATCGGGAAGGTAGGCTTCGATAAGGAAGAGGCTGGGGATCATCCGATGGTGATCGATTGGCGCGCACCTGTCGCAAGCCTGTTTTATTCGTTTACGGGCGGCACGGAGCCTGCATCCTTCGAGGCGCCGGAGGGTTTGATTGAAGGGCTGGTATATCTCAAGCGCAATGTCGTCATCCGGAAACAGATTTTGGAGCGGGTATCGGATACGTATAATCGCGAGAGCGGCGGTCCGGCCGTGAACGACGAGTTTCTGGTCTACCGCCTTGGAGAGAACAAGGACAACCGCCTGCGGGATATCGTCTCGACGATTCAGGCCGAGCAGGACAAGATTATTCGGGCGGCGAAAAACACGGCGCTGATCATCCAAGGGGTTGCAGGGAGCGGAAAAACCACGGTAGCGCTTCACCGGCTTGCTTATTTGCTGTATCAGTACAAGGAGCAGGTCCATGCCGAAAAGATGATTATTTTTGCACCGAACCTGATGTTTCTGGACTACATATCCGACGTGCTGCCGGAGCTGGGGGTTGGCGATATCCAGCAGCGAACCTTCGGCGACTGGGCAGCGGAGCTGCTTGGAATCGAGCTGTTCTCGGGTGATCATGCGCAGACGCTTCATCGGTGGTTCGAAATTGAGCCGGGGCGCGGGACGCCGGATATTAACGATGAGGTCAGCGGCCGCTACAAGGGCTCATTGCGCCTTATGGGGCTGATCCGCCGCTTTGTCGAGCGGATGGAGGAGAATGCGCTTCCGGATGAGGATTTCATCCCTTGGGACGGGGCCGTCCTGAAACGGGAGGCGATCGCCGAGTGGTTCGAGCAGGAGTATAAGCCCTATCCGCTTGCCAAGCGGAAGGAACGGCTGCTTGCCCGGCTGCATCGCTGGATCGAAATGGAGCTGAAGAAATCGCCATCCGGGGCGGTGATGAAGGAACGGAAGAAGAAAGCGGCCCAGCGGGAAAAAGCGTACGCAAACCGATGGCCGAAATTCGAGCCGCTCGCCCTGTATAAACAGCTGTTCGGGGCATCGAAGGCAGCTGGGGCATGGGTCGAGGAGCTGGCCGGAGAAATTCCGGCCGATGTGCTCAAGGCAACGCGGAAGGATCTGAAGCAGAATATCGTTCGGGAAGAGGATCTGCCGGCGCTGTTGTATTTCCACTGCCTGCTTCATGATATAACGGGCGAACAGCGGTTCGACCATATCGTCATCGACGAGGCGCAGGATTTCTCCCCGTTTCAGGTGGCCGTACTGGATCTGTTCGTCAGGGGACATTCCTTCACGATCCTCGGCGATCTGTCCCAGGGCATTCATGCCTATCGCGGCGTCCATGCCTGGGAGGAAATGAGCTCTTTATTCAAGGAAGAGGAGACCGCTTATTTTGCCCTGACGCGCAGCTACCGGTCGACGATGGAGATTATTGAATTTGCGAACGGTATTTTGGAAAAGGGTGTCGGCAGCGAGCTGCTTGCGGTTCCGGTATTCCGGAGCGGGGATGCGGTGCGCCTGATCCCATACGGTTCCGGCAGCTCAAGGACGAAGGACCTAAAGCGGGCGATGGAGTCTCTGATCGCGAAGGATTATCGTACGGTCGCGATTCTGACGCGGACGCTGCGCGAGGCGGAAGAGCTTCACGTAGAGCTGCGTGCGGCATGGCCGGAGCTGAACCTGATCGACGGCAGCGAAGGTACGTATCAGGGCGGATACTCGGTGCTGCCGGTCTATTTGTCCAAAGGCCTTGAATTCGATGCAGTCATCGTTGCGGATGCAGATGCGGGACATTACGCGGAAAAAGCTTGGGATGCCAAGCTGATGTACGTCGGCTGTACCCGGGCATTGCATGAGCTGTGGCTGCTGCACGGGGAAGCGCGTCCTTCTTACGTGACGGCGGAAGCCTCGGATATTACGGCCATCGGCTGGCCGTGAACGCCGGGTTACTTAGGCGTGAACCCGTGATACAAGGATACATGGCCGGGAGTAGACCGATTGGTTAGGGAATGACAACGAGTGGAGATATGAATGCGAAGAGCAGGGAAAGCCCCTGAAGTTAGCGGTTGCTGTATGTACCGTTTCTTCAGGGGCTTTTTTCGCGGCGGGGAATTCGTCCATTGTCTATTCAATACAGGGCAATCCATGGTATAAACGCAATACGTGCTATAAACGCAATCCGGTATAAACGCAATCCGGTATAAACGCAATCCGGTATAAACGCAATACGTGCTATAAACGCAATACATGGTGTAAACGCAATACGTGCAATACATACAATACACGTAATTAAACGCAAGGAATAAGTAATCTAACCCAGCATCCGGTACGATTCCCCCAGATGGTCGATATACCGAAGCAGCGTCCATACGATCAGCGAAGCCGCTGCCAGCAGCACCCCCGAGAGGATCGCAGCTCGCATTCTATTTCTTTTCATAACAACCTCCGTCGATCATGATCAGATTACCGGTAGAACTCGCCCTCGTCCCGGCGGATTTCCTGTTTGTGTTCCCATACCCGAAATGCAGAGCGGGTTAAAACGGCAAGGGAGCACAAAAGCTGGAGCGTAAGCAAGATATCCATCATCCTAACGGCCAGGATGTGCTCGGTCAGAGCCTCAGGCTCATAGATTTCGAAGAGCACTTGATTGTGCTGGGCAAGAATGCACATGATGAGCAGGCTCGTTCCGATTCCGACGGCCGCATGAACCATTTTCCGTCTGGCGTTCTGAATCTTCATGCCTGCTTCCCCTCTCCACTTAATAATGGCATCTATATACTTATTTAACGCTCACAGTTAGAAGAAAGTTTAGGATAATTTAAAGACGTTAGGATGGATATTACAATCGCAGGCTCCGACGTTGTCTCCGATGAGAATCGTGAAGAGCGAACCGCCGGCCAAATCTCTTGGGAAAATGAGGAGAATAACCGCTGCCGGCCATCTCTCGGGAGTGCGGAGAATGAAGCGCCACCGACGATCTACCGGGATTAGGGAACGAACCGCCGCCGACCATCTCTCGGGAGTGAGGAGCGTGAAGCGCCACCGATGGTCTATCGGGATTAGGGGGACGACCGCCGGCATAGATCTCCCGGGAGTGAGAGGAGCGAACCGCGGCCGTTCAACGCTCGGGCAGTACGGGCAAGCCCGCTGCGGATATGATATGATAGAGGGTGATGGATTTTAAGGGCCAGGGTTGGCCGACGATTGATCTACAGACAAGGAAGTGTAGCACATGGACTTATTCAGTTACGGACGGGAAGCCGACCGGGATTCCAGGCTGCTGGCCGACCGGATGCGGCCGGTTTCGCTGGATGAATATATAGGACAAGAGCATATTATCGGACCGGGGAAGCTGCTCCGCCGAGCCATCGAAGCGGATCAGGTGTCCTCTATTTTGCTGTACGGTCCTCCCGGATGCGGCAAAACGACGCTCGCGCATATTATTTCACAGCAGACCCAAGGCCATTTTGTCCGGCTTAATGCGGTAGAGGCTTCGGTTAAAGATGTGCGGGAAGTCATTGACCAGGCTCAGAGCAACCGCAGCCTGTACGGAACGAAAACGATTTTGTTTCTGGACGAGGTCCACCGATTCAATAGTTCGAGGCAGGATGCGCTGCTGCCGGCGGTTGAGAACGGGACCATCATCTTCATCGGAGCGACAACGGAAAACCCTTTTCATTACGTGAACGGGGCCTTGATGAGCCGGTCCACGTTGTTTCAATTGCAGTCTTTGACCAAGGAGCATTCGCTGATTGCGATGCGGCGCGCGCTGACCGATTCCGACAAGGGACTTGGCTATATGGATTTGAAAGCAGATGACGAGGCGCTGGAGCATATCGCAACGATGGCTAACGGCGACATCCGCCGTGCCTTGAACGCCCTCGAACTAGCCGCTATGACTACGCCCCCGGATGAAAGCGGCGCCGTTCATATTACGCTTGATGTGGCCGAGGAGTCGATCCGCAAGCCGCTCGTGAAGGCGGATGAATCCACGCAGTACGACGTTCTGTCCGCTTTCCATAAGAGCATTCGTGGCTCGAGCGATGCGGCGGTGTTCTGGTTCCTGTACGCGGTCGAAAAGCTGGGGATGGACCCGATGGTGTTCATCCGGCGGCTCATTGCCGCAAGCAGCGAGGATATCGGCCTTGCCAATCCGCAGGCGATGGTCCAGGCGGTCAGCGCCTTGGAGGCTTACCGGAACAACGGCTGGCCGGAAGCGAAGCTGAACGTTGTCCAGGCGATATTGTTCGCGGTAGAGAGTCCGAAGTCCAATGCGGTCGTGGAGGCGATATCTCGCGCCATGGCGGCCATGGACGAGGTGAAATCGGCGGAGGTTCCGCTGCATTTGCGGGACGCGCATTACCAGGGAGCCATCAAGCTCGGACATGTCGGATACAAATACCCGCATGATTACCCGGGGCATTACGTGAAGCAGGAGTATTTGCCGAAGGAGCTGTCCAATCGGGTGTTCTACCAGGCGACGGAGCAAGGGAATGAGGCGAAGATCGCCCACAACCAGCGGCTTAGACGCGAACAATAGGCTTTTTCGGTAAGAAGGGACTCGGGTGTGTGAGATGCGAACAGCTTTTCCGGTGCAGCCTATTGAGTTAGAGGAGGATGAAGATGAGAATAGGGAAACGGAGCTTTGTCATATTACTGTTATCGATCGGTGTCGTTCTGGGCGGTTGTTCAGCCAAGAGCGGCGAGGAGCAGGCACCTGGCGGACAGGCTGCGGAATCCGCGCATGCCCATGGACACCAGACGCAAGTGGCCAACGGAGACCTTCAGGAACTGACGGCTTCTGCCGATGTGCTGCCTGAATTTCTAAAGGGCCAGACAAGCGAAATTCAGACCGTGTATGCATTGTCCGCTCAGGTAAGCGACGTGCTGAAACATATTCCCTGCTACTGCGGCTGCGGGGAAAGTGCCGGACATCAAAGCAATCTGAACTGCTTTATTCATGAAATACGCGAAGACGGGAGCGTCGTATGGGATGATCACGGCACCCGATGCGGTGTATGCCTTGATATAGCGGTCGAATCGGCAAAAATGAGCAGTGAAGGCATGAGCTTAACGGATATTCGCCAGACGATTGACGATAAATATGGTACCGGCTATGCAAAACCGACTCCTACGCCGATGCCGCCGGCGGAGAGCTGATGGCGGACCTGCCGCACAACGTGCAAAATGCGCGATGTGTCCCTCCGGGTAAGGAGATGCCAAACTAGATTGACTTCGATACCCCCTAAGCGCTTATTCACGATCCTACAGGATTCGGAAGGGCGCTTTTTTTTGCATGATCGCGGGTCCCGTTCAGCCCAAAAATCTCCCTTGAAGGCGTCATCGAACGGTCCTGCCGAAGGAAGGACACCCTGCTTGGATACCGATCTTTTTCGTGTACCGTGATCGAAATCACAGCTTGATACTATATATAGATTATAAATTATGTTTGTGTACTATATATGGTGTTCGTAATGACTGGAGAACAAGGAGCTGATATAACACATGAAGGTTATCAAGCTTGATGGAAGCGGGGCGCCCTTTGAGGCTGGCAGGATCGTGAATGCGATAGACAAAGCTTTTGCAGCCGTTGAGGGCAAAGCGCGGAAGGAGGCCTCCGTTCGGATCGCAGGATTCGCGACCGAAGCGTTGCGGGGAAAGGAACGGGTTACGGTCGAAGAAATTCAGGATCTGGTCATTCGGCATTTGCGGCAGGAGGGATATCGGGAAGTGGCTGCTGCTTACCAGCAGTACCGGGAGTCCCGGGATTTGGAGCGGATAAGGCGGGGCGAGCTGTATAAAATCAGCAGCGATGTGCTCTTGTCGGCCGATCCCGATCTGCTAAGGGAGAATGCGAATTTAAACGGCGAGTCGTTCAGCGGAAAAATGAGCCGAATTGGCTCGGAGTACAGCAAGTGGATGGCAAGACGCTTTGTGCTTCCTCCCGAGCTCGCGAATGCCGTCCGGGAAGGCTCCATTTACGTCCATGACCTGGATCAGTACACGCTCGGTACGACTAACTGCATCTTCATCCCCTTTGACCGTCTGCTTGCCAAAGGCTTTAATACCGGCAACGGTTCGGTACGGCCGCCGAAAAGCATCATGACGGCGATGGCCCTCGTGGCGATCATTTTCCAATCCCAGCAGAACAGCCAGTACGGCGGCGTCTCCGCGAACAAAATCGACTGGGACCTCGCACCTTACGTTGGTCAAACGTTCCGGCGGCACTTCCGCAAGGGTGCTGTTTATCTCGGAGATGCCGAATCTTCCGCAGGGACAACTGATTGGGAGGATGATGAATTGTATATCGACAACCCCCGATTGAAGGAGATAGCCCCACGTATTTACCGGTATGCCTATGAGGAAACGCTGAATGAAGTGAAGCAGGCCGCCGAATCGTTAATCCACAACCTGAACACGATGAGCAGCCGGGCCGGGGGGCAAATCCCGTTCACATCGCTGAATTACGGCATGTGCACTTCAACGGAAGGCCGCATGGTTTCCCATGCGCTCCTGGATGCCACGATGAACGGACTCGGGCGGGGGGAGACGCCGATTTTTCCGCAGCATATTTTCCAGTGCAAGCGGGGAGTGAATCAGGCGGAGGGCGAGCCCAACTACGACCTGTTCCTGAAGGCGGTCGAATGCTCCAGCCGCAGGCTTTACCCGAATTTCGTCAATGTGGACGCTTCATTCAACCTGCCGTATTACAAGCCGGACGACCCGGATACCATCATTGCCACGATGGGATGCCGAACCCGGACGATCGCCGACCGCTTCGGGCGAAACCGATTGAGCGGCAAAGGCAACTTGTCCTTCAACACCGTCAATTTGGTCAAGCTGGGGATCGAGCATGGCATCGTCCTGCAGCAGCGGGTGAAGCCGGATCTCGAAGGCTTTTTGTCCAGGCTCGATGATTTTATAAACATCGCTGTAGCCGGACTGGTTCACCGCTTCGGGATCCAAGCCGAACAGCCGGCGAAGGCGTCTGATTTCATGATGAGGGAGGGTGTATGGGAAGGCGGAGAGAAGCTCGCGCCGGTGGATAGCGTAAGGGAACTCATCAAGCACGGCACATTGGCGGTGGGCTTCATCGGGCTGGCCGAATGCCTGAAGGCGCTGACCGGATGCCATCACGGCGAGAACGAGGCGGCCTTTCAGCTCGGCCTCGAGATTGTGCGCCATATGCGGCGGCGATGCGATGAAGCCAGCGAAACCCATAACCTGAACATCACCTTGTTTGCCACACCGGCAGAGGGCTTGTCCGGGAAATTTACGAAGCTGGACCGTAAGCAGTACGGCGTTATTGAGGGGGTTACCGACCGGGAGTATTATACAAATTCTTTTCACATTCCCGTCTATTACAGCTTGCCCGCTTACCGAAAAATCCGCCTCGAGGCTCCGTTTCACGAGCTGTGCAACGCCGGAGCGATCTCGTACGTGGAGCTGGACGGCAGCGCACGGCTGAACACGAAGGCCTTCCTCGACATCGTTCGCTTTGCCTTGGATGCGGATATCGGCTATTTTTCCGTGAACCATCCGATCGACCGTTGTCTAAGCTGCGGGCATGAGGGGGTGATCGGCAGCTCTTGCCCGGAGTGCGGGATATCCGAAACGGATGGGCGCTTCCAGCGGCTGCGGAGGGTGACGGGGTATTTGACCGGCAGCTATACCGAGCGTTTCAATTCCGCGAAGCAGGCGGAAGTCAGAGACCGGGTGAAGCACCTGTGAACCTGATCGGCTACGTTCCGGAGAGCATTAGCGAAGGAGAGGGGCTCCGTGCAGTGATCTTCATCAGCGGCTGCTGGCACGCCTGTCCCGGCTGCTTCAACCCGGCGTCTTGGGATTTTGAGGCAGGCGCTCCTTTTACGGAGGACGTGTCCGCACGGATCCTTCGGGATATCGGCTCCAATCCTCTGATCGATGGATTGACTCTATGCGGAGGCGACCCGTTTTTTTCGCCGGAGGAGTGCACAGCCTTTGTCGCGAGCTTTCGTTCACTCTGTCCGGACAAAACCGTATGGGCTTATACAGGCTTTACATTCGAGGCACTTATGCGGCACCCGGAGCGGCGTGAGCTGGCGCTGCTGTGCGACGTCATTGTCGACGGCCGGTTCGTGCTTGAGCTGAAGGATGTGTCGCTCCCCTATCGCGGGAGCTCTAATCAGCGGCTCATCGATGTGGCGGAGACCATGCGCAGAGGGGCAATCACGGAGTATGCGTTATGAGTATGTTCATCCAAGTGTACTTTACAAGTCCCGTTGTGTAACATCACTTCGCATGCGGATCATGTCTCGAGCATGAGTGTCTTCGCAGGTCCCATTGTGTAGCATCACACTGCATGCGGATCATGTCTCGAGCATGAGTGTCATCGCAAGTCCGGTTGTGTGACATGACTCCGCGTACGCTTCATGTCTCGAGTATGAGTGTCTTCGCAAGTTCCGTTGTGTAACATCACTTCGGATGCGGATCATGCCTCGATGGGTATGAGTGTCTTCACAAGTCCGGTTGTGTGACAACATCACTCCGCATGCGGATCATGTCTCCAATCTCTGTTGTCCTCTAATTTCCTGGAATAATTTTCGAAGTCGTAAAAATTAGCGGACAAAGGAGAGCGCTGGCGCTTTTCCGGCATGATTCCGCCTGCTCCGTTGAGGCCTTAACTTGCAGACCATAGAACTTGCAGACCACAGAACTTGCAGACCACAGAACTTGCAGACCACAGAACTTGCAGACCATAGGACTTGCTGTGCTGACCATAGAAATTTGCGACCCTAAAAACTTGGTTACTAACCCAGAGCCCGACGTTGTACGTATAATGGCCCTCCATCCATAGAAACATGGCTGCCGACATGGAATAGCGGGTTGGGCATTTGAGACTCACTCCGGCAGAAAAAATGCACCTCCGTCGTCACCTCACCACTTTCCGGTGAGGTATGACAGAGGTGCATTTTTATTGAAGCTTTGATCCGATCTAGCCCGGCAATCAAGGGCTTCCTATTGTGCCGGCGGATTAATACGGGATTTTGTCCGCGGATTCGATCGTTCCGCCGCCAAGGCACTCTTCGCCTTGATAGAATACGACGGCTTGTCCCGGCGTAATGGCTTTTTGCGGTTTCGCAAACGCCACATGCACCGTGCCGTCTTCTCGCGGCGTAAGGGTCACTTCCTGATCCGGCTGGCGATAACGGAATTTGGCGGTGCAGGTAAAGGCGGCTTTGGGCATAGCGTCCTCGCCTGCAATCCAGTTGACTCCCGAGGCGATCAAGCCTGTTGAATACAAGCTTGGATGATCTCCTTGCACAACGTAAAGAATATTGTTGTTCAGATCTTTGTCAGCTACGAACCAAGGTTCGCCCGAGCCGGATCCGCCAATGCCGAGACCTTGGCGCTGACCGAGCGTATAGTACATGAGACCGTCATGACGGCCTTTTACCTCTCCGGTGACGATATCCACCATGTCGCCGGATTGGGCCGGCAAGTACTGGCTCAGGAATTCCTTGAAATTCCGTTCACCGATAAAGCAGACGCCGGTGCTGTCTTTTTTCTTCGCGGTGTACAGACCGGCCTCTTCCGCGAGGCGGCGTACTTCCGGTTTCGGCAAATGCCCGATCGGGAACATCGCTTTGGACAGCTGCTCCTGGCTGAGCGCGTTCAGGAAATAGGTTTGGTCTTTGTTGCCATCGACGCCCCGGAGAAGATGGAATTGCCCGTTCTCCTCGGTGACGCGTGCATAATGGCCGGTTGCGACATAATCGGCTCCGAGATCGAGCGCTTTGTTCAGAAACTCGCCGAATTTGATTTCACGGTTGCACATGACATCGGGGTTCGGCGTTCTTCCGGCTTTATATTCATCAAGAAAATAGGAGAATACTTTATCGAAGTACTCCTTCTCGAAATTGACGGTGTAGTAGGGAATGTCCAGCTGTTCGCATACCCGGCGCACGTCTTCCGCATCCGCTTCGGCGGTGCAGTAGCCGAGTTCGTCGGTATCGTCCCAGTTTTTCATAAAGATGCCGATTACTTCATAGCCCTGCTGCTTGAGCAGCAGCGCCGTTACGGAGGAATCGACTCCCCCTGACATGCCGACAACGATCCGAGTGTTCTTATTATCTGTAGACATCGTTATCACCATTTTCATCTTAAATTGTGCCCATGACGTATTTTAACATACTTTCGCCAAGGTTCCCATGCTTGGTTATGTCCACTCAGGGTGAACAAATTTTTACGATTTGACCCGGATTATTACCCATTGCCATTCAGGATATGGTACCATAAGCTGAGGGTAATGATCGGAATACGGAGAAAACTCAGAATTAGCAGGAATTGAGCATGCGTTTACCGTATTTATCGTGTTATCCGATTCCCCTAACAGCATGTTCAAGTATGGACATCATATACAAATTTTCGAAAGAGGTGTCACCTTTGAAGATATCAACAAAAGGAAGGTACGGATTGACGATTATGATGGAACTGGCCGCCAAATTCGGCGAAGGCCCGACCTCGCTGAAAAGCATCGCGGAGAAGAATCAGCTCTCGGAGCATTATCTGGAGCAGTTGATCGCGCCGCTTCGGAACGCAGGTCTGGTCAAGAGCATTCGCGGCGCATACGGCGGTTACATTTTATCCCGTGATCCGGCTTCGATTACCGCTGGCGACGTCATCCGTGTCCTGGAAGGGCCGATCTCCCCGGTGGATTTTACGGAAGAAGACGATCCGGCAAAGCGGGATTTGTGGCTGCGTATCCGCGACAGCATCGCCGAGGTACTGGATTCCACGACGCTTGATAACCTCATCAATTTCCAGGAACAGTCCGCTGCGGACAACTATATGTTCTACATTTAATTCGAAGGCAGAGCATTATTGCTGAGCCGCATCATCAAGGGGTATTGCGTTACTCTGTGGTATCCCTTGATCCATAACATGAACCCACGTTTTTTTACAGATTGACTCCGCTTCAATTTGGAAGTTTAAACTCCATTGCTTTTTAGCTAGCTGATCGCTCCACACGCCTTCCGGCTGAGGTAAGTCTATCCGACCCGTGAAGCTCCATCCGACATGTTCAACTTTTCCTAGCTCTTCGTTCCATATCGAATCCGTCTCTTCGGACATGCCATGGTTTCTTTCTTTGGATGACAAGAGAGCACTACTAATGGAGATGACCGAGAGCCCTCTAACGTAAGCTTTATAGTTTCTTTATTGAATAGAAAGACCTTTAACTAGCTGTTATTGAACGGAAAGATCTTAACTAGTTAATGAAGGGGAAAAAATTTGGGGGGGCGCTAATGATGGCGGACAAGTAGTTATAACATTGACTAGAAAGGGGAGAAATAATGACTAGAGACTGGCAAGAGGATAAGAATAATTGCCATTCGTTTGATGAGGACAGCAATTCTGCCGCGCTAAAATATTGGCTCGAGAGAGCAGCACTCGAGAAACAACGGGCGGATACGCTCGATGCTGCCGTCAAAGAAGCTATCGAAATTTGCGAAAGGATGACGGATTCCGATGACCCCTTGGAGATCCTTGAGCAAGCGTTGATTAAACTGCAATTAGTCGTGTCTCTTCCATTGAATAAGGGAAGCTTAAATAATACGAGCAGCTGGAGCTTTGGAGAAACGAGCTTTAAGAAAGAAAGTCTATAGAAAATAGGCTCCTTGGCCGTTATACTTGATCCGTTGTTGATTTCCGTTTTTGCGTGCAGGGAAGCGGCTTATCATGACAATGATTTTTGTTGCTTTTGTTTCAGAAATTTTTCATGATAAGTTGCGGAGCGAAGACTCATCGTATATGCTATTATCGGGTTGTGATAAAAAGAACTTCCACGAGCCAAAGGCCTGAACGGGTCCTCCTGCGCTTATATAGATCCATGAAAGAAGCCGATGAGTTTATCATTAAACATTCAATCTCTTTGAGGACTTACAATTTTGCTGCGAAGCTCCCCTGCTTTCGCTATAGCATAAAAATCACATTCCCGGCATTCGGGCGCGGGTCACGATGAAGTGACGAATCGCCTAACCGCCTAATCGCCTTTCGCCGGACTGTGAATACTCGACTAATATCAAGGTGTGTGAATAAACATGAAAACCGTGTATTTGGATCATGCAGCCTCGACGCCGGTACACCCGGAGGTCGCGGAAGCGATGATGGACATCATGACGAATTGGCACGGCAATGCTTCGAGCGTCCATGCGTATGGACGGGAAGCGAAGAAGATTGTGAACGGGGCGCGGGATCAAATCGCGTCCCTTTTGGGGTGCCAATCGGATGAGCTGGTATTTACCTCCGGCGGCACCGAGAGCGATAATCTGGCTATCTTCGGCATCGTCGAGGCGGCTGGAGTAAGCGGCAAGCATGTCATTACTTCCGCGGTGGAGCATCATGCGGTGCTTCATGCCTGCCAAGAGCTGGAGAAGAAAGGCTGCGAGGTTACTTATATTCCGGTCGACCGTACCGGTCGCGTATCGGTGGAGGACATCGCCGGTGCCATCAAGGAGAATACCGTGCTCGTCACGATTATGTACGGAAATAATGAAGTGGGCACCATCCAGCCGATAGCCGAGATCGGCGAGCTGTGCGCAAGCCGGGGCGTCGTCTTTCATACGGACGCCGTTCAGGCGCTGGGTTCTGCGCGGATCTCCTGCCGAGACCTCCCCGTGGATCTGTGGAGCTTCTCCGCTCACAAAATCAACGGCCCGCAGGGCGTCGGCGCTTTGGTGGTCAAACGGGGGTTGAGCTTGTCGCCGCGCCTATTCGGCGGGCTGCAGGAGAAGAAGCGCCGTGCCGGAACGGAGAATATGGCGGGAATTGCCGGATTTGCGGCGGCAGCGGAGCTGGCCGTTAACGGGATTGACAAGCGGCTTGCGCATTATCGGCTGCTGCGGCAAACGCTGCTCGAGGAGCTTCGCCGGTTGATCGGCGAGGAGGCCTTTTCGATCAACGGAAGCCAGGAATATTATCTCCCGCATGTGCTGAATCTCAGCTTTCCCGGCGTCAGCACCGAGACGATGCTGATGAATCTGGACATGGAAGGCATAGCGGCTGCAAGCGGCTCGGCCTGCACTTCGGGCTCGCTGGAGATCTCGCATGTGCTTCAGGCCATGAAGCTTCCGGATCCGATTTTGCGTTCTGCGATTCGATTTAGTTTCGGTTTGGGTAATACTACTCAAGAAATGGAGTTCACGGCCCAAAAAATTGAAACCATCCTTAAACGGCTGCGTAAATAGATGTTGAGGGATTTCTCTTTTTCGCTAATAAAGGGGGTATGCGTTCATCCATTTCATCCTTAGAAGCCGAGGGTCTGGCTGCATGCCATGCTGGATTGCCGGTTTCAAACCAAGCGGAGGATGAGGAGGTATCCATCTTAGCTATGAAGCTTCAGGAAATGATCGGACTGGCTGTATTCGACGTGGAAAACGGTAAAGAAATCGGAAAAATCCACGATTTTATACTAGATGATAACTGGCTGATTACCGGATTGGAACTTGAAGGCAGGGCTTTGTTCTCCACACATGTGAAAAGCGTTGCATGGGAAGATATCGTAGCCTATGGAGAAGATGCCGTCATGATCCGGAGTCAAGAGGCTGTACGGAAGGTAGGGACGGCCGAAATCGGCTTAACTTACCTTACAGGCAAGCGTAAATTGAAAGAAATGCAGGTCCTGACGGAGGACGGAGTTCTGCTCGGCCGTGTTTCGGATGTTTATTTTGAGCAGGAACAGGGCAATACAATATTAGGATTGGAAATATCCGACGGTTTTGTATCGGATTTGATCGAAGGCCGCAAATGGCTGCCTTGCACAGCGGAAATGGCTGTCGGTGAACATGCCGTAATGGTCCCCCCGATGAGCGAACAGCGTCTGGAAAAAGCCATTAATTCTGTGAACGGATAGGGTGAAGTAGGATGAAATGTCCAAACTGCAGTTCCAAAGATATTGGAAAAATCGGCTCCCACCAGTTTTACTGCTGGGGATGCTTTATTGAATTAACGGTGAACGGGGAGAAGATGTCCGTTTACCAGGTTGAGGAGGACGGCACGCTCAGCTCGCTGGATGATTTATTCTTTGGCGATGAAATGCAGCCGGAATTCCCGCATCTGCACGCCTCTTCCTAAAGAGCGCGTACATAATTATCATAGAATAGGACTTTCCCGCCGGATCCATGGAGATCCTCCGCGAGGGAGGTCCTTTTTCTATAATCGGGGCGAAAACGGAAGGTTAGATTAAATCCGGAAGCTTGGACATATACTACAGGGTAAGCTTTTGCGGTAAAGGAGAGTGCTCTGTGGAACAGCTGACCGAGAGCAAGTGGTTTCGCTTTTTAATATGGCTGCTGCTTGGACTGATTACCCTTTATTTTGTATGGCTTCTTAGGCCTTTGTTTCTCGATGTCTATCGTTTTGTCAAAGCGGTGCTTGCTCCGTTTCTGATAGCCATGATCATATCCTATGTCCTGAATCCGATTGTATGCATGCTGTCCGACCGCAAGGTCCCGCGAAGCGCAGCGGTCCTTCTCATCTATGCGGTGTTCTTGACCGCACTTGCCGTCATCCTCATCAATTTGATCCCGATGCTGATCCGCCAGCTGGAGGAATTAAACGAGCATCTGCCCGAATTGACGATGAACGCTCAGTCCCTGATGACCAGCCTGGACAGCCGGCTGCTGCCGCCGGGCGTACGGACCGGGGTGAACAGCTGGTTTCTGACCATCGAATCGAGGCTGGCCGGAGGCATCTCGGACTTTATGGACAATATCGGCAACGCGATTAACATTTTGTTCAATGTGATGATCGTGCCGTTCCTCATTTTTTACATATTAAAAGATTTCGAGGTGTTCCAGCGGACGGCCGTATCCTATCTGCCCCGAAGCCACCGCAAGTCGATCGTTATCCTGCTTAAGGACATTGACAGTGCCCTTGGCAACTATGTCCGGGGGCAGTTTCTCGTATGCCTCATTATCGGCATTCTTGCTTACATCGGGTATATGATCGTAGGCATGCCTTACGCGCTGCTGCTTGCCAGCATCGTGGCCGTGTTCAACATCATTCCGTATTTGGGGCCTTTTCTGGGCGCTGCTCCGGCGCTTGTTATGGCTTCGACCCTCTCGTGGAAAATGGTGCTGATGGTCGCGCTCGTCAATATGGTGTGCCAGACGCTCGAAAGCAATGTGATCTCACCGCAGGTGGTCGGCAAAAAGCTGCATATGCATCCGCTTCTTATCATATTTGCCCTGCTTGTCGGAGGCCAGATCGCGGGCACTGTCGGCCTGATCCTCGCCGTACCTGTCTTTGCGGTGCTCAAGGTCCTCTTGCAGCATGTGTTCGCTTATTATGTAAGGCGGAAATCGGGCTGACAGCCGGGCAGGCGTTGACGAACGGGGGGACGGATTGACAATATGCCGTTTTCGTGGATATACTTGAAATATTAAACGAATACGTGTCCAAATCGATGAGAAAATCCCAGTAGGCTGTGTGCACCTTGCCCAGAGAACAGGTTCCTTTCGGCGGATCGATGCGATCCGAGACGAATGGCTGCGAGAACCTGGAAGCGTCCAAGCTGAAATGCTAATTTTTGAGTGTGAACAAAATTCACCGGGTGGCTGCCGTTATCCAGCTGCAACGAGGCGATCGTCGCATGCGCTTTCCGGTCAACGACCGGATGGATTGATGCACGATAACCAGGGTGGTACCGCGAGAACATCGTCCCTGAACTATTTCAGGGGCGTTTTTTGTGTTCGGGTTATATTGGCCCGGGCGTTATATTATGACTGGAGGATGCTAATGATGAAAGCAAGTGAAATTCGATCCAAATGGCTGGCGTTTTTCGCCGAGAAAGGCCATCATATTGAGCCAAGCGCTTCGCTTGTCCCGCACAACGACCCGTCGCTGCTGTGGATTAATGCAGGCATGGCGCCGCTGAAGCCGTACTTTGACGGCCGGGTGATCCCGGACAATCCGAGAATCGCCAACTCGCAGAAGTGCATTCGCACCAACGACATCGAGAATGTCGGCAAGACGCGCCGTCACCACACGTTCTTCGAAATGCTCGGCAACTTCTCCATCGGGGACTATTTCAAGGAAGAGGTCATTACCTGGGCATGGGAGTTTCTGACCGATAAGAAGTGGATCGGATTCGATCCGGAGCGCCTGTCCGTCACGGTATATCCGGAGGACGAGGAAGCCTTCAAGCTGTGGAACGAGAAGATCGGCCTGCCCGAGAGCCGGATTATCAAGCTGCAGGACAACTTCTGGGATATCGGGGAGGGGCCGTGCGGACCATGTACCGAGATCTTCTACGACCGCGGGGAGGAATATGGCCACGGGACGCCGGAGGAAGAGCTGTTCCCGGGCGGCGAGAACGAGCGCTGGCTCGAGGTATGGAACCTCGTGTTCTCGCAGTTCAACCATAACAAGGACGGCAGCTATACGCCGCTTCCGAACAAGAACATCGATACGGGTGCAGGGCTTGAGCGCTTTGCCTCCATTCTGCAAGATGTCGATTCCAACTTCGATACCGACCTGTTCCAGCCGATCATTCAAAAGACTGCTGAGCTTGCCGGTGTGAAATACAAGGAGAAGGCGGAATACGACGTGGCGCTCAAGGTCATTGCGGACCATATCCGTACCGTCGCCTTTGCCGTTGCCGATGGCGTGCTGCCTTCCAATGAAGGACGAGGCTATGTCATCCGCCGTCTGCTCCGCCGTGCGGTTCGATACGGGAAGGTGCTCGGTCTCGACAAGCCGTTCATGTTCACATTGACCGGCACGGTCGGCGACATTATGGGTGCCTACTATCCGGAGGTTGTGGAGAAGCAGGCGTTCATTGAGAAGGTCATCGCGACGGAAGAAGAGCAGTTCCACAAGACGCTCTCCGACGGGCTGGCGATTCTGGCAGAGATGAGCGCGGAAGCGAAGAAGCAAGGCCAGTCGGTCATTAGCGGGGCCGATGCGTTCAAGCTGTACGATACCTACGGCTTCCCGTTCGATTTGACGGAGGATTATGCCGCCGAGCACGGGCTGAGCGTCGATCGCGAGGGCTTCGACGAGGCGATGAAGGAACAGCGCGAGCGTGCGCGCAAAGCCCGCCACGAAACGGAAAGCATGAAGGTTCAAGGCGGGGTTCTATCCGATTATACGGTTAAAAGTGAATTTGTTGGATATAATGACACCGTTCGCGATGCGAAGGTGCTGGCCATCATTGCGGAGGATCAATTCGCCGATGGAATCGGCGAAGGACAGTCCGCCCAGGTCATTCTGGATGCAACGCCGTTCTACGCCGAAAGCGGCGGCCAGGTCAGCGACCAAGGCGTGCTTGAAGGCGATACGGTACGCGCTAGAGTAGAAGGCTTGTTCAAGGCCCCTCACGGACAGCATGTGCATCTTGTTACCGTGGAGGCAGGTGAGCTTAAGGTAGGTGACATCGTAGCCGCCAAGGTGGATGCCAGCCTTCGAAATGACATCGTGAAGAACCATACGGCAACCCACTTGCTGCATAAAGCGCTGAAAGAAGTGCTTGGGGAGCATGTCAACCAGGCGGGCTCTCTCGTCGAGCCGCAGCGGCTGCGCTTTGACTTCTCGCATTTCGGCAGCATCACCCCGGAGGAGCTGGCCGAAATCGAGCGCCGCGTCAATGAGCAAGTGTGGAAGAGCATCCCGGTCGTCATCGACCTCAAGCCGATTGACGAAGCGAAGGCTATGGGAGCGATGGCGCTGTTCGGGGAAAAATACGGGGATATCGTCCGCGTCGTCCAAGTCGGCGACTACAGCATCGAGCTGTGCGGCGGATGCCATGTGGACAATACGTCCCGAATCGGCATCTTCAAGCTGCTCGGAGAGAGCGGCATCGGCTCCGGCGTGCGGCGGATCGAAGCGGTGACCGGGCGTCACGCCTATGAGTATCTGGAAGGTCAGCTGGATCTCCTCAAGCAGGCTTCCAGCCTCTTGAAGAGCAACATCGCTGACGTGCCGAAGCGGATCGAGGGGCTGAACCAACAGCTGAAGGAGCTGGCCCGCGAGAATGAATCGCTGCAAGGCAAGCTGGGAGCGATCGAGGCCAGTCAGCTGACGGATAAAGTGAAGCAAGTCGGCGAGGTCCAGCTGCTGGCGGCTGAGGTCCAGGCAGGCGGTATGGACGGGCTTCGCAGCATTGCGGATGAGCTGAAGGGCAAGCTGCCGAATGCGATCATCGTGCTCGGATCCAAAGCAGGCGAGAAAGTGAACTTCGTCGTAGCCGTGCCGCAGGATCTGGTGAAGCAGGGCTATCATGCAGGCAAGCTGGTGAAGGAAGTGGCTTCGGTCTGCGGAGGAGGCGGAGGCGGCCGTCCGGATATGGCCCAGGCCGGCGGCAAGGATGCATCCAAGATGGCCCAGGCTCTCCAGCGGGCTGAGGAGCTCGTCGCCCAAGGCGTTTAATGCGTTGTCCTTCAGTGGTGTACAGCAGACGGGAACGCATTCGCTGTACACTATCCTGAATTTTTTGGAGCCCCCTCTAAATATTTCGCTTTGGATTTCCGTAGTGACGACGGAGTATGGTATGATATAACAAGATCAAGCTGGTAAATTTTCGACGAGGCATGGTTTGCATGTTCTTTGAAGAAGCGAGGTGTGTCACACATGGACTCCATGGATAAGACAGTCAAGTTCAATGTAAAAGGTGATGAGAAGGAGGTTTCCGCTCAGGACATTTTACTTTCGGTATACGACTCGTTGGTCGAGAAGGAGTACAATCCGATTAACCAGATCGTGGGATATCTTTTGTCCGGGGACCCTGCTTATATACCTCGGCACAACAATGCCAGAAGTTTGATCCGGAAGAAAGAGCGAGATGAATTGATTGAAGAACTGGTCCGGTTCTACTTAGCCAGTCACCGTTAGGAGTATAGGGAATGCATAGAATCATGGGATTGGATTACGGGGATCGCAGAATCGGGATTGCCCTAAGCGACGTATTTGGGTGGACGGCCCAAGGGCTCGAAGTCATCGAACGCCGCCGGGACGGAAGCGAGCTGAACCGAATCGCCGAGCTTGTAAAAGAGCATGAGGTTGGTGAGATCGTGGTCGGCCTTCCTAAAAATATGAACGGCACGATCGGTCCCCGGGGTGAAATCTGCATGGAATTCGCAGGCACGCTGCGGGATTCCCTAGACTTACCCGTTCACCTTTGGGATGAACGGCTATCAACAGTATCCGCTGAGAGGACATTGCTGGAAGCCGATGTCAGCCGAAAAAAGCGAAAACAGGTCGTGGACAAAATGGCCGCAAGTTTGATATTACAAAACTACTTGGATTCTAAAAGGTGAGGGTGATTTCGAATGGCGAACGAGCATATTGGCATGGAAGAAGAACCGGAAATTATTTATATTCCCGATGACGAGGGCAATGAGGAAGAATTTGAAGTCATCATGAAATTCGAGGTGGACGGCTCCGACGCCAGATACATGATGGTCGTGCCGCGTGAAGCGGCCGATGAGGAGACCGATGAAGTGTACGCCTTCCGCTATGAGGAAGACGGTGATGATTTGAAGCTGTTCATGATCGAGGATGACGAGGAATGGGCGATCGTCGAAGAAACCTTCAATACGCTCGTGGATGAGCTGAATGGGAGCGACGAGTAATGGCTGATTTTTCGGTTGAGAATATCGTGTGGACCCAGGTGCTCAAGGAAGCATTCGGTGAAAGCATCGAGCTTGAGGACGAGAAGGGTCAAGTCGAGGTCTATGATATTGCCGCCGAATTTGAAGTGGATGGCCAAGGCTATGCCATTCTGGTTCAGCCGGACCGGATGGACGAGGAGTACGAGGTGCTCCGGATCGTGACGGACCCGGACGGCAGCCTGCAGCTGGCGACCATTGACGACGATGAAGAGTGGGAAAATGTGTCGGAGCTGTATGATGAGCTGACGTTTCCGGAGGAAGACGAGGATTAAGGTCAGCTGAATCGATACTTACGCGGATTCTCTCGATTGGATTTCAAATGAGTTTATGGAAGGGGCGGAGCTGTCCGCCCCTTTTGGTGTGAAGGGATGAGTAGATTGAAGAAATTGGCTATAGCAGCACTGGCGTTGATCCTCATTGCCGGCGGGGCTGCATTCTATGTGTGGAACGGCCTTCAGCCTGTTCAGAGCTCGGATGCCCCGGTAGAATTTACGGTGGAGCCGGGCATGAGCACATCATCCATTGCCGATCTGCTGGAGGACAAGGGATTAATTAAGAACGCCCTAATACTTAAAGGTTATTTGAAGCTTACGAATGAAGGGAGCCGGTTAATGGCCGGCACCTACGAGGCGACACCCGGCACTTCCTTTCAGGATCTGCTGACCATGATGAATAACGGCGAGGTCAAGCCGGAGGAGATGGTCCGCTTTACGATTCCGGAAGGCTTCACGGTCGCCCAAATGGCGGAGAAGATATCCGAGGAAAGCGGGATCGATGAGAAAGAAATTCTGGACCTCGCTGACCAGTCCTCCGGATGGGACATTCCGGTGGCGGCCGAAATCCCTGAGGATCCGGAGCTGAAGCATCATTTGGAGGGCTATCTGTTCCCGGCAACGTACGAGCTCCCGAAGAAGGATTTATCGGCCAAAGGAATCGTGGAGACCATGCTGCAGGAGACCGAAAAGCGTCTTGAAGAGATCCCGAATTGGGAGGAGCAGCTGAAGGCTCGCGGCGTGACGTTCCATGAGCTGATGACGATCGCTTCGCTGGTTGAGCGCGAGGTAGTCGTCGATCATGAGCGTCCGCTTGTGGCCGGCGTGATCTATAACCGCCTGGAGCAGGACATGAAGCTGGAGATCGACGCTACAGTGCAGTATTTGCTGGATAAACCGAAGGAGCGGCTGCTTTATGCCGATCTGGAGGTCAAGAGCCCTTATAATACGTATCGCCAAAAGGGGCTTCCTCCGGGACCGATCGCAAGCCCGAGTCTGGAATCGATCAAGGCGGCGCTGAATCCCGAGAAGTCCGATTACCTGTTCTATGTCACAAAGAAGGACGGGACCCAGGAGCATTTGTTTGCCAAGACGTATAAGGAGCACTTGAAGAACATCGAGAAGAGCAAGAAGATGGGACAACAGGAATAGGAGGCATCCTAAAATGAGTAACAAACCGGAATTACTGGCTGCAGCCGGATCGACGGCTGATGTGCGGGCTTACCTGGATGCAGGGGCGGACGCTGTCGTCGTCGGCGAGGATCGCTTCGGCATGAGGCTGCCGGGGAGCATGACCTTAGAGGAAATCCGAGAGGCTGCCGGGCTGACGCACAGCCGCGGCTGCAGCATTTATGTGTGCGTGAACAATTTAATGACCAATGAGCTGTTGAATGATCTGCCGGATTATATCCGGGCGCTGGGAGAGATCGGGATCGATGCTGTCGAATTTAACGACCCATCGGTGTTGACCGCAGTCAAGGAGCATGCTCCTAATGTCAAGCTTCATTGGAACGCGGAAATGACGGCAACCAATTACGCTACCGCCAATTATTGGGGAAGCAAGGGCGCCTCGCGCGTCATCCTTGCCCGGGAGCTGAACATGGATGAGGTAACTGAAATGAAGCCTCGTCTTGAGATTGAAGCCCAGGTACAGATTCATGGCATGACGAACATTTACCACTCCAAGCGCCGTTTGGTCAAGAGTTACATGGCTCACCAGGGAAGACCGGTGGAGGATGGGAACCTCGGCAAAGAGCGGGGCCTGTTCCTCATTGAAGCGGAGCGGCAGGAAGAGAAATACCCGATCTATGAGGATATGAACGGCACGCATATTATGAGCTCTGAAGATATATGTATTCTTGAGGACCTGCATCTGTTGATGGCTGCAGGCGTGGACAGCTTTAAGGTAGAGACTTTGCTGAAGCCCCGCCACTACAACGAGACCGTTCTCCGCACGTATCGCAAGGCAATCGATGCATACGCAGCCGATCCGTCAAGCTATGCGTTTCAGGAGGATTGGCTCGATGCAATTCGAGAGGTTCAAGATCCGGAGCGGGAATTGTCGTTTGGATTCTTCTACAAGGAACAAGTTTATTAAGGAGTGGACAGCATGGAAGCTATGGCACAGCCAAAATACAAAGGCAAACGCTATCGCCTGGACAAGCCGGAGCTGCTCGCCCCGGCCGGAAATTTGGAAAAACTGAAATTTGCGGTGCACTACGGTGCAGACGCTGTATATATTGGCGGACAGAAATACGGCCTTCGTTCCAATGCGGACAATTTCACCTTTGAGGAAATGAAGGAAGGCGTAGAGTTTGCGGCCAAGTATGGCGCAAAAGTGTTCGTCGCCACGAACATTTATGCCCACAATGAAGATATTGAAGGAATCGAGGAGTATTTGCGGAGCTTGCAGGATGCCGGTATTGCCGCTATTATTGCGGCCGATCCTGCGATCATAGAGGTGGCGAAGCGAGCTGCGCCCAAGCTCGAGGTTCATCTGAGCACCCAGCAGTCGACGCTCAACTGGCAGGCGGTGAAATTCTGGAAGGATGAGGGGCTTCCCCGCGTCGTTTTGGGCCGGGAGACGAGCCTTGAAGAGATCGCAGCGATCAAGGAGCATGTCGATATCGAAATCGAGGCGTTTATTCACGGAGCGATGTGCTCCTCGTTCTCCGGCCGCTGCGTGCTCTCGAACCATTTCACCGATCGGGACTCGAATCGCGGAGGCTGCTGCCAGTCCTGCCGCTGGAAATACGATCTGTTCGAAGACGGAAGGGAGGATGCGGCAAGCTGGGTATCCGAGGAAGACCGGCTCATGCAGCAGGCCGCTCCGGCGCCGGCCCCGTTCAAGCCGGGAGTGACCCAGATTCCGCTGTTTCAGCCGCAGGACAATCCGTTTACGATGGGATCGAAGGATCTGTGCATGCTGGAGCATATTCCGGACCTCATTGAAGTGGGGATCGACAGCTTTAAGATCGAGGGCCGGATGAAGTCCATTCACTATGTAGCGACGGTTGTAAACGTCTATCGGCAGGCGATCGACTCCTATATGGCCGATCCGGAGAATTATGTATTGAAGCCGGAATGGATCGAGGAGATCAACAAGGCGGCCAACCGCCCGCTTAATACCGGATTTTTCTATGACACGCCGGATCATGAGGATCATATCTACGAGCCGGAAGAAAAGGCCGTCCCTTACGATTTCGCCGGATTGGTGATGGAATACGACGAGAAGACCGGAATGGCTGTGATCCAGCAGCGGAATCATTTCAAGCCGGGCGACGAAATCGAGTTTTTCGGTCCGGACGGAACGTTCTTTAAGCAGGTAGTTGGACGAATCGAAGATGAGAACGGTCAAGCATTGGATGCAGCCCGCCATCCGCTGCAGCTGGTGCGAATGAAAGTGGATCAGCCGGTTCGCTTTTTTGACATGATGCGAAAACGCAAAAACTAGAATTTTATAGTTCCTTAGAATTACACAATAAAGAATCTAAGGTCGTTAGACGGACCTTGGGTTCTTTTTTATTTAAAATAATTAGGAAAAACAGATTATTTTTTTGCGAAAAGCCAAAGGAAAACACCCCCAATTGTCGAAATATAAAGTAACGAATACGTTACGCGGATCTTTTTGATAACGTATCCAAGATTTAATACTATGATTGTGGTAGGTGAACAGCAAAATGTCAGGAGTAGAACAGCATGAACAGAAGCCGAAGAAAGATAAGAAACCCGGAGGGAAGCAGAAGAACGGGGATAAGACCAAGAAAAGCCCTTCGGTTTCACAAGGAATACATAATGCCAAGTCCATGTTTTCTTCCATGGGGGCGGCCGTAGCGAGGATGCCGGTCAATCCATCGAAATCCGTCGGGATCCGGCTGTTTTTAATCTTTTTTGCGGCCATCGTCTTCTTCGTTATCGTATTAGGCTGGTTGTCCTATGACAAGGCGAGAAGCACGATCGAGAAGAATGCGGCGAATGCCAACCAGCAGACTATCATTCAGACCTCGGAGAAGATCGATATCATTCTGGAGAAGTATGAGAGTGCAGGCAGGTCAATATTCTACGATGTTGAGCTGCAGAAGCTGCTTGATGAAGTATCGGGCACGAATCTGAGCGATTATGATCGATTTACGATGGAGCGGGAAATCCGGGACAAGCTTTCCAATCAGATCAATTCGGATTCCTCGATCCGGGCGATGTATTTGATACCGGCCAAAGGGGAGCGGATTTTCTCGGCAGGACAATCCTCGAAGGCATCGCAGACCGTCTTTGAGCAGGCATGGTACAAGGAGCTTATGGAGGGGACCAAGAAGGTCGTATGGCTGCCGTCGGCGGAGGACAGCGGAGCGCCGTACTTTACGGTTGCCCGGGCATTAAGCTCCATGAACAACCTGAACTCCAAATACGTCGTGATGTTCGAGCTGAATTCGTCCATCCTCGACCAGCAATTGGAGGGCATCGATCTCGGAGATAACGGAGAGCTTCAGCTCGTAAGCCCGGACGGGACGGTTGTATCGTCCGCGAAGCCTGATCAGGTTGCCGCTCCGACCGAGTGGACCTTTACGAAGGAGCTTTCTGAGGAGTCGAAGACGGACAGTCTGAGAACTCAGGATGCGAGCGGAAGAGAAGTTCTTGCGGTTTACAATACGCTGAGCATCAATGATTGGAGACTGATTGGCGCCGTACAGACCGGCGAGCTGACGAAGGATGCGAACAGCATCTTGATGATTACGCTGATCGTCGCTGTCGTTGACGTGATCGTGGCGATCCTGATCGGATTATGGATGGTGCGGATGATCGCCCGTCCGCTGGGCAAGCTCAACCTTCTGATGAAGGAAGGGGCGAAGGGCAACTTGAACGTCCGCACCGATCATAAGAGTCAGGATGAGATCGGCCAGCTGTCTGCGAGCTTCAACGATATGATGGAGCAGATCACTTCGCTCGTACAGCAGACGAACAATACGGCTCAGGAGGTATTGAAGACCGCTGCGGAGCTTAGCGATGCCTCCAAGAAGACGGCGCTTTCCGCGAAGGAGATCGCCATCGCGACGGAAGAAATTGCAAACGGAGCCAGCAGCTTGGCTGTGGAAGCGGAACGGGGCAGCGATCTGACGAACAATATTTCGAAGCAGATGGAAATCGTCGTGAATGCCAACGAGGAGATGGGCAGATCGGCCCGTCATGTTGAAAGCGCCAGTGAGCTCGGCACGAAGCATTTGAGCGACCTGCTCGATAAAACTCATCAGACCGAGAATATGACACGCTCCATGATGCATAAGGTGGATGGTCTCAAGGAGACGACTTCTTCGGTAGCTAAAGTGTTGGATGTTCTGCAGAATATTACGAAGCAGACCAATATCCTGTCGCTGAATGCTACGATTGAAGCCGCCAGAGCTGGTGCCGCCGGTCGCGGATTCATGGTCGTTGCCGATGAGATCAGGCAGCTTGCCGACCAGTCCAGACAATCGATCGACATGGTAAGTCAGATTACGGACCGCATCATGGCCGAAATGAACGAGACCGTCCGGGTGCTGCTTGATGCCAATCCGCTGTTCAAGGGCCAGATCGATGCCGTCAAGGAAACGAACGATATCTTCGTATCGGTCCAACAGCAAATGGTCGAGTTTATCGAACGGCTGGATTCGGTCACGTATTCCATCGACGAGCTGAATCAATCCCAAAGCGTGCTGTCGGAAGCGATGACGAATGTGAGCGCCGTGGCCGAGGAATCCTCCGCGACATCGGAGGAGGTTGCTTCCCTCTCTACGGAGCAGCAAAGTGTCAGCAATCAGCTTGTGAATTTATCCGCCAAGCTTGAAAATGTATCCAACGAGCTTAAAGAGACGCTATCGCGTTTTAGACTGTAATCCGAATAAGGAAGGGGCCCACAGGTCGAAGCGACCGGGGCCCCTGTTTTTTTCGCTCCGGATCTGGCTCCGCTTTCGCTCGGATCTTGTCCCGTTTTCGCTCCGGATCTCGCTCTCGCTCCGTTTTAGTTCGGTACTCGCTCCGTTTTCGCCCGGCATCTCGCTCGATATCCTGCTCCGTTTCGCTCCGAGCCGAATGCAGCCTATGCCCTTCTTTCTGGCAGCAGCCGGGGCTATGAAGCGATAGGTTGGGCTTTAAGCTATCCTTGTGAAGAAAGCCATTAATTTAGGCGATTTGGACAATACTAAGGGCTCGCGCGAATCCTAGGGCTGTAAGCATGGTGGGATTGTTTCCCGATGCAAATGGAAATAATGGACAACAACGATTCGCGTGGAGGTTGAGATGGATGAGGCTGGTCCGTAACCGAAGAATAAAATACGGATGGTTGATATTGACCGTGCTCCTGATGTTTGTGACGGTCCGCCTGGCATGGGTTCAGCTGGTAATGAAGCATCAGCGGGTGCCGGGCAGCCGGCATACGATGGTGGAAGCATCGCTTATTCAGCGCGAGCGAGGGATCGTGCTCGATTCCGGGCGAGGCCACTTTACCGACAGGCATGGACAAGCTCTGACAGGCGGACTCACCTGGGCAGCCGTCTTGTTCCCAGTAACGGAGAAGGAGCTAAACGATTCCCAAACCCAGATCGATCGCCTTGCCAAGATCCTGCGAACGGATGCGAAGCATTTGAAGCAAGTGTGGGGGAAACAGAAGGAGCCCCGGCTGTGGCATGGGAAAAACGCTGCCATCCCGCTTACCCTGACGAAGGATCAGATCCGGCAAATTCAGGAGCTCCATCTGCCCAAGGTCAAAATTCTTCCTTACGAGCAGCGATATGGAAATCGGCTGTCGGGCATGCAGTGGCTGGGATTCGTGTCGGGCCAGCGAAAGGAAAGCCTGTTTTATCAAGATGAACCGGACATTACGGGTACCAGCGGTTTGGAGAAAACGCTGGATGCGCTGATCCGGGGCGACGGTTCAACGATTGTGTATTATCCGGTCAATAGCGGCAATGAGGTTATACAGGATCTGAAACCGATGGTCAAGGCGCCCGGCAATCCCTATTATCCGCTTCGCGTCGTCACCACCGTGGACGCTAAGATCCAGCATGGGATCGAGCAATTGACCGAGAATGCCGGCATGAAGGAGGGGGCCGTCGTTGTTTTGGACACCCGTAACGCGGATATCGTAGCGATGGTATCCAGGCCTTTTTACAATCCGGAGTCGATTCAGCCTGAATACGGGGCCTGGGAGAATCGCGGGATCAAGGCGAAGGCGCCTGGATCCATCTTCAAGCTGGTCACGGCTGCGGCCGTTCTTGAGCAGGGCTTGAGCTCACCGGACGAGGTTTTTCACTGTGACGGGGAGTACGGGAAGTTCGGGCTGTCCTGCTGGAAGGAAGGGGGACATGGGACGATCGGGCTTCGCGAGGGCTTCGCGGAATCGTGCAACGTGGTGTTTGCCGAGCTTTCGGAGCGGTTGACGGCGTCCCAAATGCAGTCGGCGGCAGCGGCCCTCGGCTTTGGTCAAACCGTTGGCTGGGAAGCGAAGGATTTCCTGGGCCTCCCTGCCTTGCGCCCGCTGGATCTTGAACAGAAGGGGACCATCTTCTCAGACAAGGCCAATGCGGATGATGCCGGGGTGCGGGTTCAGACGGGCATCGGACAGCGGGATGCGGCGGTTACGCCGCTTCAGGCCGCGAATGCCGTGGTGACGCTGCTTCACGGCGGGGTAAAGACGAGGCCCCGCATCCTGAAGCAGATCCACTATGCCAACGGACAGCTGCTTAAGGAGGCAAGCCCGCAGGCAGAACGGCCGGCCAAGGGAGGGATTTCCCGAAGAACCTCATCCATTCTGCTGGAGTGGATGGAGGATGTCGTTCAGGATGGGACAGGCTCCACCTTAAAAGACCGGAAATGGAAGCTGGCCGGCAAATCGGGAACCGCTCAGGTAACGATAAAGGGCCGCCCCCGAAATAACCAATGGTTTATCGGGTACGGCCCTGTGGAGCAACCTCGTTATGCGATCGCCGTGCTGGTGGAGAATCGGAGTCCGAACAGCCGCAATCAGGCAACCGACATCTTCGGTCAGGTTGCAGATTTGCTCGCTTCGTTGGAGTCCGGATCCAAATCGTCATCGGCGGGATTGTCCTCGGAATCGTGAACGGAAGCGGGATCCGTTTCGGGCTTGTCCGCCGATGGCGTAAATTCCCATGGGGAGACATCAAATTCTTCACTTGGCAGATGAATCCACTGCTGCAGATAACCTTGCGCAATCAGCTCTTTAATAAGAATGAGCAGAATCGGCGCCAGGATCAGCCCTGCGACCCCGAATATCGACAGGGAGATCATCATGAAGGACAGCATAAGAAATGCCGAGGATACGCCGATGGAATTGCCCGTGATCTTCGGTTCCAGCAGCTGGCGGGAGATGACGACCACGGCAAGAAGAACGATCAAGCCGACCGCAAGCCCCGTGTTGCCGACGATGAACAAATAGATAATCCATGGAATCAGAATAACGGGAACACCAAGCAGCGGCAGCACATCAAACACGGCGCATATCAAAGCGATGGACAAGGAATTCCCCGTTCCCAGAATGAGCAGCCCGATATATACGATCACAAACGTGATGCTCACCAGCTTCAATTGTGCCTTCAAATAGGAACCGATCGTTTTGAAGACGTTATTTTTCAGAAACAGGAATGCGGTTTTGAAGGTTTTCGGGGTTTTATCTTTGGCAATTTTGCGCCAGCTTCCGATTTCCGTGCTCAAGAAGAAGGCTAGAATAATCGCGACCCCGAAATTCGCGATAAAGGCGGAGAACGAACCCATGAAGCCGACGATATAATGTAAGAAGGATTGGGCCGCCTCGGTCGCGATGTTGGTGATGTCCTCAAAATATCCATTCAAACGCAGCGTAAGATCCGGCGGCAGCGCCTCCAGCTTATTTTGCAGGAACAGTACCGTATCCGAGAAATGGCGCTGAAGCGTCCTGGTGTAATCCGGCAGATTATCCTGAAGGTGCAGGAATTGGGATACAATGATCGCTCCCGCCCCGAACAAGATCCCGAGAATGATCAGCAGGAAGAGCAGAACCGATATCGCCGCGGCAAAAGGCTTGGGAAGGCCTCTTCGGTGAAGAAATCTGGAGAACGGTTCAATAATCAGAAATACCAGAAAGGACAGGAACACAGGGGCAGCAATCTGGTAAAGCTTACTGAATATGAACATAATCAGGTACACGGTGAGTACGATTAAACCAATATCGAATGCGGTTCTCCAATATTTTTTGTACAAGGGAAGCATAGTAGAGTATCGGCTCCTTTAAACTATAATAATTGATACCATTGTACACGATTTAAGAAAAAAAAGCCTATTTCTCAATGTGCTATGCTAAAATAATATATAGGGGAGTTACTTAGAAATAGAAATAAAAAGCGGGGAGTTAGCATGCAGACACTACTGCTATGGTTGTTTTATCTTTCATCGTTTTATGCATTTATTCCCGGCATCCTGACCCGGATATTCGGTTTCCGCGTATTCCGCCGAGGCTCAGGCACGAATGAATTTGCCTTGACCTTTGACGACGGTCCAGATCCGTTATATACGCCAAGACTGCTTGATTTATTGAAGCGGTATGATATGAAGGCAACCTTCTTTGTTGTCGGTTCCCATGCCGAGAAGCATCCCGAGGTTGTCAGACGGATTCACCGAGAAGGCCATCTGATCGGGATCCACAATTATGTCCATAAGAGCAACTGGCTGATGAGGCCGGTCACGGTCCGTAAGCAGGTGAAGCGGACGGATGATATCATTTACGAGATAACGGGCGAACGCTCTACGTATTACCGGCCGCCTTGGGGCATTGTGAATCTGTTCGATTTTGCCAAGAATACGGGATGTCGGATCATATTGTGGTCCTCCATGTTCAGTGACTGGCGCAGCAAAATCGGTGCCGACCGGCTCACGGAGCGAATCCTGGCCAAGCTTCGCGGCGGGGAGGTCATGCTGCTGCATGACTGCGGCACAACGATGGGCGCCAATCCGGATGCGCCGGAGCAGATGCTCATTGCGCTGGAGCGGGTCCTGGAGGTCGCACAGCAGAAAGGAATGAGAAGTATCCGCGTGGACGAAATGATGGCCAAGGAAAGCAAGTCGAAGGTGAAGAAGGTGTCTCTCCTGAAGCGTATGCTCGTCTCTGTCTGGCTCTTGTGGGAAAAGGGATTTCACGCCCTGTTCTCGCTGGAAACCGTCACGCCTGACGATCCGATGCTTCACTTCCGCAAGCGTGCCTATACAGGCAAGCCGGTCGTGATGGAAGACGGAACCCGGCTGGAAAAGGGAGATCAGATTTTGGAGCTTCATTTTGACAATCGCAAGCTGTACCAGATCGGCAGCCGTTCCCGTTCGGAAATGCAGCTGGCCATTCAGATGATCCGTGCGGTTCAGAAGGATCTGCCGGCCCTGGCGAATATGGTGCTGGAGCGGCCCGAATTCAAGGAAGTGCGAGGTTTATACGGGGTCAGCATGATTTCCCGCGGGCCCGAGCAATTCGGGTTCCATGTGCTTGATCTTCCGTCCGGGCTGTTTGCAAGCTCGACACGCCTGTACCTGAAGCTTCTGCTAAGCGTGATCCATCCGAAAGGCCAGGCTAGGCTGAAGGAAGGAAGCCAGGTCATGGAGCCGAAAATGCTGATGATGCCTGTGGAGGTCCTGATTGAGCGCTATGCCGAGAAGCGGACGCCTCCGGTTAAGCCGCCGACCGAAGAGCCCCATGAGCTGGCACAAGAGCAGATTGTGGACTTAACGATGGCGGGCGCCACTGCATCGAGAATGTAATTTATAATAAGCAGCAGATTCATATCCAGGTTACGAACATAAGCAATAATGACAGATTCATTTCGAACTTATTCTCGAAAAAATAAAGGGTTACTCCTACAGACCGTTATCGTCTGAGGGAGTAACCCTTTTGTTGTATTAGATTTTCATGACGCCGCCGGAGCTTGCGTTCGTAACAAGCTTGGAATAGCGGGCAAGGTAACCTGTTTTCACTTTAGGCTGGAACTCGACCCATTTGCTGCGGCGCTCAGCCATTTCTTCATCACTTACGCCGAGCAGCTGAATCGTCCGGTTGTTCAGATCAAGCTCGATGATATCCCCGTCCTCGACGAATGCGATCGGGCCGCCCTCGGCCGCTTCCGGGGAAATATGGCCGATGCTGATGCCGCGGGATGCGCCGGAGAAGCGTCCGTCCGTAATCAGGCCGACCTTCGCTCCAAGGCCCATGCCGGCGATTTGGGAGGTGGGCGCAAGCATTTCCGGCATGCCCGGTCCGCCCTTCGGACCCTCGTAGCGAATCACGACGACGTGACCTTCCTTGACCTTGCCGTTCGCAATGCCTTCAAGTGCCTCTTCCTGCGAGTTAAAGCAGATGGCAGGTCCTTTGTGGTAGCCGCCAACCGACGGGTCGACTGCGCCCACTTTAATGATCGAGCCTTCCGGAGCAAGGTTGCCGTACAGCACGGCCAGGCCGCCGCGTTCGGAATAAGGACGGTCGATCGGATGGATGACGTCGGTGTCCTGAATTTCGCATCCGGCCACGTTCTCGGCAAGCGTCTTGCCGGTTACCGTAATGCAGTCCCCGTGAAGCGCACCCGGCTTCTTCAGCAGCTCGTTCAGCACGGCGCTGACGCCGCCGGCCGTGTGCACGTCTTCGATGAAATAGTCCGAAGCCGGAGCCAGCTTGGAGATATGCGGCACGCGGTCAGCCACCTCGTTGATCCGCTCCAGCGGATAATCCAGCCCTGCTTCATGCGCAAGGGCGAGCGTATGCAGTACGGTATTGGTCGAACCGCCCATCGCCATATCGAGCGCGAACGCATTGTCGATCGCTTCGATCGTTACGATGTCGCGCGGCTTCAAATCCATCTTCACGAGCTCCATCAGCTGCTTCGCCGATTGTCTTACGAACTCCTTGCGTTCCTCGGCAATGGCTAGAATCGTACCGTTCCCCGGAAGCGCCAGACCGAGAGCCTCGGCCAGACAGTTCATCGAGTTGGCGGTAAACATGCCGGAGCAGGAGCCGCAGGTAGGACAGCCGTATTGTTCGAGCTCGAGCAGCTCTTTATCGTCGATTTTGCCGACTTGGTGAGCGCCAACGCCTTCAAAGACGGAGGTCAGCGACAATCTGCGTCCCTTGCTGTCCACGCCGGCCTTCATCGGACCGCCGCTGACGAATACCGTCGGGATATTGACGCGCAGCGCGCCCATCAGCATGCCCGGCGTAATCTTGTCGCAGTTCGGGATGCAGACCATACCGTCAAACCAGTGCGCGGATACGACCGTTTCCAGGGAGTCTGCAATAATTTCGCGGCTTGGCAGGGAATAACGCATTCCGATATGGCCCATTGCAATGCCGTCGTCAACGCCGATCGTGTTGAATTCGAATGGAACACCGCCGGCTTCGCGGATGGCCTCCTTTACGATCTTCCCGAATTCCTGAAGATGCACATGGCCCGGAACGATGTCGATGTAAGAGTTGCACACCGCGATAAACGGTTTGCCGAAGTCTTCTTCCTTAACGCCTGCGGCGCGCAGAAGGCTGCGGTGCGGTGCACGGTCAAAGCCTTTTTTGATCATGTCTGAACGCATTTTTTTGGTTGTCATGATGTCTTGTTCCCCCCAGATCTATTATGAATTGTTGCGCTTTAGCGCGGTCTTCCGGCAAAGCAGCCGGATACCTCTTAACACGGAAATAGGTTTTAAATGAGTCTATCACAAAAAGGTAGGTTTTTCTACATGATATTAATAGGAAGCTACGGGGCTGGCGGGGGACTGCGCGGCAAAAAAGAGCCTGCTCCCCGAATGGGGAACAGGCCTCCCGGACTGCTTATTTATAAAGGTTGTTCAAAAAAGCCGCCTCGTGCTTATATTATTTTCGTCCGCCTTTGCGGCCGATTTCCTGATAAAACTCTCGGGAATGATTCCGGGAAGTGGCTTCTCCGCCCTTTTGCCCGATTTCCTGGTAAAAATCGCGGCTATGGTTGCGTGACGTTGCCCGCCCGCCTTTTTTACCGATCTCCTGGTAAAATTCCCGGCTGTGATTTTTAGCGGTAGCTTCGCCGCCCAAACGGCCGGCTTCTTCTCTCGTCATCTTGCGGTTGCTGTTCTGAGCCATCACCAATCCTCCTTATTTTGACATCATGGCCTTACTGTATCTGTTACTTACCACGGCTTAATTGTCATGAATCACAATATTTAACTAAAGATTGGAAGTTTTTCGTTTGGACGGTGAACGGAAATATTCGGATGGATTTCAGCTTATATCCTCGTTCGATTCATGGTTTAATAATAATAGAACTTGACGACGGGGAGGGTCATCCATTGCCGAAGCTGCAAATAACCGGAAAAGAACGATCGGTGCCTTGTGAAGGAATCTTGTTTGACAAAGACGGTACGCTGCTCCATTTCTTGACATTATGGGGAGGATGGGCCGAATATGTGCTGGACTCCATGGAGAAGCAGCTTGCGATGATGGGGGCAGGCTTTACCAGCCCTCGGGAGCAAGTCCTCGGGACGAAGCATGATGCGAAGGGGCATATCTGCGGTTATGATGTTACGGGGCCGCTGGCCATGGGAACCGTGGAGGAAACGACGGGCATGCTCGCCTGGCAGCTATATGCCGCAGGCATGCCGTGGAACGAGGCGATTATTCAAGTCAAGCAAATGACGAAGAATGCCATGTATGAAATCCGCCGCAGCAAGCCGGCATTTCCGATGGAGGGTCTCGAGCAATTTTTGACCAAATGCAAGCAGTCATCCTTGAAGCTGGCCGTCGTTACGTCAGACGACACTGCGGCAGCGATGGAGCATATCGAGTGGCTCGGACTAAGCTCCTACTTTACCGCTATCATCGGCCGGGACCAGGTCCGAAACGGCAAACCTCATCCGGACATGGCGGAGATGGCGTGCAGGCTGCTCGGCATCAAGCCTGAGGAGGCGGTGGTCGTCGGAGACAGCAACGCGGATATGCAGATGGGCAAGCAGGCGGGAGCAGCCCTGGCGGTAGGCTTGTGCGACAATATCGAAGATGCGGCTCATTTGATAGATGCCGATGTCGTCATCTCCGATTATAATGAACTAGAGGTGTATAGATAGACGTGAGGATTTTGCTAAAATCCAAAGTACAATCTGCAATATATAGAAATATATAGCGCGAAATGGTTCAGCCCGTCTATCAATGGTAACGGTGGCGGCTGTAATCGCATTTAGCAAAATTCTGAAGCGACAGTAATTTGGCTGTGAGGAGGTGTGAAGAGTGGAGAACAGGAAGAAGATCGAGCAGTTGGCAACATGGATTGAGGCAAGCGATTATATTGTTTTTTTCGGAGGGGCCGGCACGTCTACCGAGAGCGGAATACCTGATTTCCGTTCGGCAGCCGGTTTGTATCAGAGCGAGCATCAGTCTCCGTATCCGCCGGAGGTTATGCTCAGCCACTCATTTTTCATGAAGCACCCTGAGGTGTTCTATGATTTCTACCGGAGTAAAATGCTGCATCCCCATGCGCAGCCAAACGGCTGTCATCGCCTGCTGTCGAGACTTGCGCGAGAGGGCAAGCTGAAAGCGGTCATCACGCAAAATATCGATGGTCTCCATCAGAGCGCCGGCTGCGCCGACGTGCTGGAGCTCCATGGCTCGGTGCATCGCAATTATTGCATGGAATGCTCCCGGTTTTTCAGCCTTCAGGACATTCTGGACATTAAGGAGACGGTTCCGCGCTGCCCGGACTGCGGCGGGGTGGTCAGACCGGACGTTGTATTATATGAGGAAGAGCTTGACCAAAAGATCCTCATGCGTTCGATTCAGGAAATTTCGACGGCGGATCTGTTGATCATCGGAGGCACTTCATTGACCGTACATCCGGCAGCGGGTCTGGTTTCCTACTTTCAAGGAAGCAAAGTAGCCCTTCTGAATGCGGATCCTACGCCATATGATCATCGGGCGGGACTCCTGATCGCGGACCGCATCGGCGAGGTCATGACGGAGGTTGACAAGCTGATCCATACCAAGCTGTAATCGTTTTCTTGTCAACAGGCGGCAAAACAGGATAAGATATTTCTTGCAATGGACGTAACCTTAATCGAGAGGCAGGGATATAAGTGACCTACGTGGCTAGCGAAGACCGCTATGAAGGCATGATCTATAACCGCTGCGGGCGATCCGGCTTGAAGCTTCCGGCTATCTCGCTCGGCTTATGGCATAATTTCGGCGGCATCGATACGTATGAGAACGGACGTAATATGATTACGCGCGCATTTGACCTTGGTATCACGCACTTTGACCTGGCGAACAATTACGGACCGCCCCCAGGCTCAGCGGAAGAGACGTTCGGAAAAATTCTCTCCAGGGATCTGAAGGCCTATCGCGACGAAATCGTCATCTCTTCCAAGGCAGGCTATTATATGTGGCCGGGTCCATATGGCGATTGGGGCTCGCGCAAGTATTTGGTATCCAGTCTCGATCAGAGCCTCAAGCGGATGGGATTGGATTATGTTGATATTTTCTATCATCACCGGATGGATCCGGAAACACCGCTCGAAGAGACGATGATGGCGCTTGATCACATTGTCCGGTCCGGTAAGGCCCTGTATATCGGAATATCCAACTATTCCCCTGAGAAGACGAGGGAAGCAATCTCGATTCTGAAGGATCTCGGCACGCCGCTGCTGATTCATCAGCCGAGCTACTCCATGCTGGACCGGTGGGTAGAGAACGGCCTGCTGGACGTGCTCGAGGAGAACGGAGTCGGCAGCATTGCCTTTACGCCGCTCGCTCAAGGGCTTCTGACGAATAAATATTTGAACGGCGTGCCTGTCGATTCGCGCGCAGCCAGCGCGTCGGTATTCCTGAACGAAGGCAACATCACGCCGGACGTTCTCCGTAAAATCCGGGCGCTGAACCAGATGGCGGCCGCACGCGGCCAGAGCCTGGCTCAATTCGCCCTGGCCTGGGTGCTGCGAGGGGGAAGAGTAACCTCGGCCTTGATCGGTGCGAGCAAGGTTAGCCAGATCGAGGATAATGTGGCTGCCCTGAATCATTTGGATTTCTCCAAAGAGGAGCTCGACCGGATCGAGGCGATCCTGAAGACGGAGAGCGAGGATAAATCGTCCTAAACCCGAATCGATTTGCGAGAGGCAGCAAGCTTTATGATGCGATGATCTTTTAAGAACAACGGAATAATCGATTACTGAATGAAGAAGAGCGTCCCGGGTCAAGATGGTTGACCTTCCGGGGCGCTCTTTTGCTGAAGCGGCAGGGGTCATAGTTTAATCTTCTGCCGGGGCACCTTCGATATCCTTCCGGTATCGGGTGGGGGATTTCCCGACCCAACGCTTGAACTGGCGCGAGAAGTAGAGCGGATCCGTCAGGCCCACCGAAGCGGCGACCTGTTCAATGGACAGATCAGGACGCTCGCGCAGCAGCCGCTTGGACTGATCGATTCGCAGGCGGAGCAAATAGGTGATGGGGGTCATCCCGGTTTCTTTCTTGAAGATGCGCGAAAGATATGCGCGATTGTAACCGAGACTCGCACACATCTGCTCGATGGAGACGGGATGGGCATACTGGGCGGTCATATAATTGATCATTTGCTTCACCGTGCGCTGAACCTGCGGTTCGGCCAGCAGAACCTGTGCGGGGCTCCCGCCGAGCCGCATAATTTCCGCCCATATGAGGTAGAGGTAGCCGACGGCGGCTACATGAGAGCTTTCCTCCTTCGTCTGGAAGCCGGCTTGAATGCGCGATATATAGCCGGGAATAAGGCTCTCGCAAGGCATATGAAGAACCGGCCGCTCAGGCAGCAGGCCGGTGGCTTCGACCTCCTCGGCGGCGGCGTCCCCGTCAAAGGCAACCCAGCGGTACCGCCACGGATCGTTGTGGTCGGAGACGTAGCTGACAAGCTGCCCCGGGTGAATGAGAAAGCAGTCTCCGGGCCCGAGCGGGTATGTATCGGACTCGGTACGGAAGGTTCCGCGGCCTGATTCAATGACATGCAGCAGGAAATGATCGTATATTTTGGGCCCGAGCGCATGCCTGGGGAGCGTCTGGCTTTCGCCGGCAAACCGCACTCTCAGCCTGGAGGCTTCCGGCTGGGCCGGGTTCGATGCAACAGAATAGGTTGTCGGTTTCAATAAAATGACCTTCCTTAACATAGAGTCTAGCTTGCTTGCTACAAGGGATGGAGCTGATGTCATGCTGTCTGCAATCCAACCTTATTGTATCCTGCAAGGTCACATAAATCCATATGTAACTCACAAGACTTCATTACCGCCAGACGTCAATTTCGCTATACTTGAATCAGTAAATCTACCATATGTACAGGATGGAGTGATTGGCAGTGGACACAAATCAACTTATGGAAGCATTCAAGAATAAGCACGGTGAAAGCAAGCATCAGGCCCGAATATTCAACGCGCCGGGGCGCGTCAATCTGATCGGCGAGCACTTGGATTATAACGGCGGTTACGTTCTACCGGCGGCGCTGGAATTCGGCACCACCTTAATCATCCGTCCGCGCGACGATGACAAGCTGTCGCTGGCTTCAACGAATCTGGCCCACACAGCTGATATCCGCTTGCAGGATATCGGCACCAAGACGGAGGAATGGACGGATTATCCGGCGGGTGTCATCGTGGAGCTGAACAAGCTTGGCGTTACGCTCTCCAGCGGCTACGATCTGCTCTACCATGGCGATATTCCGAATGGTGCGGGTCTTTCCTCCTCAGCGTCGCTGGAGGTTGTGACCGCCTATGCTCTCCTGTCGATGGAAGGCAAGGAGAGGGATACGGTGGAGATCGCGAAGCTGTCCCAGCGTGCCGAGAACCAGTTCGTCGGCGTCAACTCCGGCATCATGGACCAATTTGCCGTAGCCAACGGAAGAAAAGACCATGCGATTCTGCTCATGTGCGATACGCTGGAGTATGAGCTCGTTCCTTTCCGGACGGGGGCTTACAAGCTGGTCATTGCCAATACCAATAAGCGCCGCGGCCTCGTTGATTCCAAGTACAATGAACGCCGCAGCGAATGCGACAAGGCGCTTGAAATTTTACAGAAGGAACTTCCGGCGCTGTCGTACCTGGCTCAGCTTAACCCGCAGCAGTTCAAGGATGTTCGGGACTCCATCAAGGATGAAACGGTATCCAGACGGGCCCAGCATGTTGTTGAAGAGAATCAGCGCGTGCTCGACTCGGTGAAGGCTTTGAAGGATAACGATCTGGAAGCATTCGGACAATACATGAACCAATCGCATGAATCGCTTCGCTATCTGTATGAAGTGACCGGGGATGAGCTCGATGCCCTGGTAGAGGAAGCGCAGCGGATACCGGGGACGCTTGGCTCCAGAATGACCGGCGCCGGATTCGGAGGATGTACGGTATCGCTTGTTCATGAGGATGCGGTGGAGCGCTTTATCGAAGAGGTTGGCCGAAAGTATGAGGCAAGAACCGGACTGAAAGCCGATTTCTACGTATGCGGCGTCGGTCACGGCGTACATGAAATAAAGGAGGGCAACTAAAATGGCTATATTGGTAACCGGGGGAGCAGGGTATATCGGCTCGCATACCGTGGCAGAACTGCTGGAGAAGGGTGAAGAGGTGGTTGTCATCGACAGCCTGGAGACGGGACACCGCGAGGCGCTGCTTGGCGGAAAGCTGTATGAGGGGGATCTGCGTGATAAGGCGCTGCTGAAGCAGCTGTTTTCGGAAAATGAAATCGATGCCGTCATCCACTTCGCAGCAAACTCGCTCGTTGGCGAGAGCATGAAGGACCCTGTCAAGTACTATGACAACAACGTCTATGGAACGCTGTGCCTGCTGGAAGCGATGAATGAAGCGAATGTCCGGAAGATCGTCTTCTCTTCAACGGCAGCGACATATGGCGAGCCTGAGAAAGTGCCGATTGAGGAAGCGGATCGGACGCAGCCGACGAATGTGTACGGCGAAACCAAGCTGATGATGGAGCGGATGATGGCCTGGTTCGATACGGTGCTCGGCATCAAATATGTCTCCCTTCGCTATTTCAATGCCGCCGGCTCGCATGAAAGCGGGAAGATCGGCGAGGATCACCGGCCGGAGAGCCATCTGATTCCGCTCGTGCTGCAGACGGCGCTGAAGCAGCGCCCGCATATTTCGGTGTTCGGCAGCGATTATGCTACACCGGACGGCACCTGCGTCCGGGATTATATCCATGTCAGCGACCTGGCGGATGCCCATCTGCGGGCGGTTGAATATTTGCGGCGCGGGGAGCCCAGCAATGTGTTCAACCTTGGCAACGGGCTGGGCTTCTCGGTGAACGAAGTGATCGAAACGTCGAGAAAGGTGACCGGAGCCGACATTCCGGTTGTGATGGAAGCCAGACGGGCCGGGGATCCGGCGGTGCTGGTGGCCTCTTCCGATAAGGCGCGGGCCGTGCTCGGATGGAAGCCGGCGCGTACGACGCTCGAGGAAATCATTGAAAGCGCCTGGAGATGGCACAGCAGCCATCCGGATGGTTACGGGAATCGATAAATCCAAGGGGGAGATCAAGATGGATAGGACAACTGCAAGCACTCCCGAAGCAAAACTGGCCCAGTACGCGATCGAAATGCTGGTAACATATGCCCTGCAGAAAGGCCTGATCCGCGAAGCGGACGTCGACTACAGCCGGAATCTTCTGCTGGAGGATTTCGGGTTCAGCGAGCCGTACCTTGAAGAGGTCAAGGGTGAAGTCCCTGAAGGACCCCAATCCTTGCTCGATACGCTGATCGATTACGGGGCCGCTCACGGCCTCATCCCGGAAAATACGGATACGTATCGGGATTTGCTGGATGCCAAAATTATGGGACGGCTGATGGCAAGGCCTTCGGAGGTGGAGCAGGCCTTTCAAACCTTGAGGGAGGAGCAGGGGATTGAGGCGGCTACAAGCTGGTTTTATAACCTCAGCATCGACTCCAATTACATCCGCATGGACCGCGTGGCCAAGAACGAGTATTGGAAGCATCCGAGCGAATACGGGGATATCGAGATCACGATCAATCTGTCCAAGCCGGAAAAAAGCCCGAAGGAAATCGCGATGGCGAAGCTGCTTCCTCCGCCCGTCTATCCGAAATGCCAGCTATGCCGCGAAAATGTAGGGTATGCGGGCAGGGTAAACCACCCGGCCCGCCAAAACTTGCGCATCCTGCCGCTTGAGCTGAACGGGGAGCCGTGGTTCTTCCAATACTCGCCATACGTTTATTACAACGAACACTGCATCGTATTTCATCGGGAGCATGTTCCGATGAAGCTGACGACGGAGACGCTGGCCCGCCTCTTGAGCTTCGTGGATATTTACCCGCACTATTTCCTTGGCTCGAATGCGGATTTGCCGATTGTCGGCGGTTCTATTCTGACGCATGACCATTTCCAGGGAGGACGGCACACTTTCCCGATCCAGAATGCCCCCCGTGTGCTCGGGTTCGTACACTCGCAGTTCCCGGGTGTATCGGTCGACATCGTGAAATGGCCGATGTCCGTAATCCGGCTCGCCTCGAAGGACCGGCAGCGGCTGCTGGATTGCGCGTCCCAAATTTACGAAGCCTGGAAATCCTACAGTGACCCGGAAGCGGATATTCTGGCTTTCAGCGAGAAGGATGGAGCGCGTGTCCGACATAACACGGTGACACCGATTGCGCGAAGAGATGCGGACGGCGGGTATGAAATGGATTTGGTGCTGCGCAACAACCGGACGAGTGCAGCGCATCCGGAGGGGATTTTTCATCCGCACCGCGAGATGCACCATATCAAGAAGGAAAATATCGGCTTGATCGAGGTGATGGGACTTGCCATCCTCCCGGGCCGGCTTAAGGTGGAGCTCGATTGGATCGCCGATATATTAGCCGGCAACGAAGAACTTTACGCCGCCAGCCGCCAGCCGGATCACCCGCTTGCCGTTCACGGCGAGTGGATTCAGAGCCTGCGGGAGCGTCTGCCGGCCGCCTCGGATAAAGCGGAAGCCGCGGAGTGGATACGCCGGGAGGTAGGTCAGAAGTTCACCACGATTCTGGAGCATGCAGGCGTTTATAAACAAACAGCGGAAGGGCAGCAAGCCTTCAAGCGCTTCTTGAGCAGCATGGGCTTTGTGACGGAGCAGGGATAAATGCCGGAGCCGAAGGCAAAGCATCCGGAGCAAAGCATGCGCACGCAGCGTCATAAGAGAGCATCATCTCCGTTTTGGCACCAGCCTTGAAGGATGTGAGCCCCTATAGCGGCCGTTCCTATGCAAATGGCAGGCAGGTTTTCGAACCGCCTTTTGCATAGGGACGGCTTTTTCATGGCCAAACGACAGGATACGATGGCGCCAAACCTTGCATTCAATTGCTTCTCTTGCGCTCGGCCAGGTGCCTGTTTGTTATGTCCTACGGGAATGGGGTAAAATGATAGAGCAGCAAAGACACATTAGCACAATCCCATTACACTTATTGGAGGTACGCAACATGAGACCTTTTGTATTTCATAATCCGACCCGGCTGATATTCGGGAAAGGCAAGCTGAGCGCCCTGAAGGAGGAAGTGTCGAAATACGACAAGAACGTACTGCTCGTATACGGCGGCGGGAGCATCAAACGAAGCGGCCTGTATGATCAGGTCCTCTCCTTGCTAAAGGAAGCGGGAGTATCCGTAACTGAGCTGGCCGGCGTAGAGCCGAATCCGCGACTGTCCACGGTTCATAAAGGCGTTTCGCTCTGCCGTGAGCACAGCATCGATCTGATCCTGGCCGTAGGCGGGGGGAGCGTCATTGACTGTTCGAAGGCGATTGCCGTCGGTGCCAAGTACGACGGGGATATGTGGGATTTCGTCGAGCGTAAGGCTACCCCGCAAGGAGCGCTTCCGCTCGGCACCGTACTGACCATGGCCGCAACGGGTTCCGAGATGAACGGGGGCTCGGTCATCACGAACGAAGCAACGAAGGAGAAGATGGGCTGGGGAAGCCCGTGGGCGTATCCCGCGTTCTCGATTTTGGATCCCGTACATACGTTCACGCTTCCCCGCGATCAGACGGTATACGGCATCGTCGACATCATGTCGCATGTTCTCGAGCATTATTTCCACCAGGATACCAATACGCCGGTTCAAGACGGCTTCTGCGAGACGATTTTGCGCACGATGATCGATACGGCGCCGAAGCTGGTCGAGGACCTGGAAAACTACGAGCTGCGGGAGACGGTGATGTACTGCGGAACGATGGCCCTGAACGGCATGATCAATATGGGCATGGCCGGCGACTGGGCAACCCATAATATCGAGCATGCAGTGTCGGCTGTGTACGACATCCCGCATGGCGGCGGCCTGGCGATTGTGTTCCCGAACTGGATGAAATATAATCTGCCTGCACAGCCTGCACGCTTCAAGTCGCTCGCGGTCAATGTGTTCGGGATCGATCCTGCCGGCAAGTCCGACGAAGAGGCTGGACTCGAAGGCATTGAGGCGCTCCGCCGTTTCTGGAGCTCGATCGGAGCCCCGAGCACGCTGGCAGACTATAACATTGACGACTCCGAAATTGAGGCGATGGCCGATAAGGCGATGCGCTTCGGTCCCTTCGGCAATTTCCGCAAGCTGCAGCGCGAGGATGTTGTCGAAATTTATAAAATGTCGCTGTAAGCTTCAGCGGATTAGGAACAATGAAGCAATGCCGATAATATTGGCTGCAAGCAGCCTTACAAGAAGCTGTCCTTCACGTGGAAATATCTGCGGCTGGGCGGCTTTTTTTCATGTAAAATGGGGAGATATGAAGAGATTTCCATACGATTACGGCAAATAATTGAAACTTTAGCAAACTTTTTGCCGTATTACTTGTTATACACAGTGAGGGATTCGAGAGGGGGCAATCATCATGGAAGCGTTATATTGGGGCTGTCTGATCGGAGGCATTCTGTTCGCCGTCGTCACCGTGCTGCTCGGAGATATTCTCAGCTCGGCGCTGGACGGTCTCCTGGACTTTTTGTCGGTGGATTTTTTTAATCCGGTTGTGATTGCAGGAGGAATCACCGTCTTCGGCGGAACCGGGATCATGCTGATGAAATATACGGACTTGGCGGCAGGAGCCCATATTACGCTGTCCATATTAGCGGCAATCGGGATCTCGATTATGGTCTACTTCGGCTATGTCAAGCCGATGGAGAACAGCGAGAACTCCACGGGCTTCTCCATAAAGGAGCTGGCAGGGCGAATTGGTGTCGTTACGGTACCGCTGCCGGCCGAAGGCTTTGGTGAAGTCATGATCAAGGTAGGCGCAGGCAATACGACGCATATCGCTTCAAGCTTTGACCGCAGCGTCCTGCCCGCCGGGATCCGGGTCGTGGTCATCGACGTCGTTGATGGTGTCCTCCGTGTGTCCGAACTGGAAGAACGAAAAGGAGATGAATGAGAACATGCCAGAGTATTTGGTAATTCCATCGATTGTTGTAGGTGTCCTGATCGTGCTGGGCCTTGCTTTTTGGGCTCGCTACAAGACGGTCAGCCCGGATGAGGCGATGATCGTGACAGGATCTTTCCTCGGCAGCAAAAATATTTCGGAGGACGAATCCGGCCGCAAGATCAAAATCGTTCGAGGCGGCGGAGCGTTTATTCTGCCGGTATTTCAGCGGTCCGAGTTCGTTTCGCTGTTATCCCATAAGCTTGACGTGATGACGCCGGAAGTGTACACAGAGCAGGGCGTTCCGGTCATGGCCGACGGGGTTGCGATCATCAAGGTCGGCAGCTCCATTGAGGACGTGGCCACAGCTGCCGAGCAATTCATGGGCAAGCCGATCGAGGCATTGAAGGGCGAAGCGCAAGAGGTGCTGGAAGGTCATCTGCGCGCGATCCTCGGTTCGATGACGGTTGAGGAAGTATACCGGAACCGTGACAAGTTCGCCCAGGAGGTGCAAGGGGTCGCTGCGAGAGACTTGAAGAAAATGGGGCTTCAGATCGTTTCGTTCACGATCAAGGATGTGCGGGATAAGCACGGTTATCTGGAAGCGCTGGGTAAACCGCGGATCGCAACCGTAAAGCGGGATGCGGAGATCGCGGAAGCGGAAGCCGTCCGGGATGCCCGGATTCAGAAGGCCCGCGCCGAAGAAGAAGGACAGAAGGCCGAGCTTCTGCGCGACACCAATATCGCCGAAGCCGAGAAGGAGAAGGAGCTGAAGGTTGCCTCCTTTAAGAAGGAACAGGATACGGCCAAGGCGGAAGCCGACCAGGCCTACCATATCCAGGAAGCACGGGCGAAGCAGACGATGGTTGAGGAGCAGATGAAGGTTGAGCTCGTCCGCAAAGAGCGGGAAATCGATCTGCAGGAAAAAGAAATCATGGTTCGTCAGAAACAGTACGATGCCGAAGTGAAGAAGAAGGCGGACGCGGACCGTTATGCCGTAGAGCAGGCCGCAGAAGCGGAGAAGGCGCGCAAAATGCGGGAAGCGGATGCGATCCAATACTCGATCGAAACACAGGCAAAGGCCTCGGCCGAGCAGAAGCGTCTGGACGGTCTCGCTGTCGCCGATGCCGAGCGCGCGAAAGGTACTGCCGAAGCGGAGGTTATCCGGCTGCGCGGTATTGCCGAGGCGGATGCGAAGGAAAAGCTGGCCGAAGCGTTCCAGAAGTTCGGCGAGGCTGCGGTGCTCGATATTATCGTGAAGATGCTGCCTGAGCTTGCAGGTAAAATTGCCCAGCCGATCTCTTCGATCGACAAGCTGACGGTTGTCGACACAGGGAAGGGCGAAGGCGCCGCTCGGGTGAGCAATTATGTAACGGAGCTGATGTCAACCGCGCCTGAAATGCTTAAAAGCGTATCGGGAATCGATGTGGAGGCGTTGATCCAAGGGCTGACGAAGAAGCCGGCCGAGGTCCAAAAGCCGGCAGCCATTGAGCCAGAGCTTGTGCCGGTTGAAGCGAGTGCAGCGAAGGAAGAGTAGGGCCGGGCAGCTTGCCAATTGAAACGAATGCAACAGCTGTCAGCTGTTTAGTTGAAGCGAATGCACACATGACAGTATAGCTGTCAGCCCCATTTGAAGCGAATTCAGAATAGACATTCAGCTTGCCATTTGAAGCGAATGAACATAGATTGTAGACCCCGCAGCCTGCCGCTGGAAACGTTCGAGATATGAAGGAAGGTGGGTTCATCCGGCGGCAGTCTGCTGGCAAGCCAGCTCTCTTTTCCCTGAATAGAATGCCGCTTGAGCAGGACCGGACAGCCGTGATTATGGAGGCCATCGTATTCTTTTTTGCCGCAACCTCATATTTCTGTTAAGATATCCGAGTATACGCGTTTGATCAAAAGAGGTGCGAATGTGAGCAGCTTACAAGTGGCTAAAGTTTTAAATAATAACGTAATCATAGCGATACATCCCCAGCATGGAGAGGTTGTCGTCATCGGTAAGGGAATCGGCTTCGGTCAGAAGAACAAGGACCGGATTCCGGTATCGGCCGTGGAGAAAATGTTCATTCTGACCAAGCCGGAGGAACAGGAGCAGTATAAGCAGCTGGTCCCGCATATCGATGAGAAGCTGATCGAGGCGATGAATGAGATTGTCACGCACGCCGAGAAAACGAGCGGTTCTTCCCTGAACGAGCATATTCACATTGCATTGACCGACCATATTGCTTTTGCAATCAAACGCCATGCCCAGGGACTGTATATTCATAATCCCTTTTTATATGAAACCCGTGAAATGTATCCGGAAGAATACAAAATGGCGGCGTATGCGGTTCGGACGATCCATGAGAAGCTTGGGGTCGATTTAGGGGAGGAAGAGATCGGGTTCATTGCGCTGCATATTCACGGGGCGCTTACCAATCAGCATATATCGGAGGTTCGCAAGCATTCGGAGCTGATCGCCGATCTGGTACATACCGTGGAGCAGCAGCTCGATTATGTCATTCCGAAGGATTCGCTTGATTATTCCCGGCTGTTAACGCATCTTCGGTTCGCTTTGGAACGGGTCCGCAGAGGGGAAGCGGTTCAGGAGGCAAGTGCGCTTGACGGTCTGCTCAAGCGGGAGTACCCTGAGATTTATTCCTTGGCCTGGAAGCTGACAAAGATCATGGAGCAGCGTCTGAAGAAGCCGGTTTACCCGGCCGAGGCCGGATATTTGACGATTCACCTTCAACGTCTGGTACAGCGAAAGCAGCAGGATGAGTAAAAGTGAAGATTTTATGAAGCCTTGGCAGTTGGTAGTTGCAACCGTGTACGAACGGTGATACAATACGAACAGTTCATAAGCAAAACAGCAAAATCGACGTGTAACTGATTCGATCAGGCATGAGGATTGCAGGAATTTGGTTGTTATTACCCATTTTCGGGTAATCTAATCCATAGGATTAGAGACCAACCGGTTCCCGTAATTGCTCATGCCTTTTTTTGTTGTTTTATGCTTGCAACACACATTTCGCACATCTGTGACAACAACTAGATAGAGGGTGAGAATCGTCATGTTTAAACGGCTTTTCGGCGTTTTGCAAAGAGTCGGTAAAGCGCTGATGCTGCCCGTAGCCATCCTTCCGGCTGCCGGTCTGCTGCTCGGTCTGGGCAATATGCTCGTCAATGAGGATTTCCTCAAGTATGCGCCTTGGCTTGATGCCGCCTGGGTACAAGCAGCTGCGACGATCATGATGAACGCAGGACAGATCGTGTTTACGAATCTGCCGCTGCTGTTCGCGGTAGGCGTAGCCGTCGGCTTGGCCGGAGGCGAAGGTGTAGCGGGTCTTGCTGCGATTATCGGGTATCTGGTCATGAACGTAACGATGGGAAGCGTCATCGGCGTAACCCCTTCCATGATCGGCACCAATTACGAGTATGCCAGTGTGTTAGGCATCCCGACATTAGCCACCGGGGTGTTCGGCGGAATTATCGTCGGCATACTTGCTGCCAGCATGTACCGAAGATTTTTCAATATGGAGCTTCCGTCCTATCTGGGCTTCTTCGCCGGGAAACGGTTTGTTCCGATTATGACGGCTGCGACTTCACTATTGCTAGGTTTATTGATGGTCGTGATCTGGCCGCCGATCCAGTCTGCGCTTAACACCGCATCCCATTTCATGCTGGAACAAAATTTGACGCTGTCCGCATTCGTATTCGGCGTCGTGGAACGCGGATTGATTCCATTCGGTCTGCACCACATCTTCTACTCCCCATTCTGGTTCGAATTCGGGGAATACTTTAATCAGGCAGGTCAAATGGTACGCGGTGATCAAAATATATTCATGGCCCAGCTGCGGGACGGCGTGGAATTTACGGCCGGTACGTTCATGACCGGTAAATTCCCGTTCATGATGTTCGGTTTGCCCGCTGCCGCGCTGGCCATCTACCACGAGGCAAGACCGGAGCACAAGAAATATGTCGCCGGCATTATGGGCTCGGCTGCCCTGACCTCGTTCCTGACAGGAATCACGGAGCCGCTTGAGTTCTCCTTCCTGTTCGTGGCGCCGCTGCTGTTCGCAGTCCATGCGCTGTTTGCCGGATTGTCCTTCATGACGATGCATATTCTGGGCACGAAGATCGGCATGACCTTCTCCGGGGGGCTTATCGATTACATGATCTTCGGCGTCATCCCGAACCGGACACCGTGGTGGAATGTGCTGATCGTCGGCGCGATCCTGGCGGTCATCTACTATTTCGGCTTCCGATTCGTCATCCGGAAGTTCAATCTGAAGACGCCTGGCCGCGAAGATGCCGCGGCTGCGACAGACTCGGGCTCGAAAGCTTCGGGAAGCAGCAAGGACGAGCTGCCGTCCAATATTCTGACCGCACTCGGAGGACAGACGAATATCGCTCATCTGGATGCTTGCATTACCCGGCTTCGGGTGGAAGTCAAAGACAAGGGCAATGTCGATAAAGCCAGATTGAAGCAGCTTGGAGCATCCGGAGTGCTTGAGGTCGGCAACAATATCCAGGCGATCTTCGGAACCCGTTCCGATACGATTAAATCGCAGATCCAGGATATTATTTCCGGGAAAGCAGCTCCAACTGAAACAACCTCTGCCACGGCGGGTTCGCCTGGGGAGGACGCACCGGTTCAACCAGTCGTCTCGAATGAGCAGGCCGGTGATACGGATGCAGCGGAAGGGACGCTTGTCTCGGAGCAGATCGTGTCTCCGGTAGACGGCGAGCTGATGGATATATCCCATGTGCCGGATCCGGTCTTTTCGGAGCGCATGACAGGCGATGGATTCGCGGTTGTGCCACATAACGGAACCATTGCTTCACCGGTCAACGGCAAAGTGTTTAACGTATTCCCGAGCAAGCACGCGGTCGGCATCATGTCGGACGGCGGCAAGGAAGTGCTCGTCCATATCGGCGTAAATACGGTGAAGCTGAAGGGACAAGGATTTACCGTGCTTGTCGAGGAAGGCGATGCTGTAACCGCAGGACAGCCGATTATGCAGGTCGATCTGGAGTATGTGAAAGAGAATGCCAAATCCATCATTTCTCCGATCATCTTCTCGAATCTGCCGGAAGGCGCAGCGGTTAAGCTGAACAAAACCGGTGATGTAAAGAGCGGCGAAGAGGCCATCATCACGATCACCAAGGGGTAAACTTCTTTGAATGAGCAGGCTTATGCTATGCTAGAAAGAACCTAAATTATAAAAACCGAAGAAAGTAGGATGATGAACATGCAACAAACTTTCAGAATTATCGACGAAGACGGAATCCATGCACGCCCTGCAACAGCACTGGTTAACACAGCTAACAAATTCCAGGACACGAATTCTTTCGCGGAATCCAACGGCAAGAAAGTGACGTTGAAATCCATTCTTGGCGTGCTGTCCCTCGGTCTTGAGCAAGGTGATACGCTGACGCTGATTACTGAAGGCGGCAACGAGAGCGAAGCGCTTCAAGCGCTCCAGGAAGTCATGATCAACGAAGGGCTAGGGGAACTTCATGAATAATCTGAAAGGAATCGCGGCATCGGCTGGTATTGCGATTGCCCGGGCTTTCATCCTCGAGCATCCTGATTATTCGATCAGCCAAAAGCAGGTGACGGACATAGACGCCGAGCTTGCGAAGCTCGATGCCGCTTTGGCTCAGTCCCAGACTGAGCTGGAAGCGATCAAGGCGCGGACGCTTCAGGAGCTTGGCGAGAAGAAGGCTGAGATTTTCGAATCTCACCTTCTCATTCTGAACGACCCCGAGCTGATTGATCCGGTTAAGGAGAAAATCAAGTCCGAGTCGGTTAATGCAGAATATGCGTTAAACGAAACGGCAGCGCAGTTCATCCAGATGTTCGAGAACATGAAAAGCGCTTATCTGCAGGAACGGGCTGCCGACATGCGTGACGTGACGAAGCGCATCCTGAAGCATTTGCTTGGACTGAATTATGTCAGCCCTTCGGAAATCAGCGAGGAAGTGATAGTCGTTGCCGAGGACTTGACGCCATCGGATACGGCGCAGCTGAACCGCAAATATGTGAAGGGCTTTACGACGAACATTGGCGGCCGGACCTCGCATTCGGCCATCATGGCCCGGTCGCTTGAAATTCCGGCCGTTGTCGGAACGAAGAATGTGCTGTCCTCGGTTCAGAGCGGCGACCTCATGATCGTTGACGGCCTGGAAGGCGATGTCATCATCAATCCGACCGAGGCGATCGTTGCCCAATATCGCGCCAAGCAAGAGGCTTATGCAAAGCAGGTAGAGGAGTGGAAGAAGCTTCGCACCGAGCCGACCGTATCGAAGGACGGCGTGCATGTCGAGCTGGCAGCCAATATCGGTACGCCTAACGACGTGGCCGGCGTATTGGATAACGGCGGCGAAGCGGTCGGCCTGTATCGTACCGAGTTTCTGTATATGGGCAGAGACAAGCTGCCTTCCGAAGAGATTCAATATGTCGCGTACAAGTCGGTCCTGGAGAAAATGGAAGGCAAGCCGGTTGTCGTCCGGACGCTGGATATCGGCGGCGACAAGGAGCTTCCTTACCTCGATTTGCCGAAGGAAATGAACCCGTTCCTCGGTTTCCGCGCGGTTCGCCTGTGCCTTGACCGCCAGGATATATTCAGAACGCAGCTGCGCGCGCTGCTTCGCGCCAGCGTTCACGGCAACCTGCGCATCATGTTCCCGATGATCGCTACGCTCGGCGAATTCCGGGAAGCCAAAGCCGTTCTTGAAGAAGAGAAGGCGAAGCTGGAGGCCGAAGGAATCCAGGTTGCGAGCAATATCCAGCTGGGGATTATGGTCGAAATTCCGTCAACGGCGGTGCTGGCTGACCAATTCGCCAAGGAAGTGGATTTCTTCAGCATCGGCACCAATGATCTGATTCAATATACGATGGCGGCGGACCGTATGAACGAACGCGTATCCTATCTGTATCAGCCGTACAATCCGGCGATTCTTCGCCTGATTAAAATGGTCATTGACGCTGCCCACCGCGAAGGCCGCTGGGTCGGCATGTGCGGCGAAATGGCCGGCGATTCAACGGCGATTCCGATCTTGCTCGGACTGGGGCTGGATGAGTTCAGCATGAGCGCAACCTCAATCCTTCCGGCACGCAGCCAGATCAGTAAGCTGTCCCGCGCCGAGATGCAGACGCTCGCAGCGAAAGCGCTGGAGATGGGAACCGCGGAGGAAGTGGTCGAGCTGGTTCGTGCGATCGACGCTGCGAACGCGTAATTCATTGAAGCTATACGTTTTGCGCCATAAACTGGGTCATAACTTGATATTCCCAAGGGAATCTTGAACATCTTTTTCCAAAGTAAATGATGAATTGACGGCATCTGTCCACCCGGACAGATGCTATTTTTTCGTTTGCGGCATGATTAGGGATGCGATAGCATCCCAATACGTTTTATCAGCTTCGAACAGATGACCGGAATTTCCTGGTTCATTTGGTGCCGTAAGCATTCTCGCAATAAAAAAAGAAAGACAGCAGGCATGTTTGCTTGTATAATAGCCTAAAAAATATGGGGATTTGGCGGGAACCCAAACCAAATGAAGGCTTTTGGCATATCCTGATATATGAAAGCGTTTTACTTTCAAATGCTGGAGGTCTGTCTCATGATTCAGGTGCCCATACTGGATGCGAATCTACTTTTAAAGCGACGGTGAGGTTGAATATGGACATGATCAAGAGCTGTACGAGCAGCAGGCTGGGAGCGAGCTATAGCAAGCAGGGAACCATCTTTCAGGTGTGGGCTCCCGCTGCGAAGAGCGTTCGGCTGGCGCTCTATGATAGTGCCGGCGAGTACAACGATAATGGCCTTGTGACAAACCATGAGGGCGGGGAACGATACGTAATGGATCGCAGCCTGGATGGAATCTGGAGCGTGCATGTCCACGGAGATCTGCACGGGAAATTTTATATGTACGAGATCCGGTCCGAAGACAACACGGCTTGCTATGGGGTGGATCCTTACGCCAGAGCTGTTTCGGCTAACGGCTGCCGGGGAGCGATCATCGATCCGGCCGTTACCAATCCCGAGGGATGGGCGAACGATGTAAGACCGCCGCTGCTTCAGCCGACCGATGCCGTGGTGTACGAGCTTCATGTGCGCGATTTCTCGATTCATACCGATTCGGGAATGAAATATAGAGGGAAATTCAAGGCTTTTACCGAGCGCGGACTCAGGGATGAGCACGGCAACACGCTTGGTTTGGACCATCTGGTCGAGCTTGGCATCACGCATGTGCATTTGCTTCCGATCTTCGATTTTGCCACGGTCAATGAGCTCGACGGATACGGCTCCGACTCCATCAGCAGCCAGTACAACTGGGGCTATGATCCGCTGCATTACAATGTTCCCGAAGGATCATATGCAACCGACCCGATGGACCCTGCCGTCCGGATCCGCGAGCTAAAGGAAATGATTCAGGCGCTGCATGCCTGCGGAATCCGTGTCGTCATGGATGTCGTATACAACCATACGTTTACGGTGGATGACGGGCCATTCGAACGGTTTGCTCCGGGATATTTTTATCGCAGGGACTCGGGCGGTGCTCTATCCAACGGTTCCGGGGTCGGTAACGAGCTGGCGACGGAGAAGCCGATGGTGCGCAAATTTATCAAGGATTCGCTCAGGTACTGGGCAGAGGAATATCATATCGACGGATTCCGGTTCGATCTGATGGGGCTCATCGATACAACCACCATGAAGGAAGTGGTGCAGGAGCTTCGGGAGAAGGTTGATCCGTCGCTGCTGTTTTACGGCGAGCCGTGGACCGGAGGGCTTAGCCCGCTGGCGGAGCAGACCGTGAAGGGCACGCAGCGGGGCCAAGGCTTTGCGGTGTTCAACGACCATTTCCGGTATGCCATCAAAGGCGATAATGACGGGCGAGGAAGAGGGTTTGCTGCCGGCGAACCGTGGACGGAAGGGGCGATTGCGGAAGGAATGATGGGGTCCATCCACGATTTTGCGCAGGAGGCTTGCGAGACGGTGAATTATGTCACGGTCCATGACAACCTAAATCTATGGGATAAGATGTTGATTGCGTTGGGCATGGACCAGGAGGCGGGTCTGCTTCGGCTGCATGACGGCAGGCTGGGGAACGGGGGCAGCCTCTGGGAGGCCACGGCAGCTTCCCGGCCTTATGCCGGCGTCGAAGCGGACCAGGTCATGTCATCGGAGCCGGTCCGCCGCAGCCTGCTTGCCAACGGGATCGTGCTGCTTGCTCAAGGCATTCCGCTGCTGCACGCTGGCGACGAGCTGCTCCGGACGAAATTTGGCGACCACAACAGCTACCGGAGCGGTGATGCCATTAACGCAATCCGCTGGTCCAACAAAAGGCTGTTCAAGCCGGTGTTCGATTATTATAAAGGACTGATCCAGCTTCGCCGTTCGCAGCCGGCCTTTCGGATGTCGAAGCGCGAGGAAATTGAGCGCCGCATGCAGGTGCTCCAGGCAAGCGACCGCTTGGTCGCCTGCCGTATTCAAGGCGGCTCCCGCAGCGGGGAATGGAGGCAAATCGTCGTTATTGCCAACGCGAATGAGCAGGATTTGACGGTCGAGCTGCCGCCTACGCCATACCGCTGGAGCATCGTGGTGAACGAGGAGCGCGCTGGCACTGAACCGATTGGAACGACGAATCAGGCGTCCATCCGGGTACCTGGTGTTTCCCTGATGGTTCTGTATGAAGACCACAGTGCTTTCAAAGACGGATTGGTCAAGATTGAGCTGGAGTACGAACGGAAGGACGGCAAGTACGAGGGCTGGAACGCATGGGTGTGGGGAACCGGCGTGCAGGACGGCAGCGTCTCGTTATCGCAAGGGGTCGACAGCAAGGCAAGGGCGGTCATATACGCCGCAGCGGGCGTTCAGCGGATCGGCTGCATCATACGGCTCCGCGAGTGGGAGAACCGGGAGGGCGACCGGGATTACTATATCGACATCCCGCCTGGACAGAAGACGGTCCGTTTCTCGATGCATAGCGGAAGCGAGGGATGGTCCGTAACCCAGCGCAGCGGGGTTGCCAGTTAAGCAAGCGGCGAAACGGCTTGTTCGTCATATGCGGCATCCAAAGAAGGAGCCATCCTTTTCTCAGTGAAGGATGGCTCCTGTTTTATATTTCAAAAGGGGTAATACTTATTACACTGCACGTTTCGAAGTGAAACATATATTTTTATCTCGGCTCTTTCCAGAAACAATGATTAACCAGCAGGAAATACGGGTAATAATGAGATAGACTTTGTTTTCGTTAAAGGAGGATTTTTACTCATGGCAAAAGGAAACAACGTTCAACTCACCGCACAAGTGCGAAATGAATTTACAAGGGGTTCACGGCGAGCGCTTCGAGAGAGAGGCGGCGTTCCGGGTGTTGTATACGGCGGGGGCGACGAAAGCATTCCCGTAGCCGTTGATTTGAAGGAGACGGCCAAGCTGTTTCATACCGGACGCTCGGAAGTGTTCCATCTGGACATTCCAGGCTCTGGCCAGATTCCCGTATTGATTAAAGATATACAGAAGAGACGCGGAAACGTCGCTCATATTGATTTTCTTCGCATATCGATGAATAAGCCTGTACGTGTCAGCATTCCGGTCGAATATCATGGAACCGCTGCCGGAACCAAAACAGGCGGGATCCTGCAAACGCAAGTAACAGAGCTTGAAGTCGAGGGACTGCCGGGCGAGCTGCCGACGGCGCTTGAAGCCGATGTGTCCTCGCTCGAAATCGGCGATAAGCTCACCGTTGCCGATATTCAAGTGCCGAAGGGCATCACCCTGCACGCCTCGGATGAGGAAGTGCTAGCCACGGTCATCGTACCACGGGCCGTCGAGGCAGCCGAGACGGAAGCGCCTGCAGACGCAGACGAAGCTGCGGCCGAAGAGAAGACAGACGAATCCTAACGAGCGGATAATTTAAAGGAGCCTGCATTTAGCTGATATCAGCTAAATGCAGGCTCCTCTTATTTTGGCTTGCCGGTCCACCAGGGATGCCTGGCAAGGTTTATAACTGGGAAGCTCACAGCGGGCTTAGCTACGGCTTGTCCTTGAGGTCATGAATGCCTTTGTAGCTTTGCGGGGTATCCCCAAAGTATTTGTTCCAGATCGTTAAGTAGGTTCCATCCTGCTGCATGGTAGCCAGTGCATTGTTAACCGCAGCGAGCAGATCGGGGTTCCCTTTCACGAATGCGGCGGATACTTCGAATACCTCCCTGGATGAAGCGGCCGCTTGCACCGGCAGGTCCGGCAGCTGCTGCTTCAGATTGGTGACGGACAGCTGGTCGGTGATCACCGCATCGACGCTTCCCTTCACCAGCATGTCAGCGGCTTCCCGTATATATTTGGCCGGCACGACCTCCGCTCCGTGCTTCCGGGCAATTTCTTGATAGGCTCCCGTCGGGTTCAGGCCGATCCGTTTGCCCTTCATATCCGAAAAAGACCGGATTTCTTCTTCCCCGGTCCGAACCAGTAAGACGGGGACGGTTGACAGATAGGCGATGGAGAAGTCGTACAATTCCCGCCGGTCGGGCCGGTCTTCGATTTGATTAAAAACGGCATCGTATTTACCTTCGGTTAATCCGGGGAGGAGACGGTCCCAGGCTTCTTCTGTAAATTCAGCCCTGAGATCCATATGGCGTGCGACCTCTTCGGCAATCTCCACGTCAAACCCCGTAAGTCTTCCGCCGGTGCCGCGATAGCTGAATGGAGGATAGTCCCGCTCGGTTCCGATCCGCAAAGTGCCGCGTTCCACGGCATTGCCGAGCAGGTTCCCCGTATTGACCCGGTACGGGTTAATTCCCATATTCGGCGTCGGCACCCGGTCCTGGCTGTCGAATGTACAACCGGGAAGCAGCATCGTGCTTGCAAGGGAGAGCAGCAAGAGCAGGCTGACAGATCGTTTTGCACGTGTTCCGCGCATGATTGATATCATCCTTTCTATGTTCAAGGCCCTGTGACGGCCATACCGTAACGTTAGCTTTTCCCAAAGGTGGAAGGAGCTATTCGCGCTTTTGATATGATTGAAGCTTTGAAGCCGCCAATATGGAATCGCTGAAAGGAAAGGATGAAGAAGACCGGTTAAACGGCAAAGCATTCGATAAGGTCCCATGCTGTGACGAAGGCATTTGGAATAAATAAAAAGCCTTCAGGCTCACCGCGTGGCGGATCTGCCTGAAGGCCTCAAAAGTCTATTGCTTTGCGAAAGTCATTAACGGGCCATCCAGCCGCCGTCAACGCACAGAATATGACCGTTCATATAATCGGAAGCGGCCGAGGCCAGGAATACGGCAGGACCGCCGATATCTTCCGGCTTGCCCCAGCGTCCGGCCGGAATCCGTTCGGTAATGGATGCCCGGCGCTCCTTGTCTTGACGAATCGCCTCGGTATTATCGGTTTCGATGTAACCCGGCGCGATGCCGTTGACCTGAATACCGCTGGCTGCCCATTCGTTGGCCAAAGCCTTGGTCAGACCGGCAACGCCATGCTTGCTGGCCGTATATCCCGGCACATTGATTCCGCCTTGATAGGACAGCATGGAGCAGATATTGATAATTTTTCCGCTTCCGCGCTCGATCATATGTCTTCCGGCAAGCTGGGACAGCATAAAGACCGTGTTCAGATTCAGATCGATCACGTCAAGCCAGTCCTGCACCGGATGATCTTTGGCTGGTGTGCGCCGAATGATGCCGGCGTTGTTAACGAGGATGTCAACGCGTCCATTTAGCTGCAGCGCCTGACTGAACGTATCCTCAAGCTTGCTCTGGTCACTTAAGTCCACCCGAATTTCCGAAGCCTTTCGGCCGAACGACTTTACGGCCTCAATCGTTTCCGCGCTTGTATTCATGGACACCGCTACGATATCGGCTCCCGCCTCGGCGAGAGCAATGGCGATTCCCTGACCCAAGCCGCGCGCCGATCCGGTGACCAGCGCGGTTTTGCCTGTTAAATCAAACCTGTTCATGTGCAGTTGAATCTCCTTTCCCGTCCAATTTTTTAACTTGCATCAGCTAGGCAATCGGCTAAACAGAAGAGAGACCAATGCGAAGCAATGCTATTCCAGTTTGATGCCTGCGGCAGTGTACCGGCTGTACGTTTCTCCCGGCAAGCCCTTATCGGTAATGATCCCGGAAAGCTCATGCAGCGTGGAAAATGTGCGGAGCGCCGTTTGGCCGAATTTGTGATGGTCGACAACCGCGTATACCTCGATCGAGGTGTCGATCAAAGCCCGTTTAAAGGCGATCAGATCACCTGTATATATCGACAGCCCGTGATCGAGATGGACACCGGTTGCCGAGATGAACGCCTTCTGTATGTTCAGCTGCTTCACATACGCTACGCCTTCGGGGCCGGCAAGCATGTTCCGAACGCGGTATCCGCCCGGTACGACGAGACGGATGCTGCTCTTAGAAGCCAGCTCGCTGATAATATAGACGTCATTGGTAACGACCGTCAGTTCGGTATCCCCCAGCTTGCGGGCGATTTCCAATGTCGTGCTGCCTCCATCGAGTGCGATGATGTCGCCTCCCTGTATATGAGCCAAGGCCTTGTCCGCAATCTCGGATTTCTCATCCGCATGCTTGGCAAGGGGCTCCCTTGAAGGCAAAATCCCGAACTGATCGCTCTGGGCCAGCACGGCTCCACCGTGCACGCGCACGATCAGTCCTTGCTCCTCCAGCTTTGTCAGATCTTCGCGGATCGTTTTGCCGCTGACCTCAAGCTGGCGGCTCAAATCGGCCACGGTTACTTCCTTGTAGGTCAGAAGGTATTCCATGATTTTTTCATAACGCCGCAGCGGGTTCATAAAGCCTCAACTCTTCCGTCATAAGAATGGATATGGAGCATATCCTCTCTATTTTAAATCCTTCATGGACACAGGGTCCATATCATCGTATCTTTTATTATCTCCTGCCATTCCCCAAATAAAGGTATAGTTGCTTGTGCCGACACCGCTGTGAATCGACCAGCTAGGGGAGATCACCGCCTGCTCGTTGCGCATGATGATATGTCTTGTTTCGGAAGGCTCTCCCATCAGATGAATGACGACCGCGTCCTCCGGCAAATCGAAATACAAGTAAGCCTCCATGCGGCGCGGATGCGTATGGGCAGGCATCGTGTTCCACATATTGCCTTCCTTCAGCAGAGTCATGCCCATGACGAGCTGGGCGCTTTGAATGCCCTTCTGATGAATAAAACGATAGATGACGCGGTCGTTGGAATTTTTAATATCGCCAAGCGCGCTGGAATCGGCTTCCTCAAGCGTCGCTTTAGCCGTCGGGAATGACTGGTGAGCCGGAGCCGAATTCAGGTAGAACTTAGCCGGGTTCCCCGGATCGTTGCTTGTAAAAATGACTTCTTCTGCCCCCATGCCGACGTAAAGGCATTCTTTGTTGTTTAACGGGTACTCCGTGCCGTCAACGGCAACGCTTCCAGCTCCTCCGATGTTGATAATGCCGAGCTCGCGCCGCTCAAGGAAGAAGGATACGCCCAGCTCCTTCATGTCCGTATCCAGCTTCACCGGCTTGTGTACCGGAGCAGCGCCGCCGATTATCAAGCGATCCTCATGCGTAAGGACAAGCTCCAATTCATCCGGCTTGAATAAAACCGGGATGTGAAACTCCTTCCGCAGCCGTTCGGTATCAAACTGTTTAACTTCATTCGGATGTGAGGCATATCTTCTTTCCATTTCTTCATCTCTCCTCGTAATCATAGTAAAAAAACAATATCGCGTTCATATATGTTCAACTTACTCCATTTACGTTCATTTTACAAGACATAAAATAGAAAATGCACATGAGCTGCGATTCATTCAGCCAAAAATCTTATGGGAAAGTGCGGCAGACAGCGGGTGGAGAAGCCTTTTTGGAAAATGACCAAGCCGGTTCGATTGAAACGTGAAATGGCAGGGAACTACTAATATCAAGAGTTTTCAAAAACGCGCATGAGGACGGATACGGCCTTCGGACCGATCGGGGCAGAGGTGATTCAATCGATATGAAAAAGTGCATGGTTATTCTGGCGGTATTGCTGGCCTTTAGCAGCTTGCGTCCTGCTGCAGCATCGCTGCGGGAGCCGCCGCATACCCTGGCATCGGCGGATGTTCGGAGCGAATGGAGAGAAGAGCTCAGCGGCGACTGGGTGAATATTGCGCATCGCGGGGCTTCGGGCTACGCTCCTGAGAACACGATGGCGTCCTTCCAGAAGGCATTCGATATGGGGGCGGATATGCTGGAGCTGGACGTGCAGCTTAGTCGGGACGGACATGCAGTTATCATCCATGACAGCGATGTGGAACGGACCAGCAACGGCCGGGGCGAAGTGGGAGCGTTGTCCCTGCAGGAGCTGAAGTCGCTGGATGTCGGAGCCTGGTATCATACGGATTATTCGGGAGAGACGATCCCGACGCTGGAGGAAGTCGTGGAGCGCTTCGGCGGGGAAATCGGTTTGTTAATTGAGCTCAAGCTTCCTTCCCGGTATCCCGGAATCGAAGAGAAGGTTGCCGATGTGTTGAAGCGGAAGGCGCCGGGAGCAAGCCGCCCGCAGGATGTCTCGCGGATGATTATGGTCCAATCGGCAGACACGGATTCTCTCCGCCGCTTTCACGCGCTGATGCCGGAAGTGCCGCTTGGCATCGTCGTTACCAGCTCGAAGGAGCTTTCGAAGGAGCGGCTGCAGGAATTCAGCAGCTTTGCCGGCTACATTAACGTCTCCGTTAAGCTGGTGTCCAGGTCATTAATCCGGAAAATACATGAAGCCGGAATGAAGACCTTCGTCTGGACGATTCGGGATGTGCTGCAAATCCCCTTTCTGATGGAGAGCGGAGTCGATGGGATTATAACGGACTATCCGGACAGGGTGCCGGTATCTTATCTGAATCATCGGGCAAGAAGCTGAGGTTATTTTTTTGAAAACTAGCAAAACGCTGCGTGATGATTAGGAAATGAAAGCCGGGCTCCGGCTGCTGAAGCTGGACAGATCGAAAATCATAGAGGCTGATTCAGGCAATGAGAGCAATGCTGTGCCTGCTTCAGCCTCTTTTTGTATAAATTCTGCTTGCTATTTATGATAAGCACGGGTAGAATGTGAGTAAATCAACTTGTACGTACAATTAGGTGATATTAAAACGATTATAATTATAGGTATGTACAAGTTAGCTAAACAGCACTCATAACAGGAGGCGTTATAATCATGAAGTTGAAACCGCATACTTTTTGGTTCGTTACCGGCAGCCAGCATTTATACGGACCGGAGACGCTTGAACAGGTTGCAGAGCATTCCCGCATCGTAGCCGCCGATTTTGGCAAGGATCCGGTATTTCCGTACCCTATCGTGTTCAAGCCGATCGTAACGACACCGGATGAGATATACCATTTGATTCTCGAGGCCAACAATGATGAGACCTGTGCAGGGATCATGACCTGGATGCACACATTCTCCCCTGCGAAAATGTGGATCGCCGGCTTGTCCCAATTGCAGAAGCCGCTTCTTCATTTCCACACCCAATTCAACCGCGATATTCCTTGGGAAACGATCGACATGGATTTCATGAACCTGAACCAGTCCGCGCACGGAGACCGTGAATACGGCCATATCGGAGCACGTCTCGGCATCGCCCGCAAGGTCGTTGTCGGCCACTGGGAGGACGGCGAGGTTCGCGGCGCGATCGCGGGCTGGATGCGAACGGCTGCCGCTTATGCAGAGAGCCGCAGACTGAAGGTTGCCCGCTTTGGCGATAACATGCGCCAAGTTGCCGTGACCGAGGGGGATAAGGTCGAAGCGCAAATTAAGCTTGGATGGTCCGTCAACGGCTATGGCATCGGCGATCTGGTTCATGCGATGAATCAAGTCGGCGACGATGAAGTGAAGGCGCTGCTGAACGAATATGCGGAGCAGTACTCCATCACGAAGGAAGGGCTCTCTGACGGTCCGGTCCGCGATTCCATCGCTTATCAAGCCCGCATCGAGATCGGTTTGCGTCGCTTCCTCGAAGAGGGCGGATTTGGCGCATTCACGACGACATTCGAGGATTTGCACGGCATGGAGCAGCTTCCCGGCTTAGCCGTACAGAGACTGATGGAAGCAGGCTACGGATTCGGCGGCGAAGGCGACTGGAAGACGGCGGCGTTGACCCGAGTTCTGAAGGTCCTTGCGGGCAATAAGAGCACTTCCTTTATGGAGGACTACACCTATCATTTCGAGCCGGGTAACCATATGATTCTCGGATCCCACATGCTGGAGGTATGTCCTACCATCGCGCTCGATAAGCCATCGGTTGAGGTACATCCGCTCGGTATCGGCGGAAAAGCCGACCCGGCCCGTCTCGTATTCAACGGCCAGGACGGTCCGGCCGTGAATGCATCGCTCGTCGACCTCGGCCATCGATTCCGCCTTCTCGTCAATGTCGTGGACGGCGTCAAAGTGGAGAAGCCGATGCCGAAGCTGCCTGTAGCCCGCGTATTGTGGAAGCCGCAGCCGTCGCTTCGGGAATCGGCAGAGGCTTGGATTTTGGCCGGCGGCGCGCATCATACGGTGCTTTCTTACGCGATCACGTCCGAGCAGCTGAGCGACTGGGCGGAGATGGCCGGTATTGAAGCGGTTATCATTGACAAAGACACAAGCCTGGCCCGGTTTAAAAATGAACTCCGCTGGAGCGAAGCTGCCTATCGTCTTCGCTAAGCGGGTTTCGGGTTCTGTCAGTAATGCCCTGGCCTGTGTTACAATAACGAGATAGCTCCGGAATGATCAATGAATAAAGGATTGATTCCGGTATCATGAGTGCGTAAGGCTAGAGGTGAATGATGAATAACAGACGGATACCCAAATATATTGTATTGAAGAACGAGCTGCTGTCCTGGTTCGAATCGGGCAGGCTGGAGCCGGGGAAGCAGGTGCCCTCGGAGCATGAGATCGCCGATCAGTTCGGCGTCAGCCGGCAAACGGTCCGCCAAACCTTCGGCGAGCTGGAGAAGGAAGGCTGGCTTGAGCGAATTCAGGGCAAGGGGACGTTCGCGAAAAATCCCAAGCGGCACGGCAGCGAGCAGGTGAAGACGATCGGCATCATCACAACCTACATCTCCGATTACATCTTTCCGCATATTGTCCGCGGGGCGGAAGCCGAGCTTCGCAGCAGAGGCTACCGCCTCCTGCTGGCAAGCACGGACAACAACAAGGAGAAGGAGATGGAGAGCCTGCAGCTGATGACAAGCCAGCCGCTCAGCGGGCTGATCATCGAGCCGACCAAGAGTGCGGAAGGCAACCCGAACCTCGGTTATTTTTTGTCACTGCAGGAGAAAGGGATTCCGTTTCTGATGATCAACGAGAAGTATCAGGAGCTCGAATGCCCGTGCCTGAAAGTGGATGACGAGGCCGGAGGCTATAAGGCTGCCCGCCACCTGATCGAGAAGGGCCACACCCGGATTGCCGGCTTCTTTAAAAGGGATGACCTCCAGGGCGTAAACCGGCTGAAGGGCTTTCTGCGCGCCCACCGGGAATTCGGCATTCCGGTGTCGCCTGACCGGGTGATCACCTATACGACCGAGCAGCGGAACGTGCTCCCCTACGAGCAGGCGGTGCAGCTGCTGAGCCGGCCGCAGGACCAGCGTCCGACGGGGCTGGTATGCTACAACGACGAGCTGGCCGTTGCCCTGATCGAAGCAGCAGGACGCTGCGGCCACCATATCCCTAGCGATGTATCGGTGATCGGCTTTGACGATTCGGCGCTCGCCTTGGCAGCGGGAGCGAAATTGACGACATTGACGCATCCGAAGACCGAGATGGGCGTGATGGCTGCCAGTCAGCTGATCAGCATGATTGAGGAGGCCGCCGTCATTGAGGATACGATCTTCCAGCCGCAGCTGGTGGAGAGGGAGTCCGTCATGAAACCGGCAGGACAGATACTGAATAGTTGAGCATAAATGAACAAAGGTCCGAGTAATCGGACCGGTGCTCGCCAACTTGTACGTACAACTATATTTTTCAAATATAGAGAGGAGCGGTTGTTCATGTTAGAGGATTTGAAACAGCAGGTGCTGGAAGCCAATCTGGCGCTGCCCAAGCATGGGCTTGTCACATTTACGTGGGGAAATGTAAGCGGGATAGACCGTGAGCAAGGGCTGGTCGTCATCAAGCCGAGCGGTGTCCCTTACGAGGAGTTAAAGGCGGAGGATATGGTCGTGCTGGACCTGCAAGGCCAAATTGTCGAAGGCCATCTGCGGCCATCTTCCGATACGCCGACCCACCTGGTGCTCTATCGGCATTTTACGGAGATCGGAGGGATCGTGCATACCCATTCCCCATGGGGAACGAGCTGGGCTCAGGCTGGGCGCGCACTGCCTGCTTATGGAACGACCCATGCGGATTACTTCTACGGAGAGATTCCCGTCACCCGCCCGATGACCCGCAGCGAAATTGAAGGAGACTATGAGCTCGAGACCGGCAACGTGATCGTCGAGCGTTTCGCTGATCTGGACCCGAACCGGATACCGGGGGTACTGGTTCATTCCCATGCCCCGTTCGTATGGGGAAAGGATGCGGATAATGCGGTTCACAATGCGGTCGTGCTCGAAGAGTGCGCCAAAATTGCGGCGAGAATGCAGCAGATCAATCCGGATACGCCTCCGATGGATCAAGCGCTGCTGGATCGGCACTATTTGCGAAAGCATGGCGTCAATGCCTATTACGGACAAAAGTAGAAATAGAACCCGCCTTTATTTTAATATTATGGATTTAATAAGTAATTGATCGAGGAAACAAAAGCAGCAGCGAGATTTTTAGGGGTCGTCGATCCCTTTGACAGCTTGTTTCAACCACGGTTCATTCAATTGAAGAAACAACAGGCGGACAACAGAACGATGAGCACAAAACAGGAGCACCTTTTTAACATTATGCTTTGAGGAGGAAATCAAGTGGGGAAAAAGTATACCATCGGTGTCGATTACGGTACCCAATCGGGCCGTGCGGTTCTGGTCGATCTGGCGAACGGGCATGAAATCGCCGATCATGTTACGCCTTACCGGCATCACGTCATTGACGAGGTATTGCCTGGCTCGGGGAAGAAGCTGGAGCATGACTGGGCGCTTCAGCATCCTGGTGATTATCTCGAGGTTTTGCGGGAATCGGTGCCGGCCGTCATTCGTCAGTCGGGAATCGATCCGGCGGACGTGATCGGCATCGGGATTGATTTTACGGCGTGCACGATGCTCCCGGTGGATGAACGGGGCGAGCCGCTTTGCTTCGATCCCGGACTTGCCGACGAGCCGCACAGCTGGGTGAAGCTATGGAAGCATCATGCGGCCCAGCCGGAAGCCGACAAGATTAACCGGATCGCGGCGGAGCGGGGCGAAGCCTTCCTTCCTCGCTACGGAGGCAAAATTTCATCCGAATGGATGATTGCTAAAGTATGGCAAATCCTTGATGAAGCGCCGGCCATCTATGAACGCGCGGATATGTTCCTTGAAGCGACGGACTGGGTGATCTCCCAAATGACGGGCAACATCGTCCGCAACAGCTGTACGGCAGGCTATAAAGCGATCTGGCACAAGCAGGACGGATATCCGAGCAAGGCGTATTTCAAAGCGCTTGATCCTAGGCTCGAGCATTTAACCGATACGAAGCTGCGCGGCGACGTTATTCCGCTCGGAAGCAACGCAGGCGGATTGACGGAAGCGATGGCCGAGATGATGGGGCTTAAGCCGGGTATTGCCGTTGCGGTAGGCAATGTGGACGCCCATGCGGCCGTACCGGCGGTCGGCGTGGTCACCCCCGGAAAGCTGGTTATGGCGATGGGAACCTCGATCTGCCATATGCTGCTAGGCACGGAAGAGAAGCAGGTCGAAGGCATGTGCGGAGTTGTGGAGGACGGCATTATCCCGGGACTGTTCGGTTATGAGGCGGGACAATCGGCGGTCGGCGATATTTTCGAATGGTACGTGGAAGAAGCGCTCCCTGCTTATGTTAAAGAGGCTGCTGCGCAGGAGGGCATCGGTGTCCATCAATGGCTGGAGCGGGAAGCCGCGGCCTACAAGCCGGGCCAGACCGGGCTGCTGGCGCTCGATTGGTGGAACGGCAACCGCTCGGTGCTCGTGGATACGGATCTGACCGGGATGATCCTCGGGATGACCCTGTTGACGAAGCCGCAGGAGATATACCGGGCCCTGCTTGAAGCAACGGCGTTCGGTACCCGTAAAATCGTAGATGCATTCAATAATAACGGCGTGAATGTCGACGTACTGTATGCATGCGGAGGTTTGCCGCAGAAAAATCGCCTGCTGATGCAGATTTATGCGGATGTCACCAACCGCGAAATCATCGTAGCAGACTCCAAGCAGACACCGGCCCTCGGAGCGGCGATGTTTGCGGCCGTCGCGGCAGGCAAGGAGCAGGGCGGCTACGATACGATCATTGATGCCGCCCAATATATGGCGCGCGTGAAGGAAGAGACCTTCAAGCCGATCCCCGAGCATGTAGAAGTGTACGACTCGTTGTATCAGGAATACAGCAAGCTGCATGATTATTTCGGACGCGGCGAGAACGATGTGATGAAGCGGTTGAAGCGGATTAAGCAGGCCGCCGAATAAACCGACGTAATTGTCGTGACAGCTACTTTTATAGGGCGGTACCTACAGCGTTTGCAGGAATATGCTGCGTGCTTGCCCTAACATCCAATGGTTTGTTCAACTTGTATAGAGATAAAGATATATTGCAGATATGCCGGAATGGAGAGGGGAGAAGCTGCAATGACGGATCATTTAAGCTACGCGAAGAGCCTGGTCAGCGAGATGAAGGAACAGAATCCGGGCTTTGGCGGACTTTCGCATATGGTGCTTGAAGCGGGTGCCGTTCTTCAAGTGTCCCGTTACGTTAAGGAGAACGGCCTCGGACCTTCCATCATTGTCGTAGATGCGAATACGTACGAGGCTTGCGGCAAAATATTGGAGGAGCAGTTTGCGGCAGAGGGACTGGAGGCCAGGCTATGCCTCCTGAAGCCGGACAAACAGGGGGATGTGGTCGCGGACGAGCAGTCGATCATGCAGCTGTTCATTGAAGCGGAGCCGGCGCGCACGGGCAGCCTGATCGCGGCCGGTTCAGGCACGATTCATGATATTGCGCGCTTCGTGAGCCACCGCACCGGCAAGCCGTTCATTTCCGTGCCGACGGCTCCTTCGGTGGACGGATTTACTTCGCTCGGAGCTCCTATCATCGTGCGCGGCGTAAAACAAACCTTCCCGGCTGCGGCTCCGGTCGCCATCTTCGCGGATCTGGACATCCTAACCAGTGCGCCGCAGCCGCTCGTTGCGGCCGGCTTTGGCGATATGCTCGGCAAGTATACGTCGCTGTTCGACTGGAAATTTTCGGCGCTGGCCGGAAACGAGCCGTATAATGATCAGGTGGCCATGATTACAGAGCGTGCGCTTGAAGCCTGTGTCAGACATGTGGAGTCGATCGGCGAGCGGTCTGAAGAAGGGATAAGGACTCTGATGACGGCGCTGATCGAGTCCGGCATCGCCATGCTGCTGTTCGGACAGTCCCACCCGGCATCGGGCGCAGAGCATCACTTGTCCCATTACTGGGAAATGGAATATTTGCGTCTCGGACGTCGTGCGCTGCTGCATGGAGCCAAGGTGGGCGTCGCCTGCGGCGAGATTTCCCGGCTGTATCATAATGCAGTGGATAACGGGATCCTTCCGGGCGTCGAGCCGAAGGAATGGAACCCGCTGCGGCATCGGGCGCGGGAGTGGCTTGAGCACGTGCCGGCCCAAGATGAGATTGCCCGTCTATTGAAGCAGGCCGGCGGCCCGTCCAGCATCAGCGAGCTCGGTGTTGACCGAGCACTGCTGGAGTCAAGTCTTCAGGAAGCCCACACGCTGCGAAATCGTCACACGCTGTTGCGGATATTGAATGAAGCAAGGGACCATTAGGGAACCGAGCGCACTAGAAGATAAGCGAGCAGTCGAATGGCTGAAAGCCGTGTATATCGAAGCAAGCCGGGCGAATATCGCGCCGGTTATATAAGAACGAGCCTGAACTCGTCTAGATGATCTTGTAAAAAACAATAGCTAAATATTTCAAAAATCTTGGGTGGTTTCACCCGAGAAACGAAAATTTGAAATGATCATGAAACCAAAAGAACTGTCCCAATGCAGAATGTTCTACCGGGGGACAGTTCTTTTGTTCATACTATGAGAAATCAACAGGCGAAAGGTTAACCCAGCATGTTTCGATTACCTTCAAGCGTGGCTTTAGCCTAGTTAAGGAGGGTTTCGGACAAATGAAAATGCTCACTCAGTAGCCCGTATATGCGATTATCGAGCCGGAGCCGTTCCTCAGAACGGCTCCGCTTCTATTCTTCCTTCACATCGTAGAGCACGCGCGCCAGCAGATCCTGGCTGTAATTGCCGAAGTGCTTGCCGTAAATCGTTAGGCCCCGTTTGTTGACGGAGCGCTCGTTAACTGCAATCCGGAACGTAATGTCGCTCTTGTAATTAAGCTGGATCTGGTCCAGGCTGACGTCCGAAATGCGGCAGCCATCGATGAAGCTGCCCTCCTGATTGATCCGGATCAGCTTCAGCATGCCGTATTGATTCAGATGAGGCGGCCACCATTCCGGATTGAAGGTGCCGCGGGTGTCTCCGAAATCGCCGGGGCTGGTCCAGCTGCCAAGCTCCACTCCGTTAATATAGAAAAAAATGTCCGACGGATAATTGTCGCAAAATCCCGGCGCTTCGGAGCCGAGCTCCAAGGAAAACTGAATTTCGCGAAATGCCTGGTTCGGCTTTAAATAGTTCGGAATGCGGTACTCCAGAAACCCTTCTGTCAGCCAAATGATTTCGGCATCGATCCGCTGCGGATCGGCGAAGTAGCGCGGATCGTCGAAGTCCCCGATAATGCTGTCCTTGGTTGCCAGACCGCAGGTCGGAACGGCCTGATAGTCGCTGTAATGCCCGACCCGAATCTCGACCTCGTACAAATTCTCGACATCCTTGCTGCGCAAATCCACCATCAGCTTATCCTTGTTCAGATAGCAGATCTTCTGAATGCCGTGTTTGCCTCCGGTGGTGTGGATTTCAATCAGTCCGCTTTCCTCCAGCTTCTTGATATGCATGGTGATGGCACCGTTGCTTAGGTTCAGCCGGTTGGCCAAATCGTTCAAATTGAGGCTTTGATTCTTGGCAAGCAGCTCAAGAATCTGGATGCGAATATCGGAGCTGAGCGCTTTGAAAATATCCAGTCCGCTCATTAAATCCTTAATATAGATCATGGTATTCAAAACCTTCTTCCAGTTAGGTGATAGGACACATGCACAGGCTTCACTTCGGTTTATTTCAAATAATTATAAATCAATATGTCGAGGAAATAAAGATGCCAGTTTTCCATGTCAAAATGGCTGCTGCAATTCAGGAAAAAAGTCGAAAACAACGCATTTCCTCCATATTTATATAAACCAAAACCCCAAAAACAGTGGAAGGGGAAGGGATGAAAATCCCCAAATAACAAGAAATTTGAATTTGATTCAAACAAATATAAATTATTTTATATTTTATTATTTACATCCAAATTCTCATATGCTATTTTATAACTGAAAACGGATTCATTCAATATCATTTGAATTGTTTTATAATTTAATTAAATGGAAGGTGAACGATTTGACAGCTAAGAACACCAAGGCACGCATGATCGTGGATAAATCATTCCGCATCGCCCAAGTTGATAACCGGATTTATGGATCCTTTATCGAGCATCTTGGCCGTGCCGTGTATGGAGGCATTTACGAACCCGGACACGAGACGGCGGACGCAAGCGGGTTTCGGAACGACGTGAAAGCTTTGATCAAGGAGTTGAACGTTCCGATCATTCGTTATCCGGGCGGGAACTTTGTATCGGGTTATAACTGGGAAGACGGCGTTGGGCCGGTTGCCGAACGCCCCAAGCGGCTCGAGCTTGCCTGGCGGACGCTGGAGCCCAATGAGGTCGGCACGAACGAGTTTATTTCCTGGGCTAAGGAGGTCGGCTCCGATGTCATGATGGCCGTTAACCTGGGCACCCGGGGCATCGATGCCGCCCGAAATTTACTGGAGTACACGAACCACCCGGGAGGCACTTACTGGAGCGATCTGCGCCGCAGTCACGGCTACGAGCAGCCGCACAAGATCAAGACCTGGTGTCTCGGCAACGAGATGGATGGTCCATGGCAGATCGGTCATAAAACCTCCGCCGAATACGGCAGGCTGGCTGTCGAAACCGCAAGAGCCATGCGTCTTGTGGACCCGGATATCGAGCTGGTTGCTTGCGGAAGCTCCAGCTCCTCGATGCCGACCTTCCCTGAGTGGGAAGCCGTTACGCTCGACCATACGTATGAGGCCGTCGACTACATATCGCTGCACCAGTACTATGGCAACCGTGATAACGACACCGCCAACTATTTGGCGCTAACCCTCGATATGGATCACTTTATCCATACCGTGAAGTCTACCTGCGATTACATTAAAGCCAAGAAGCGAAGCAAAAAAACGATGTATCTCAGCTTTGACGAATGGAATGTCTGGTATCATTCCAACGATGCGGATCGAAAAATTGAGCCTTGGACGGTGGCTCCGCCTCAGCTGGAGGATGTCTACAACTTCGAGGACGCCCTGCTGGTCGGAAGCATGCTGATCACGTTCCTCCGTCACGCGGACCGGCTGAAGATGGCATGTCTGGCGCAGCTGGTTAACGTTATTGCGCCGATCATGACGGAAAACGGAGGACGCGCCTGGAAGCAGACCATCTTCTATCCGTATCTGCATGCTTCGAAATACGGCCGCGGCGTATCGCTGCTTCCGATCGTGGATTCGCCGGTATACGATTCCAAGGATTTCACGGATGTGCCGTATTTGGACAGCGCGGTCGTGCATAACGAGGAGGAGGAGGAAATCACGATCTTTGCCGTCAACCGCCATCTGGAAGAAGCGCTGGAGCTGTCCTGCGACGTCCGCAGCTTCGAGGGCTACCGTCTTGTCGAGCATATCGTGCTGGAGCACGAGGATCTGAAAGCGGTGAATACCGCTGCAGAGGAGAAGGTAAAGCCGCATAACCGCGGAGAAGCGAAGCTCGATAGCGGAATCGTGACGGCAAGGCTTGCCAAGGCATCCTGGAATGTCATCCGTTTGAAAAAGGCCTAAACACAATATTATTAGAGCAGCTGCGCATCCACTGCGCACTGCTCTATCTCCCAATAATTATTCCATTGCACATTTTGTAAGCGCTTCACTTTCGGAGCGAGTGTCTGAAGGGTCAGATGCATTTTCTGTTTTGAAGTGACGGTTGGAATCGAGTGAATGAATATTTCGGGGAGGGTCTTGATGATGACAAAGAAGTGGGCAATTGTGAGTCTCATACTATCGATGGCGCTGCTGCTGTGGGGCTGCGGAAAGTCCGGCGGTACCGGCGGCGAAACCTCTGTTCTGGACGGAGGGGCCGGCGAGAACGCGACGGAGCTGTCCTATTGGACATTCGTGGAGCTCCACGGACAGCATTTCGAGAAGATGCTGGGGAAATGGAACGCGGAGAACCCGGACCGGCAGATTAAGCTCAACGTTACTGTGATGCCATATGACGACATGCATAACAAATTATCGATTGCCGTTCAGTCCGGCACCGGTGCACCTGATATTGCCGATATCGAGCTTGGCAAATTCCCGGATTTTCTGGCCGGCACGCCGCAGCTTGAGCCGCTGAACGACGTCATTGACCCATACCGAGACACCCTCGTCCAGTCCCGAATCGACCTTTACAGCAAGGACGGCGTTAACTATGGCGCACCGACGCATGTCGGCGCTAGCGTAGCGTTTTATAATACCGAAATCTTGAAGGAAGCCGGCGTAAATTACGAGGATATCGTCACCTGGGAGGACTTCAAGCAGGCGGGAATCCAAGTGTATGAAAAAACCGGAAAATATATGGGAACCGCCGATACGAGCGCCGCTTGGCAGGCTTCCATGCTGCTTGCGCAGCAGGGTGCCGATCTGACCGATGAATCGGGCAATCCGATCGTAAATTCGGAGGAAATGGTGAAGGCGATGACGCTGCTGAAGGATTTGCAGGACAACAACGTTATCGCTACGATTGCCGGCGGGCAGCCGGATACGGAGGAGGCCTACGGCGAATTCAATGCCGGCAATTATGCGACGGCCTTTATGCCGCTGTGGCAGATGTCCAGATACACCAATTACATGCCGGACCTGTCGGGTAAAATTGCGATCGCTCCCATTCCTGTTATGGAGGAGGGCATGCCAAGGTCAGTCGGAGGCGGGGGAACCGGTACTGTCGTCACCAAAACCGCCAAGGACGTCAAGCTGGCGAAGGATTTCCTTGCTTTTGCCAAACTGTCCCTGGACGCCAACAAGGAGATTTGGAACACGCTCGGATTCGACCCGGTCAATATGGATGTCTGGGAGATGAAGGATGTGACCCATAATCCCGAGAATCAGTTCGTGAAGTACTTCGTCAACAATCCGTTTGACGTGCTAAATGAACTAAAGGATGAAATCCGCCTCATTAAGTCAACCTCCGCGTCGCCCACAATCAATAACGTCCTCTGTACAACGACCTTCAATGAGATATTCGAGGACGGCAAGGATATTACCGAAGCTTTGAATGACGCGCAGAAGCAAATCGAGCAGGAATTGAAATAGCCGTGTGATGGATATGCATTCAATCGAAAAAGAGCTGCCCCTATGCCAGGGGCGGCTCTCTTCAAAAGGAGTAGAGTCCGATGATTAAAAAATTTCTGTACTCCCAGAAGGTGGCTCCTTATGTATTTGTCCTGCCGTTCATCCTCGTCTTTCTCGTGTTCTGGGTGTACCCTCTCGGGAGCTCGCTCGGCATGAGCTTTCAGAAGATTCAGCTGGGCCAAGAGGCGTCATGGATCGGCTTGGACAACTATGAGAAGCTGTCAGGAGACGGCGTGTTTCTAAAGGCGGTGACGAACAGTGCGATCTATATGGTCCTTACGCTGCTTATCCTCATTCCGTTTCCGATGCTGTTTGCGGTGTTGATCAACAGCAAGCTGATGTGGGGAAGGGAGTTTTTCAAGTCGTCCTTCTTTTTCCCTGCGCTGACCTCCGTTGTCGTAGCGGGCACGATCTTCCGGCTTATGTTCGGCGAGATGGAAGGCTCGCTGATCAATAGCATATTAGGCTGGTTCGGCATCGACCCCGTCAAATTTTTGAAAGGACAGGTGACCGGCTTTATCGCATTGCTGGCTTTGGCAACCTGGCGCTGGACCGGAGTCAATATGCTGTATTTTTTATCGGGCTTGAAGAACATTCCGGATGAATATTACGAGGCGGCCTCCATTGACGGCGCGTCATCCTTTCAGAAATTCACGAAAATCACCATGCCCTTGCTGAAGCCGACCACGATTTATGTGCTGACGATCAGCATTTATGCAGGCTTGGCCATGTTCATCGAGAGCATGATGCTGTGGAACGGCAACAATTCCCCTAAAAATATCGGCCTCACCATCGTCGGGTACTTGTACCGCCAAGGAATCGAGAAGAACAATCTGGGATATGCCGCCGCCGTCGGGATCGTGCTTCTTGCCATTACGATGATCATTAATCTGACGCAGCTCAAGCTGTCGGGCATGTTCAAGAAGGAGGATTGACCATGAGACGGGAAACGGTGATCAAGGTGCTGCTCTTTCTTCTTTTCGCGGTTCTGTGCTTCCTGATTCTGGTGCCCTTTTATGCGGTGACGATTGCATCCTTCAAGCCTGGCGAGGATCTGATCCGGTATGGGCTCAACCTGAAATTCGATCTGTCGGTCATCAATTTTGATAATTTTGCCTACCTCTTTACCGGAGACCATTCCTACTTCATGTGGTTCTTCAACTCCCTGCTGTTGACGGTGGTTCAGGTAGCGTTAACTTTGATCGTCAGCGCGACGGTGGCATACGGGTTTGCCGCATATGATTTCGTCGGAAAAAACCTGCTGTTCGTATGCGTGCTTCTGATCATGATGGTACCGTTTGAGATTCTGCTGCTCCCGCTGTACACGCTGACGTACAACATCGGCCTCATGAATTCGTATTCGGCCATCGTGCTCCCCGGCATCGCCAGCGCGGCCACCATTTTCTTCTTCAGGCAGTATTTGCGCGGCGTCCCGAAAGAAATTATCGCTGCAGGGAGAGTTGACGGCGCCTCGGAGTACGGCATCTATATGCGGCTTATTCTGCCCGTCATGAAGCCTTCCTTCGCGGCAATGGCGATCCTGAACGGGATGAACAGCTGGAATAACTTTCTGTGGCCTTTTATGGTGCTCAGCGATGCGAATAAATATACGCTGCCCATCGGCTTGAAGACGCTGCTGACCCCCTACGGCAACAACTATGACCTGTTGATTGTCGGCTCCTTCTTCTCCATCATTCCGATCTTTATCCTGTTTGTGGCGTTCCAAAAATACTTCATTGACGGCATGACGGCGGGAGCGGTGAAGGGCTAAATGGGGATAAAACGAAAGAAGTGCAAATAGGGTTCATCCATTTCGGCATACGTAGAGGGCAACCTTGCATCCTGTCCGTCAAATCCTTTATGATACAAGAAACCGAGGCTTGCGCTTGCAGGTAGGATGAATGAATGAGGTGATGGAAGATGCATCCGGTGACCCGGACCCTGCTGTGGATTGGCGGCGCCTTGATCGTCGTCGGGCTGCTGTGGCCGGTAATCGGCCGCTTTATCGGGCGGCTGCCTGGCGATATCGTCGTGGATAAGCCGAATGTCAAAATTTATTTTCCGATCGTTACTTGCCTGGTGATCAGTGTTGTAGGATCCTTGATCCTGTTTCTGATCCAGCAATTTCGCAAATAGCCGGACATTCGGGCATTGCAGATATCCAGGAATGTGAAATGGATAAAAGATGATCCCTGTATCGTACAGGAATCATCTTTTTTAGTAGTTCGTGATCGGTGATGGTTGGAAGATACGTCCCAGCTTCAGCAGCATAGCAAGAGGCTGCCCGGGGTCAATGGACCTTCTGGACAGCCTCTTGGACTGGAGAGATGGAATCTCATTCATGCAGTATCGTAATTTCCGCACGGGGATCGAGGCTCCAGACGATCGATTTGAATCTGGGCATCTCCAGTACGTGAACCAAATAAACAAGCTCGTCGGTTTCAAGGGGGACAGGTAACGGGTTCTCCTCCCCATGTTCGCCTAAGACCGGGGGTCTCGGCTCATATCCCATCATGGCTTTGATACCCTGCGCAATCTCTGCCGAGCTGGCGCATTGGATGCGAATTTCCCGTTTCAAGGGAAGACGGGATGTTGTAATTCGCCCGGTTTCCAGTGCCAAGAGGCAGGCGACTGCGGAATACATCGCCCGTTCCCAGCCTAGAAGCAGCCCCGCCAGCGTTAACACCAGAAGGTTAACCAGGATCTGAATATAGGGCAGCTTCAGATGCGCAAGCAGATATGATAGCTGCTGGGGCAGTTTGGGCATCTGCAGCGTATCCAGCACGACGCCGTATCGAAGGCCGATGCCGATCCCGAGTCCGAGGAAAATGCCGCCGATGCCGGCGCTGCCAATCTTGCTGTCGACCAGCGACGGGATGGGGAAGAACAAAATCGAACAGACGGAAAACGTCAGCAAGCCGGCCGTAGCGATCAGAGCCCGCTCCCGGTCAGGCTGCCGGTAAACAAGCAGCAGCAGGGGCAAGTTCAGCCCAAACAGGAACATGCCGGTATGAAGCCCCGTCAGATGCGCCGCAAGCGCAGATATTCCCGATACGCCGCCTGCAATGATGCCGCTTGGCACAAGAAACAGATCCAGGCCGAAGGCGGCGATCAGTCCGCCAATGATGGCCATGGCCAGCCGCCTCCCCATGCCTTCCCTTTTGATTGCGCCCTGCACTTTGTTCATGGCCCTGTTCGGGACTTGAACCATAGGAAGTAACCCCTCCTTTATCCGCTGGCACTTTCATCCTTTAGCTTCGGTTTAACCGGTTTCTTCTCCTTGTAGTCTTTAAATTTAAAAATTTTATTCAAAAAGTTATACACATGCTTGGATTCTTTCGTCAGCAATGGCCCGAGAATCGCCAGGATCAGCACGTATAACGCGGCGAACGGCTGGATGAAGGCTGCAAGCCCGCCGGCTTTTCCCATATTGGCGAGAATAATCGAGAACTCCCCCCGGGATACGATAGTCAGGCCGATATTCGAGGATGCTTTGGTAGATAATCCTGCGCTGCGGCCTGCAAGCATGCCCGCGATAAAGTTGCCGAGCAGGGTGATGATAACGGCGATCAACGACAGCCATACAGCTCCGCCAAGCTCGGAAGGTACGATCGTTAAACCGAAACTAAAGAAGAATAACGCACCGAAGAAATCCCGGAACGGCAAAATTAAATGCTCAATCCGTTCGCGATGCTCGGTCTCCGCCAGGACAAGCCCGACGAGCAGCGCACCAATGGCTTCCGCCACGTGAATGGTCTCGGCAAAGCCCGCAAGCAGAAATAATGCTGCAAATATCACCAGGGCAAACAGTTCATTCGACCTGATATTAAGGGCTTTATTCAGCAATGGAACGGCTTTTCTGCCGACAATGATGACAAGCAGCATAAAGCCAAGTGCAATGACGGCTGACAGCAGCACGCCTCCGAGCGAGGAAGAGCCGCTTAGAACAAGACCGGACAGAATCGAAATATAGACGGCGAGGAACACGTCCTCGAACATAATGATGCCAAGAATCATTTCCGTCTCGGGATTTGCGGTTCTTCTCAGGTCAACCAGCACCTTGGCGACGATTGCGCTGGAGGATATCGTGGTAATCCCTGCAACGATGAGCGTCTCGGCGACTGGAAAGCCGGAGAATATCCCGATCATGAGCCCCAGCGTAAAGTTGATGGCAATATAAATGCTGCCGCCGATTACGATCGATTTGCCGGATTTAATGAGACGGCCGACGGAAAACTCCAGGCCGAGGTAGAACAATAGAAACAGCACGCCGATCCTGCCCATGAATTCAATGATCTCGGCGCTCTCAATAAAGCGGAAATCAAATTCGCCCCAGTGAAACGCATGCGGTCCTACCGCCATCCCTACCAAAATATAGAAGGGGACGACGGAAAACCGGAGTTTAGCGGATAACAGCCCCGCAAGGGCAATCAGGGCGATTGCCAATCCGACTTCTAAAACCATATGATTCATTCATCAACCACGTCCGTTCATCAAGATTTGCTTAAATAACCGCTGCTGCTGACGCTCCCCCACGACAACAAGCGTCGAATCGGGGGTAATGATTACGTCAGGGCCGGGATTGATTTGTTTGCTGTTTTTATCAACGGCTGCAATGACCGTCGCACCGGAGTGCTGACGTACGCCGAGATCGCCGATCGATTTGCCTGCCCCATAATAGTGGGGTTCGATGCGGTACCACTCGATGATCAGCTCATCGAGGGCCATATCAATCGTCTCGAGCGCTTTCGGTTTATAGGTAAGACCGCCAACAATGGCAGCTATTTGGCGGGCTTCATCATCATCCAAAGAAATCATAGAGATGCTTTCCTCCGGATCGTCATATTCGTAATGGTACATTTCGCGCCGGCCGTCATCGTGAATAATGACGACCAGCTTATCTCCTCCACGCGTATCAATGACGAATTTTTTACCGATTCCGGGTAAATCTGTTTCACGAACATGCATAGGCTAACATCCTCCTGAAAAAATCAATCCGATATTTTTATAAACTCATTTAGTAAGTCGAAATAAAGACAAAGAGACATGAGTGATGCCCAGGTTTTATGCACAGCATGAAATAAACCTAGGGATTGTTGACATTTAACACTAGGCTGAATATAACTTTATATTTATGGGAAATGGGCATGTTTAAAAGGAACGCGGTCCGGATCAGACTGCGAATCGGGAAGGACGGCTAACGTAAACCGATGTGTACTTAATGGGGAATAGAACCATAAGTCTGAGTCGACGCGGTATAATCGGCCGGTAAGGCAGACGAATTTTGGGGATACGCTGCATCAGGACGGCCGATAGCATGAAGAACACCGACTTGGAGCTGCCGGCGACCTTAAGCTTGGAGAGAATTTGCGAATGTTTCAGAACAGCGGCTTTCGGATTCATGCTATGCTTGTAAACATATCTCTCGTCCACAGTTTCATCGGTGTAATACTCTTGAACGGGAATGTAGAGAGCAAATGCCGTAATCAGCACAAGAATAAGCATCCAGATCGTTTTAACCAGCTTTAAGAAACGTTCCATGGGATTCCCTCCTTTCGACCCAAACTTTCTATATGTAATGATAACATAAAAATAATCGTTCTCAAAACGAGAACGATTATTTTTATTTCAACACTTTTACAGATCAATTGAAGTTTTGCCTGTATTTTTAATATATGGTGGATATAGGCTTGGGACTGGCTGAACGAGAGATGCTGTCTTATTTCTCACGGAGTTTATCGTAATTTTTCGTTTCAGGCTCCAAGTCCAAATCTTCCTCGTTTTCGTTTTCAAGCACGCCCAGGACGAGATCGTCCAGTTTGTCTGTAGCTGCTTGATCCGGACGGTCCGGTTCGGGAATCGGGTCCACGCCGGGAAATTTTCCGTCGTATTCGGGTTTGTCTTTGCTCATATCGGCCTCATTCCTTTCCGGCAATATTTTGGCACAAAGGGATCGGTTATATGTAACGATAAACCGCAAACCGGAAGGTGAAACGAAAGTCGTGATTTAAAAGATAAAGCTTTTGTTCTTTATATGAATCTTCTATATAGAATTATGCTAGAATGTTGAGGAATATTATCCCAGGAGGTCATTAAGTTGAAGAAAAAAATAGGGTTTGCAGCGATAGCATTGATTCTGTTGTCCAGCACGGTTGCTTCCGCACATCCTGGAAGAACGGACGCCAGCGGCGGGCATCATTGCTGGACGAATTGCGAGCGGTGGGGGTTATCGTATGGCGAATACCACTATCATAACGGAGGAAGCAGCTCCGGCAGCAAGTCTTCTTCCTCGAAGTCGACAACGCGCGCTTCGTCCAAACCGCAACCAAAACCAAAGGCTCCAACCTATGCAAAGTCGGATATTAAGGTATATGTTAACGGGAGTCTCGTGAAATTCGGAAGCCATCCGCTGATTTATAACCATACCAATTTGGTGCCGCTTCGTGAAATTGCCGAAGGTATGGGGGCCAAGGTGAGCTGGAACAAGGAAGTCGGGGCGATTGGCGTCCAACGGGGAACCCATAAAGTGACTTTGACCATCGGAAGCCGGACCGTATTCTATAACGGCAAGTCGGAATCCATAGCGGTAGCTCCCAAAGTTATCGATGGAGTGACTTATGTTCCGCTGCAGGTATTTGCCAGAGGTCTTGGCTCCAGCATATCTTACAATGCTTCTGACGGGATTGTAAGAATCACTTTTTAATCCGAGAACCATTGGAGATCCCTGTCGTTGGATGTTCATGATGCGGCATAGCGGAGATAAGCTATAATACAATGGATGGAGAACAGGTGAAAGGAGGGGATCGTTAGCTTGAGTTTTTTCGATAAATTCAAGGCCGGCGTGTCTGATGCCGGAAACAAAGCGAAAATTTTGGTGGAAGTCAATAAATTAAAGCTGCAGAACAGCGGCAAGAAGAGCGATATTAACGAGCAGCTTCTTGAAATCGGCAAGGCCGTATATGAGGCCGCCGAAGCGGGGCAGTGGCCCCCCGACCGGGAGAGCATCCAAGCCTATGTGGCGAAAATCCAGGAGCTGAAATTCGAAATCGAGCAAAATCAGCTGCAGATTGCAAACCTTACGGATGAAAAGGTATGCCGCAGCTGCGGGAATAGCTCGGCCATTAACGCCAAGTTCTGTTCTCACTGCGGCAAGACGTTCGAGGTGATTCAAGTTGGCGGGGAGCAGCCCGCCGACAGTCTCCCGCTGCTGGAGCAGCCAGGGAGCGAAGACGAAAGAAAATAAGGAAGCCCGCTCACTTTCGATGTTTCTTGTCGGAGAAGGGGCGGTCGGCTTCTTGAACTGCTTATAGAAATAGCCAGGGTCCCAATAACAAGGCGGTCCTGGCTATTTGGCTTATTTTCAGGTTCTTTCAGGTTCGTCGTCTTTGACAAGATCTGGACCTGCTTAACGCTTAACGTACAACGCACAACGCTTTGATGTAGTCGTTGATGCCCTCGATTGCCGTTCCTGACGATACGACTTGCGTATCGAAAGGGACGGCTTTTTCCTAGATCAGGCTAACCAACAAGCTTCGGGTTCCTCTGTTTTTTTGTCCGACGATCATTCTTCTAAAGAAAAAACAAAAAAGACCACTGCAGAAAAAATAACGATCTTACTCACAAAAAAATCGTTATATAGTAGTATTAGTTTACGAGATGAAGGGAGTGACAAGAACCTATGCCGATTAACAAGGCTTGTAAGAATGGGATTCAACGCGGCAAGGATAACGATCCAAGGCTGTTTGCTGGTAATGTTCTGTGGCTTCCTGTACTAGTATTTCTGATCCTTCTCGTCACCGGCTGTATGGATACGGGCGGAGCTAACGAGGAGCAGCCTTCGGGAGATCCGAAGGCAACGACGATCAACATCGTCATATCGAATCTCGGCATGACGTTTCCGGCCGGGATGGATGAGAATGACAACCGCTATTTGAATTACATCGAGCAGAACACCGGGCTGGATATCCAAGTCAACACCCCGCCGACGGAAGTGTACAATGAAAAGCTCGATGTCATTATGTCCTCCGGCAATCTGCCGGATATGCTCCACACCTATGAGCCGGTATGGTTTGACAACTATGTCAAGCAGGGGGCGTTCATGCCGCTGGATGAGCTGATCGACAAGTACGGTCCCCACCTGAAGGAGAAAATCCCGGCCGAGGTATGGGAACGGGTAAAATACGGCGGTAAAATCTATGCAATTCCGAGCCTGAACGAGGTGACGGGGGTAGAGCTGATGTACGCCAGAAAGGATTGGCTTGACCGCCTCGGCCTGGAGCCGCCCGAAACGCTGGACGAATATTACGAGGTGATTCGCGCCTTCGCCCAGGACGATCCGGACGGCAACGGCGTTCAGGATACGATCGGTCTCATCTTTACTTCCGATCTGGGCAGGTCATCGCCCTTCTTCGGCGCGTTCGGGACGCAGCTGAATGATACCTGGTTCGAGCGGGACGGACAGCTGGTGTACGGAAGCACGCTGCCAGAAACAAAGGAAGCGCTTGCATTTTTCGCAAAGCTGTACAGCGAGAACCTCCTGGACCGGGAGTTTCCCCTTAATCTGCAAAACAACCTGTTCGAAAAAATCGAAGACGGCCAGGTCGGGCTGTTCTCGGCGACGTGGTACGACACCCGGGGACCGATTGCAGCCAATATGAAAAAGGATCCGAACGCGGAATGGATTCCGCTTGAATACCCGATCGGGCCGGGAGGTCAGAAAGGGGTATACGGCAAGGATATTATTCGCGGGTATAACGTCATCCCGGCGGAATCAAAGCATGCGGCCGAGGTGATTCAGCTATTGGATTTCATCGCCAGCAACTACAAAACGCTGAAGCTTGGCTTCGAGAATGAAATCTGGTGGTGGCAGGACGGCAAGATTGTGACCGATTTTGCCCTCCATGACGAGCATTTGTATAGGGGGATATATCAATCGCTTGTGGATGTCCCTGACGAGCTGCTGTTCAAGGAACGGCTGGATTCGCTGGGAGACTTCAATCTGTATGACAATTTGCAGCGGATCACCCCGAATATTATGCCGAGTGCCTTCTACGGGGTACCTACGCCGGCCATGGGCAAATACAGCAAGAAGCTGGGCACCTTGGACGACGTGTTCACGAAGATCATCATGGGCTTGGAGCCCCTGGACGCATTCGATGAGTACGTGAAGCAGTGGAAGGAGCAAGGAGGAGATGAAATTACGAAGGAAGTGAACGAGTGGTATGCGAAACAAAAGTAATGGGCCCGGTCAAAGGAGGCCAATCGCATGATTGCAATGATTCGATGGATCCGGGACCGTTTCTCGCAAAATATCCAAACCCGCCTGACCGGCTATTTTTTGCTGATTCTGCTTCCGCTTGTCATCATCAGCCTCTTTGCGATCGAACGGTCAAGGGACATCCTGTATGAGCAGGCGGTCGAGCGGACGGAAATGGCGCTGTCCTCCGCGATGAATCACTTCGATCTGGCGCTGCAGAACGTCGAGGAAATATCGACCTTGATCGCAGCCGATCCGGCGATGAATGAAATGCTGAACAAGAACAGCACGGACTTTTCACCCCAGTCGATCGTCGATTTCTCCAGCATTCTGGAGCAGCTGTCGAATTCGGTATCCGTCAACCGTTATATATCCAACATCGCGATATATCACCAGGCCTCCAACCGATTTATCAGCACGCATTACGGCGGCAAAAAGCTGACCGGCGAACGGCAGCAGGAATGGCTCGTGGAGGCGGCAAGACGCAGCGGGACAGGGATTTCTTACGTGATGTCCGAGCTTCCGGTGACGGAGGGGGTCACCTTCGGCCAAATGACCAATACCGACAGCGTCTCCCTCATCCGGGCGATGGATTTGTATAACAACGAGAGGAATTCGAATCTTCTCGTCGTATCGTTCAATAAAAGCAAGCTGCTCAACATCATTAAAACACTGCTGCCTTCCGAGAACAGCAGGATTTCCCTACTGAATGAGCGAGGCGAAGTCGTGGTGGAGACCGGGAGAGCCCGAAGCCGGGATATCGCCGAGAAGGACATGACGGTTACGATCGATTCCGAATATTCCAACTGGCGCCTCGCCTTGGTGCAGCCGAAGGGCGAGCTGTACAAGGAGACGGACCAGCTGAGGTTGTTCACCGTGGCGATCATCGGGCTGAGCATCCTGCTTGCGATCATCATCTCCTGGGTTGTCTACAGCGGCATCGCTTCCCCGGTGCTGAAGCTGTCGCGGGGGATGAAGCGGCTTAGCAGCGGAGAACTCAATATTCATGTGGATACGAAACGGAAGGATGAGTTCGGATTCCTGATTCAGTCCTTCAATAAAATGGCGCTGGTCCAGAAGCATCTGATCGAGGATCACTACGAGCAGCAGCTGCGATTAACGACAACTGAGCTCAAGTTTTTGCAGTCTCAGATCAACCCGCACTTTTTGTACAATACGCTCGACTCGATCTATTGGATGGCCAAAAACTATGACGCGGACGAAATCAGCGAGATGGTGATGAATCTGTCGAAGTTCTTCCGCCTGAGCCTGAACAAGGGCCGCGAGGTGTTCACCATGGAGGAAAGCATCGAGCATCTGCATTACTATTTGCGGATTCAGCAGCTTCGCTTTATGGATAATTTTACGGTCGAATACCAGATCTCCGATGACAGCAAGAAGGTGCCGATCCTGAAGCTGCTGCTGCAGCCACTGGTGGAGAATGCGATTATTCACGGCATGGAAGGCAAAACATCGGGGGGAAGCGTCGTCATCTCCAGCTGGATTGAGAAAGGCCAGACCGTGATGATCCGGGTGGATGATAACGGACCGGGGATCGAACCGGATCGTCTGCGGTACATCCAGCATGAATTGGAGAAGATGGGTATGCGCAGCGTGCCCGCCTCCTCGCAGGATGAGGAGCATGTGAAGGATTTATTCGGTCTGCGCAATGTGCTGAGCCGGATGAAGCTGTATTACGGGAAGGAGGCGGAATTGTCGGTAACGAGCGTACGAGGCGAAGGTACGAGCGCGACGATCGCCATTCCATTGAATCGCTGCAGGGAAGACATGATGGAGAGCAATGCCCGAAAAGGAGAGAACTAAGCAATGAATCTGATCATCGTAGAGGACGAGCCAAGGCTGCGAAACGCGCTGGCGCATAATATCCCTTGGGAGAAGCATGACATTGAAGTCGTTGGATTGGCTGCGAACGGGCTGGAGGCGCTGGAGCTGGTCGGGAGGAAGAAGCCGGATATCATGCTGATCGATATTCAAATGCCCGAGATGGATGGGCTGACGCTGCTCCGGGAGCTGAAGGAGCGGCGGGAGATCGGCAGCTTGACGAAGCTGATTATTTTGAGCGGACACGATAACTTCGAATTTGCTCAGCTTGCGCTGGAGTACGGGGTGTCCAAATATTTGCTGAAGCCTGCCGGCGAGGAGGAAATCCTGGAGGCGGTGCTGGAGGCAAGACGCTCCCTTCGCAGGGACCTGGAGCAGTGGCAGCGCAAGGCGGCCCTCGAGCAGAAGTGGAAGGATAATCTCCCGCATCTGCAAAACCTGTTCTTCATTCAATGGGTCGGCGGAAAATATACGAAGGAGGACGTCCTGAAACGGAGCCGGGAGCTCTATATTCCGCTGCAGGAGCAGGACCGGATCGCCGTTGCCGTCGTCGATCTCGATCCCCTTTCCGAAGACGAGACCCGCTTTAAGCCGGGCGATATGGAGCTGCTGCAGTTTACGATGCTGTGCCTGGCCAAAGAGCTGCTTACGGATCCTTCCTGCTGGATCACCACCGATTCGAGCAATATGCTGCTGCTCGTGTTCGTCGTGGACGCCCAGCAGGACGGGAAGGACGCCATGCTGCGCATCAACGCGGAGGTATCGCGGCTTCTGTACTCGACGAAGGAGGTGCTCAAGCTGACCGCAAGCGCCGGCATTTGCGCTACCACCGGCGAGCTTGACGAGATGGGGCTGCTGTATGCGCAGGCCTGCCGGGCGCTGCAGGAGCGGGTGGTGTTCGGGCATGACCTGGCCATCCCGTACCGGGAGCCGCGGCCGGACGACGGTCAGGGGCAGGGGGTCATCGTACAGCCAAACCTGGAGAAGTCGCTTGAAATCGCGCTGGACACGGCCGATGTGGAGAAGGCGATGGAGGCCCTGAAGGAATTGTGGGACGACGTATTTACGAAGCCGGAATCCTCCGACGACTTCCATGAAGCGGTCCTCTACATGAACAGCTTCTTTACCCGGCTTATCCAGAAGCAGGGCTGGACGGTGAAAAAGGTGGTGGGCGACGATATCGTCTTCTTCCAAAACGTCAAGCTGCTCAGTACCAAAATGCAAACGTGGTCGCTCCTGGAGCGAACCGTCAAGCATATCACCGCCTTCATGAGCGAGCAGCGAAAATCGACCAGCCACCAGGTCGTAAAGGACATCTTGAACCTGGTGGAGGCCGAGATGGATCAGGATATCACCCTGCATATGGTGGCCGACCGGCTGTACGTCAACTCCTCGTATTTGAGCCGGCTTTTCAAGCAGGAGATGGGGGTGGCCTTCTCCACCTACGTCCTCGAGCGCAAAATGGAGCGGGCCAAATCCCTGCTGCAGGAAGGGGCGAAGGTGTACGACTGCGCGCGCCTGGTCGGGTACCGGGATGTCAGTTATTTTACCAAGGTGTTTCGTAAGTATTGGGGGGTTAATCCGGGTGAATTCAAGGGGTAGGGTAATGTGGGGAGGGATTGCTTTAATGCTTAAAGCGTCTGCTCCGCGTGCGTATCGCAGCTTAATCGCCGGGTGTCTGCAAAGATGAATAAGGTCCGCTCCGCGTACGTATCGCAGTTAATTCGCAGGATGTGGTCTGGATGAATAAGGTCCGCTCCGCGTACGTATCGCAGTTAAATCGCAGGGTGTGGTCTGGATGAATAAGGTCCGCTCCGCGTACGTATCGCAGTTAAATGGCAGGATGTGGTCTGGATGAATAAGGTCCGCTCCGCGTACGTATCGCAGTTAAATCGCAGGATGTGGTCTGGATGAATAAGGTCCGCTCCGCGTACGTATCGCAGTTAAATCGCCGGGGTGTTCTGGATGAATAAGGTCCGCTCCGCGTACGTATCGCAGTTAAATCGCCGGGTGTGGTCTGGATGAATAAGGTCCGCTCCGTGTACGTATCGCAGTTAAATCGCCGGGTGTGGTCTGGATGAATAAGGTCCGCTCCGCGTACGTATCGTTCCTTCAATCGCTGTTGTGGCTGAATTTCCTGGAATTATTAGTGAGCGTGGAAGAAATTCAGCCCCAAAGGCGACCGCTGCCGCTTTTCCGGAATCGATTCGTCCGCTGCGCTGGGTTCATGCAATGAAGGCAGCGTCCCTCCCACCTTGGTGGTGGGGAGGGGGGAAGGCGTAGCGCAGCAGAGCCTGCTGCTGTACTTGTTAGTTGCTCCGCGTACGTATCGTTCCTCCAATCGCTGTTGTGGCTGAATTGCCTGGAATTATTAGTGAGCGTGGAAGAAATTCAGCCCCAAAGGCGACCGCTGCCGCTTTTCCGGAATCGATTCGTCCGCTCCGCTGGGTTCATGCAATGAAGGCAGCGCCCCTCCCACCTTGGTGGTGGGGAGGGGGAAGGCGTAGCGCAGCAGAGCCTGCTGCTGTACTTGTTAGTTGCTCCGCGTACGTATCGTTCCTTCAATCGCTGTTGTGGCTGAATTTCCTGGAATTATTAGTGAGCGTGGAAGAAATTCAGCCCCAAAGGCGACCGCTGCCGCTTTTCCGGAATCGATTCGTCCGCTCCGCTGGGTTCATGCAATGAAGACAGCGCCCCTCCCACCTTGGTGGTGGGGAGGGGGGAAGGCGTAGCGCGGCATGGCCTGCTGCTGTACTTGTTAGTTACTCCGCGTACATATCGTTTCTTCAATCGCTGTTGTGGCTGAATTGCCTGGAATTATTAGTGAGTGTGGAAGAAATTCAGCCCCAAAGGCGACCGCTGCCGCTTTTCCGGAATCGATTCGTCCGCTGCGCGGGGTTCATGCAATGAAGGCAGCGCCCCTCCCACCTTGGTGGTGGGGGAGGGGGAAGGCGTAGCGCGGCATGGCCTGCTGCTGTACAATTAGACCGCTCAGGGTGTGATCACCTGAGCGGTTATTACGTGTGCATTGTGTTGGCAGGTTAAATAAAAAACCGACAGAGGGAATCCTCCACCGGTTCATTACACAATATGTTACGTCCAAGCCCATAAAAAGCCGTCCCGATCCCAAGCGATCCGACCACCGTGCAGCTTGCGGAACGCTTTTTTCACGTCTTTCGATAAGGACGGGTTTCCGTTTTCATTAACAAAAACGAATTGTTCCCCGAAATGCTCCTTTACGTACGCGATAGCGTCCTCTTGGCGCAAGGTTCCGGTGAATCGAATTTCTTTTACCATCCACTCGGCGACTTCCTGTGCTGTTGTTTCCAAGTGAAATCACCTCCGTTCAGTTACATATCATACCAAATAAATCACACCCAATGATAGGTTTATCTCATTCATTCGCAGTAGTTCGAACAAGTAAGGTTAGGGGCGGCAGCCATTTGTGAGAAAAATTACTGAAGAAAATGTGGTAAAACGATTTGTTAGAAAGCGATTCCTTCCGATTGCGAAGAAATCTTAACCACCCCGACCAAGAGCCGCTCAGGCGTGAAACCTGAGCGGCTCCCCCCACCCCCCAACCAGCAGGGGGGAGGGGATTTCACCAGCGAATCAACGACAGCATCCGCACCTGGAGAAAGCTTCAACGGAGCAGGCGGAATGGTGCTGTAGAAACGAAGTGTTCGCCTTTGTGCCTGGATTTCTCCCATTGGAAATATGAGTGCAAGAAATCCAGGCACAACAGCGATCGGAAGCAGCATCCGTATGCGAAGTGATGATTCCTCTCAGTAAGCAGCAACCGCAAGCGAAGTGATGATCCACTCCCAATGTCTGAAAGCACCATCCGCTCTCGGATTACAATGAATCTCCCCGACCAAGAGCCGCTCAGGACGTGAAACCTGAGCGGCTCCCCCCTCCCCCCAACCAGCAGGGGGAAGGGGATTTCACCGGCGAATCAACGACAGCATCCGCACTTGGAGAAAGCTTCAACGGAGCAGGCGGAATGGTGCTGTAGAAACGAAGTGTTCGCCTTTGTGCCTGGATTTCTCCCATTGGAAATATGAGTGCAAGAAATCCAGGCACAACAGCGATCGGAAGCAGCATCCGTATGCGAAGTGATGATTCCTCTCAGTAAGCAGCAACCGCAAGCTAAGTGATGATCCACTCCCAATGTCTGAAAGCACCATCCGCTCTCGGATTACAATGAATCTCCCCAACCAAGAGCCGCTCAGGCGTGAAACCTGAGCGGCTCCCCCTCCCCCCAACCAGCAGGGGGGAGGGGATTTCACCAGAATCAACGACAGCATCCGCACCTGGAGAAAGCTTCAACGGAGCAGGCGGAATGGTGCTGTAGAAACGAAGTGTTCGCCTTTGCGCCTGGATTTTTCCCATTGAAATATGAGTGCAAGAAATCCAGGCACAACAGCGATCGGAAGCAGCATCCGTATGCGAAGTGATGATTTCTCTCAGTAAGCAGCAACCGCAAGCGAAGTGATGATCCACTCCCAATGTCTGAAAGCACCATCCGCCTTCGGAGTGCAATGAATCTCCCCGACCAAGAGCCGCTCAGGCGTGAAACCTGAGCGGCTCCCCCCTCCCCCCAACCAGCAGGGGGGAGGGGATTTCACCAGCGAATCAACGACAGCATCACCTGGAGAAAGCTTCCACGGAGCAGGCGGAATGGTGCTGTAGAAACGAAGTGTTCGCCTTTGTGCCTGGATTTCTCCCATTGAAATATGAGTGCAAGATATCCAGGCACAACAGCGATCGGAAGCAGCATCCGTATGCGAAGTGATGATTCCTCTCATTAAGCAGCATCCGCATGAAAGTGATGCCTTTACCCCATTCCAGTCCAATAACCTCACACGCACATTACACTCCCCCCTGCTGAACACAACATCAGATTACCATAAATAGTAATGATCCTCGCCTACTCAGTCCCTCCGCCCGGAATTACAATGTGAAATAACCAAGGAGATTGAAAGACATAGAAAGGGGGAGACGATGATATGAAACCCGCAATCGAACCAACGAAGACGCCGGACGGTTCGGCAGCGCCGCGCATCCAGTCCAAACAGAGAAGAGGGTACTGGGGCAAGCTGGGGACCGATATTTGGAAAGAGTGGGATCTTTATTTGCTGCTCGTGCCGGGAATTTTGTTCCTGCTGTTGTTCAAATATACGCCGATGTACGGCATTACGATCGCATTTAAAGATTTCAACATATTCACAGGATTTGCCGATAGCCCGTGGGTGGGATGGAAGCACTTCGAGAAGCTGTTTACGTCGCCGGATTTTGCCCAGGTATTCAAAAACACGGTCATTATCAGCTTCCTGAAAATCGTCATCCTGTTCCCCCTCCCCATCATCATCGCCCTGATGCTGAATGAGCTGAGGAATATGATGTTTAAGCGCACGGTGCAGACCGTGATCTACCTTCCGCACTTTTTGTCCTGGGTTATCGTTGGCGGATTGTTCATCGATTTGCTCTCGACGAATGGCGGGATCGTAAATAAATTGCTGGTCAGCATGGGCATGGAGCCGATCGCCTTTTTCTTGGACAACAGCGTATTCCGGAGCGTGCTCATTACGTCGGCGGGCTGGAAGGAAACGGGCTGGAGCACGATCGTCTATCTGGCTGCCTTCACGATGATTGATCCGATGCTGTACGAAGCGGCCAAAATCGATGGAGCCGGAAGATGGAAGCAGCTGTGGCATATCACGCTGCCCGGTATCGCGCCGATCATTATCCTGATGTTCATCCTCCGCCTCGGCAATGTGCTGGAGGCCGGAACCGAGCAGATTCTCGTCATGTACAACCCGGTCGTGTATCAGGTATCCGATGTCATCGGAACCTACGTTTACCGGATGGGTCTAGGCAACCAGGATTACAGCTTCTCCACAGCGGTCGGGCTGTTTGAAGCGGTGATCTCCTTTACGCTCGTGATCGTCGGGAACGCGATGAGCCGAAAATACTTGCAGCGCGGGATTTGGTAAAGAAAGGGTGGCATGAAATGGATCATAAACAAGCACTGGAAGGAACCAACACCACCCGGGGCGTCATCAAGATGTCTCTGTCGGAAAAATGCTTCAACATTTTCAACTACGTCTTTTTCATCGTGATGGGATTGACGACATTGCTTCCGTTCGTGAACCTGATCGCCAAATCGCTGAGCAGCGAAGGGGCCGTCATTTCAGGCAAGGTGGGTTTGCTGCCGGTCGGCGTTCAGTTTGAAACGTATAAATATGTGCTGCAGGATTCGTTGTTCCTGAACTCGCTGAAAAATTCGATCCTGCTGACCATCGTCGGAACGGCCTGCAGCCTGCTGCTGACGACGATTACAGCTTACCCGCTATCCAAATACCGGCTGCGCGGACGGAAATGGCTGCTCTTGATGTTCGTGTTCACGATGCTGTTCAGCGGCGGTCTCATTCCGACGTACCTCTTGATGCAGAACTTGAACCTGGTCAACACGTTCCCGGTATTATTCCTGCCGGCCATGGTGAATGTGTATAACATGTTAATTATCAAAAACTATTTCGAAGGGCTGCCGGACTCGCTGGAGGAATCGGCCAAACTGGACGGCGCGGGCAATATCCGGATATTGGTCTCCGTCATCCTGCCGCTGTCCCTTCCGGTTATGGCAACGATTGGATTATTCTTCGCGGTTGCCTTCTGGAACGATTATTTCGCGGCGATGATTTATATCACCGATCCGGGACTAAAGCCGATGCAGCTGTATTTGAAGGAACTGCTCGTTTCCTCCAGCGGGGATTTTCTGAAGGATAACGTGGATGCAGCGATAAATACGACCCCGCAGTCCATTCAAGCCTCTTCGATTCTGCTCGCCACGATTCCGATTTTGCTCGTATATCCTTTCCTGCAAAAGTACTTCGTAAAGGGTGTGCTGGTCGGTTCGGTAAAAGGGTGATTTCAGAAAAGGATGTCATCAAAAAAAGAGTACTCCGGGGAATGGATGGTTGCTGCACGATGATCAGCGTCGACGCTCGGACGACAAGCCATGTCAGGAAAAGAACGACTTCAAGAAATGGTTGATTCCTGGGACCGTAAAGGTGGTGATGCTTCAACTTGCTCTGGTGCTGGATCTGTTGAGTACAATTACAAGGAGGGTTATCCATGATTAAGAAGAAAAAATCCGCTGTGCTTACCGCGATTCTCGGCTTTACGCTGGCATTGTCCGCCTGCGGTGGGGGAGGCGGAACGGGGACGAACACGCCGTCGGCGACACCGTCCGATCCGCCGGCCACGACTCCTGCGGAGAACGGCGGCGATAAAGGAACTCAAGGGGGCGAGAAGCCGGGACTGCGCATGATCATGCAGTACGGATTGTTTGACCCGAAGACCGAGTATGTAGCGAAATATATCGAAGAGCGAACCGGCTACAAAGTGGAGTATGAGCTGCTTCCGGCCGAGAACGCGGATGAGAAGCTGAACCTGCTCGTATCGAGCAAAGACAATTATGATCTGGTGAAGCTGAATGCCCCCCAGTTCTATAACCTGGCCTCTGCCGGAGCATTGGAGCCGATTGACGAGCTGCTGGAATCCCACGGCAATTATATTACGCAATCGATCAAACCAGAGTCTTTTGGAAGCGCCACCATCGACGGGAAGATCTACGGTATTCCTGAAACTGGTTCAGGGGTAAGCGTTGGTGAAGCGTTAGTGGTCAGACAAGACTGGATGGATGAATTGGGGCTGTCCACGCCTACGAACACCGATGAGCTTTATACTGTGCTGAAGACGATTAAAGAGAAGAAAAATGTCATACCGCTCACAATGAGCAAAGAGTCCGCTTCTCTTTATGGCGACATCGCTACGACTTTTGGCATTTTGACCGATTGGAAGGAAGTCGATGGCAAGTTGGTTCACCGTGCTGAACAGCCAGAGATGAAGGAATATATTACGTACATGAATAAATTGTACAAAGAAGGTCTGTTGGATACCGAAATGCCGGTTAATACGGCTCAGAAATCGATCGAGAAATTCTCAGGTGGTAAAGCAGCGATGTATAAGCTTGCCTGGTGGAATGCCGGAACGACAATTGCCGCGCTGAAGAAGAACTTCCCAGAGGCAAAAACGAGTGTTATCCCTTATCTGAAGGGGAAGGACGGTAAAGCGGTTGTCGGCGCGAAAGCCAATACGACCTGGTATATCGCAATCCTGAAATCCTCGAAGAACAAGGAAGCGGCCATGGATTTCCTGAATGCCAAGATGGAGCCGGAGACGTTCAAGGGCATCGCGATCGGCGAGGAAGGCGTGCACCATGAAGTGAAGGACGACAAATACTATCCGATCCTGCCGAAATTCAATGACGACCTGAACAATGCCAGCGCCTTCCTGACCGGGGTGGATGAAGAGAAATACCCAATATATTGGCAGGCTCGCGTCCGCAAAGATCCGATCCTGCAAGAGCATTTCGAAACCTTCCAGAAAAATGCCGAGGGCCTAATCGTTGTAGATCCGATGTCGCCAGCCCCGCCGATCGACGCGGTATCGAAGAATTTCCTGAAGCTGACGACGCTGCTGGATGACAATGTGCTGCAATTCATTTCGGGAGCGAAGCCGATTGATTCCTATGATCAATTCCTCGCACAGTGGAGAGCGGAAGGCGGAGCCGATATGGTGGCCGCAGCCAATGAATGGTTTCAATCGACGAAGTAAATGATGGAGTGAAAAAGCAGTTGCATAGCGCGGCTGCTTTTTCACAACTTTTAGAAAGGAGGTGTTGCTAAAAAAGTGGTGCTTCAACAAGCAGGAAATCTTAATATGCGATGAAAGGTGGTAACTGTTAATGAATCGTATGTTTCGGAGGAGGCTGTCTTTGCTGCTCGGCCTTTCGCTGATCTTCTCTTTGCTGGCTCCTGCGGCGATGCCGCTATATGCCGATACCGTCCCGGGCGATCCGGGAGGGGGCGGGGCGAGTCCTGAGCCCGTCACGTTCGTGGCAAAGGATGGAACCGAGCTGGAGTTGACCGACATTAATGTCAGCGGCGCTTCGCTGGAAGGAAAGAACGATTATTTGGCGCTGTATACCAGCGGCTCCGGGGTCACCAACGCGGTATATGACAAGGAAATCTGGGTGCCGACGCTGCATGTCGCCGTCGCTGTGGATGCAAACGGAACAGTGCAGACGGTGGTAGGTCCGGATAGCGATCCTCCTACAGGGTGGGACCCGGATATGCGTTTGCCGGTACCGGAAGGCGGGTATGTGGTCCTGACGGGGAAGACGGCAGACTGGGATACGTCTACGTACCAAAAAACGCTGTTCCAGCATTTCCGGGAAGGCGAGCAAGCGACGCTCATGCGCGCAGGAGCTGAGGTCAAGGCCGGGGACTTCCTGCCGGATCCGCCAGGACCGGATCCCGATCCTTTGCCTCCGGAGCTGTATCTGATTACGGAGGACGGTATGCTCGTCGATATCCCTGTCGTGGAGGTAGCGGGCTTTGTGGCTAACCTGCCGGCAGATCAGGATGCCGTCGTTACCGTGGACGGCGAGGAAGCCGAGCTGTCGGCGGAAGGAATGTTCCGGATGAACGTGTATCTGGAGCCTGGGGCCAACCCGATCACCGTAAAGCTGATCATCGGCGGGAATGAGCTGGCTTCGACGAAGATAAACGTGGTTTATGAGCCAATCGAAAATCAAGATTATATCGAGGTCGAAGCGGCCCCGAAGGATATTACGATCGACATTGAGGGTCCGCGCAAGAAACTGGACTATATTGATAAAGATGTAACCGGTATCCCGAACATCGTGGCTTTGTTTACGAGGGACTTCGGCACGTCTATCACGGTTCCGCAGACGAATGTCGCGGTTCAGGTGGATGCCAACAACCGGGTGCTGCAGGTCATCAACCCTTCCATCAACGGCAAGCCGCCGGTGTGGACGGGGCCGACGGAGCTTGAAATTCCCGAAGGCGGCTACGTGCTGATGGCACAGGACAACAGCTACACTGGCAACAACATCAAGCGTTATTTGGCCGAAAATTTCAAGGTGGGAGACGTTATCAAGCTGCGCAAGAACGGCGAGGTCGTTCAGGTGCGGGATCTGATGAGCGGCAACGGCGCCATTGCCCGGCTTAAGCTCGATAACGCGCAGATGTATACAGTGACGGAGGGCAGTACGGTCATATCGGGCAAGATCGACAACATAGACGACGTGAATGCGATCAAGCTGCTCGTGAACGGGACCGAGGTTCCTTTTGGTGCAGACGGCACGTTTACGTACAATTATTCGCTCACCGCCGGCATTAATTATATCGAGGTTCTGGTGCTGAAGAACGGGATTGAACAGGATAAGCAGGAGCTTGCGGTGTTCGCAAGACCGGGCTTTTCGTCTGAGAAAGAAGTCATTCTCTGGGTTGACCAGGCATCGAATGTGCGGAAATTCCAAAGCAGCGAGCAAGTCCGGGAATTCCTGGAGAGAGCCAAGGATACGGGCGTTACTTCCATCGCTTTGGACGTGAAGGGCGTGGAGGGCTATGTATCGTACAAAAAGAACGACCTCACGGGAAGGCCTTACGTCAGCGAGATCAAGGCGCCGGAGAAGGCCGGAGCAAGCCCGGATCTCGATCTGCTGCAGGAATTCATCGATCACGGCCATGCGCTGGGATTGAAGATTCATGCGGCGATCAATGTATTTGCCGAAGGCTCGATCGCTCATAATGAATACGCCGTGCTCAACGATCATCTGGACTGGGAGGAGCGCGTCTACTTCGCGGAGAACAACGGCGAGATCAAGCGCCTTCGGGAAAGCAACAAGCAGGGGCTCGTCGCTTTTGTCAATCCGGCCAATGACGAGGTCCGCGATTACCAGCTGAAGACGTTTGAGGAAATCATCAAAAACTATGACGTGGACGGCATCGTTCACGACCGCAGCCGTTACGATAACGAGGGGGCTGATTTCAGCGAGGAAACTCGCGTGAAGTTCGAGCAGTTCCTCCAGGCCCAAGGCAAGCAGTTGACCAATTGGCCGAACGATATTTTTTACTATGAGAACAATGTGCGGGTATATGGTCCGCTGATTCAAGAATGGTGGGAATTCCGCTCCGGAACGATCCAAAGCTTCTTCCGGGAGGTAAAAGAGCTGGCGGATTCCTATGAGGCTACCAAGGGCAAGACGATCCAGGTGTCCTCTTACGTCGGCTCCTGGTATGAAACCTATTACTTAAACGGCGTGAACTGGGGCAGCAAAAACTTCAGGTACCATCCTGCGCTCGGCATGCCGGACGAATCGGTGTATACGCCGGATTATTATGAGACGGGATACATTGAGTATCTGGATTTCCTCATGATCGGGGCTTATCAAACGACCAGTCAGGAGATTCAGAAGTACATTACGCTCGGCAATATTGTGACGAACGGGGAGATTCCGCTGTATGCAGGAATCGCCATGAACAACGTGCAGGCGCCAGCGGTGCAGCGGGAAGTATTCCAAGCCGGATTGAAGAATACGAACGGCCTGATGCTGTTCGACGCCTCCCAGGTCAACTGGCCGATCGCCAAGGCAGCGCTGCAGGACCGGGAATGGGTGAAGGACTACCAGCTCGGGATGAGCTTGCCGAATAGCCCGGATACGTTCCTGGAAGGCAACTATTATAATGTCAACCGCATTGAAGGGAACATCAACGTCATGACCGAGGCCTTCGGCTATTCTACGGGCACCAACCGGTTTGGCGTCGAGGTCGTTGTCGATAATACCGGTCAGGTTACGAAAGTCGTGAACCGCAATCAGGCCATCAAATGGAGCTGGGGATCACCGGAGGAGAACAACAGCGTCATCCCTCAGGGCGGCTTCGTCATATCCACGCTGGACCCGTCCGGCACGAGAACGCTGCGTCAGCTCGTGGCGAACGCCTACAATACGGGTGATCAGGTGCGTTCCGCGGTATTAAGCGGACTGATGGATGATGAGGGGAAAGAGACACGGGACAGCCAGCTTCAGCTCGAAGGTCAGGTCGAAGTTCTTGGACCCGGCAAGGCTACCGTAAATGTAAACGGCGGCGAAGCGTCGGTGTCCACAAACGGAAAATTTACGGCTGCAGTTCCGCTGGCAACCGGCGTCAACTCGGTTACGGTCGACGTGTACGTTGACAACTATAAGACCAACAGCAAAACGTTCGAGGTGATTCGGACATCAACGGGAGGCGGGGGCTCGAACCCTGGTAACCCTGGAAATCCGGGAGGCGGATCCGGTGGAGAGCCTCCGATTCCTCCTAAACCGGAAGAGCCGCGCCTAAACATCAAGAAAGAGACGGGCGCGGACGGACGGACCGTTGTGACAGCTGATGCGAATGAGAAGCGGATGCTGGCGGATATTGAACAGCTGCGCAAGCAAACAGCGCCGTCTCGTGTGCTTGCGTATGCATTCGACGAAGCGGCGGATTCCATCGTGCTGAACTTGCCGGCAAAAGGCATAAGCACAGCTGCAGCGGAGCTGCAAGGCGGCTCTATCACAGTGGAATCGACCTTCGGCAAGCTGGAGCTTCCAATTCAGGTGCTGCGGGAAATGCTGCAGCAGCAGGGGAATGCCGATACGCTTCAGATTCGGGTCGGCAGCGCCGCGAAAGCGGAGGAGGATGCGATCAGCAAAGCCTTACGGCAGGGAGCTTCCAAGCTCGGTGCATCCCTTGAGCTTTCCTTTGCCTGGAAACAGGGGGATACGGTGAAGCCGATCACTGCTTGGAAGGGGGCGCCGGCCAAGTTCACCAAGCCGCTGTCGGGAAGTGCCAACGCATCTGCTACATCGATTCTGAGATGGGATTCGGCTGCCGGTAAACTTTATTTCGTACCGGCGATAATCAGACCGGCCCATGCGGAGTTCAGATTCCGGGAAAGCGGAATTTATACGGCTGCCGCATATGAAAAGACGTTTGCGGATGTGAAGAATCACTGGTCCAATGAAGACGTCTCGCTGCTTGCCTCCAAGCACGTCATCGAAGGGCTCAGCGAGTCCCGGTTCGGTCCGAATGAGCAGGTAACGAGGGCCCAGTTTACGGCAATGCTCGTTCGGGCGCTCGGGCTGAAGGAGCAGGCGGACGATGCCGGCTTCCGGGACGTCGGGGCGGACGCTTGGTATGCTTCAGCTGTAGCGACGGCCGTGGAGCATGGATTGATTGAAGGCTTCAACAGCGGCGAGTTCAGACCGAATGACCGAATTACGCGGGAGCACATGAGCGTGCTGCTCGTCCGCGCAATGAAGCTAGCCGGAACCGAACTGGAGGCCGTTGATCCAGGCTCGGTGCTGGAGGGTTTCAAGGACCGTGACAGCATTGCGGGCTGGTCCGAGGAGGCGGTGTCGGCCATCGTGCATTCGGGCATTATGAAGGGACGCGGGTCCGAACGTTTTGCACCGGATGCCGAGTCTACCCGTGCCGAGGGCGCTGCCGTCTTGGCCAGAATGCTGGAAATGGCAGGTTATATGAACCGCTAATTTTCTTCAGGAGTCTGCGGAGGTGACCAGATAGCAGGTTGCCTTCGCTAGCTTCTCTATAGTACAGAGGACGAGAGGCAAACTGGAGCAGTACAACAGACCAAGTGGCGCATTCGGCAACCCCACTGCTGATCTAACACGGAGGCGTTGGCTTATTGGGTGTGGGAAATTCTTGAGCATCCCCGCAACTGCTAGAATTAAAGGAAATTCTCCCCCAGGTTAAGACCTGGGGGAGAATTTTTTGTGCCCGGGCATAACGAGCCGAGTATTAACGAGTGAATACGAAGGAAGCAAGGCATAATGAGCCAACGCATACGAGCCGACACATATGGAACCAACGCATACCGGGCTAACACATAACGAGCCAACGCATACAAGCCGACACATATGGAACCAACGCATACCGGGCTAACACATAACGAGCCAACGCATACAAGCCGACACATATGGAACCAACGCATACGAGCTAATGCATAACGAATTAACACATAACGAATTAACACATAACGACCCAACGCATTAACGAGTCAATGCGAACGAATCAACGCGTAACCAGTCAAGTACAACATGTAACCGCTATGTATTACCCTACAGCATTACATTACAGCAAGGCTACAGGTCGTAACCCGATCGCTGGTACGAACCGTCGCATCATGATTCTCCGCTCCGTATTGGATCGCGTCATAAAACGGATCATCCCAAATGTGCAGCCTGCAGCTCAACGCTCTAGCCCAGTGGACGATCCGCCTTCGACGGCGAGGGTAATTTCGCCGAGCATGTACTCGGCGAAGCCAACAAGCCCGGCATTATCGATCACAAAAGCGTCATTTGCACCAGCGTATTCGTGAAGCGCATGCTTCACGATGGGGCGGTACTCCGGGGGAAGTATGTCCAAGCCCCATTTACCACCTTCCTGTTTGGACGAGACGACACCCTCTTGGAGGTAGTGCAGCACCCGGCACAGATTGAGCGTATAGTACAGCGGAGATTTGTTAATTTCCTGTACGGCTTCGCGAACATCATGGAGGAGCGCTTGTACAACATATGTCCGGTCGATCGGCCTGAACATCTCGCGAATCGGCATGCCGTACAAGGTCCGTCCCCGATGGTATATCACCGTGTAATGAGCGGCCAGATCGGGGTCGCCGAATCCGCCGCAGAAGTGATTCTCATCGGCGATATATTTCTCGCGGTGAAAGTCCGAGTAATGAAATTCAAATGGCGGCGGATAGACGAAGTCCCGGATGCTCGATGCAAGCACGGCGCTCAGCTCAAGCCCCCGCCCGCTCAGAAGATTGTCTTGAAAAGCGATGATTCGTTTGGCTAGCCGCTTCCATTGCTCCTTTGAACATGTTTGATGCACCACGAGCAGCAGGTCCACATCGCTTTTTGCCGGGTTGAAGCAGCCCATAGCCAAGGATCCATGCAAATAAACCCCGGCCAGATTGTCGCCCAGCTCATGGACAAATAATTCGACGGCTTGCTCCAATACGACTGTCATATCCATACGTGATCCCACCTTCGGGTATATAGTTGTATATTATTTTGTGGGATATCCCCCCGTCAATGGAATGAAAGCTTATAAGAATTCTGTGCGCCTTGACCAGGTCAATGATTCGTACAGTAACCAAACTGAGTCAGATTCAGGTCAGATCATTCTCTTGCAGGAGATGATAGGTTCGGCAGCAATGATAGCAGTTGTTCGGCCCATTACCTACAGATAAAATTAAGGGGAAAGTGGTAGGGCCGGTAGGTCTTAAAAAAGCTAAAGAAAAAGCGGTAGTTCAAATTAAAATAGCGTGGAACCAAGACTCTATCCCGTGCCTTAGTTCCACGCTTTTTTTGCTTTCAAAGCTCCAAGTTACTCAATTCGCATTCAATAAAACCTTGAGCACCAGCTCTACGTGTTTTCACCAACAATTCCTTACACCGAATTCCTTATACCGGGCGCAGCGCCGGCCATTTCAGCTCGATTCCTTCACTCGTCAGCCTTTGCTGGAAATCGGCCAGCGTTTCCTCGTTGTTGCGTACGTTCGTAGGGAGGAGGCCGTGATCCAGGCAATAGCTGACGCAGTAGCCGGCAGCTTCCCCGATGTTCCATTCTACAGGGTGAAGGCGATAGCAGCCGTTCGTAATGTGGGTAACACCGATGTTCTTGCTGGCGGCCAGCACATTGGTCACCCGTTTCGGGATCAGGCTGCCGAGCGGAATTTGAAACGGCAAGGACGAGATGTCAATATACGGGCGATTGCCCGTGCTTGGATGAAGGTCAATCCGGTAGCAGCCGATGCCAACGGAATCATGGAACTCTTCCGCCGTTCCGCTTGGCCTGGAATCGGTGGCCACATGCTGCTCCAGGACGGTAAATTCGGCCTGAATGCGTCTGGATTCCCGGATATACGGATACATCGCCATGCCATCCTCCGTGCCGACAACATCCGGACGTAGACGCAGTCCCGGATAGCCTTGCCCTCCGTCCGGCCGCGGCGCCTCCGTCTGAAGCCAGTACAGGAGGGACAGACTCAGCTGCTTCGCCTCGTTTAAATGGCGTGCCGCCTCTTCCTCGGGAACGTCGATAATGGATCCAAGCCAGTAATCATTCTGCGGCCAGTTGACGAGCGATACCGAGGTGTCGAAGGTCCCTTCCGCGAAGTGCCCCGGGTCCAGGATCTGACGGTATTGATACAGCGGGAATTTGCCGTGACCAGGAAATATTTCATAATCGACCGGCTCGTTCGTGGAGGGCTTTACCGCTGTCAGACTGAGCAGACGGTCCGGCCAGAAATCCGGCTTGTACTGACGCCAGAAATCATACATTTGCGGTTTTTCGATCGTATGGTCTTCGCCCTCCAAGTAATCCACGGCGAAGCAATAGGTGAAGCCTTGCATATCCTGCGGCAGCGCTTCTCCGTTCACCGCATGGGGCTCGCCGGTCTGCTCCACGGATTCGGCTCCGGTCACATACTCGATTCCGGCCAGCGGAAGCAGGTCCCCGAGCTCTGTTGCATCGATGAAATAAGGGGCTTGAAGGATGATGCGATCCCCGGTCTCAAGCAGCTTGACCGTTACACTCTTCACCTGGTCGCCGTCAACTTCAGCCTGTTCGGCTACCGATTTGTACAGAATCTTGATTTTGCCGCTGTGAACGTAAGGCGCCAGCATTTGGTGCAGCACGGCCAGCGCGGTGCGGGGCTCGTGGCACAGCCGGCTGACGATGCCGCTGCCCGGATTGAGATTCACCGTAGCTCTTGCCTTGGGAGTCATCGGGAAATGATCCCGGTAGTACTGCCGGACACCTTCACGAAACTGTCGATAGCTTCGGGTGCATCCGAATGACTCGATCCACGGATGTTCGTCCGGGGGGACGGCCTGGCTAGTCAGCTGCCCGCCGATCCATGTGGTTTCCTCGGTTATGATGACGGTTTTTCCGGATTTGGCGGCGGCGAGGGCGGCGGCCGTTCCGCCTGTTCCGCCCCCGAGAATAACGATATCGGCCTGCATTTCTCGGTTCATGGCATAGATCTCCTTTGGTTGGATGGACATCGTCCAGCTTTTAAAGAATACTATTTTCATTGTAGAAGCACAGCCGGCTGAAAAGTACCGGACGGAGGTGACCTTTTTTGGTAATCTGATGTGTTTTTAGGAATAATCATTAGATTTGGGCTCCGCGGCACAGGGGTTCATTCGGGTGTCAGGACATGGGCTTATCCAGGGATTGTATGCGGAATGCACGAATCTCTACTATGATAAGGATATCGATAATTAGAATATAAATGATAACGATATCGAGAATTTCCCCCGAGAAAACCATTTAGGGAAGGGAATAACGGTTTGCGACGGAGGGATACGGGGTGATTGAAAATGTCAGGGGAGGGCAAGAGCATGAGGATATTGCCGGAACAAGAGAAGCAGCGCCTGATTACGGTAGCGCCCGATGGAAGCGGGGATTATCGCAGCATTCAGGAAGCCGTGGACCATGCGCCGAGCGGAACGGCTGAGCAACGAACCGTCATCCATATCCGCGATGGCGTGTATAAGGAGAAGCTCCATATTGAGAAGCCCTTTCTTTATCTCGTAGGGGAAAGTGCCGAAGGAACCATCATTACATATGACGACTACGCCAGAAAGACGTTCCCTGACGGCAGTCCGTACCACACCTTTAACTCCTACACCGCTTTGTTCGGAGCGGACGATCTGACGGTCGAGAACATGACGGTAAGAAATGACGCCGGCCGGGGCGAGCTTGTCGGACAGGCGCTGGCCGCCTATGTGGACGGCGACCGCATCCGGTTCCGGAATTGCCGCCTGATCGGACATCAGGATACGCTGTTTACCGGTCCGCTGCCGGATAAACCGCTGAAGCGGGGCAGCTTCGGAGGACCCCGGGACGGTCTGCGTAAGGCAGTCGGGCGCCAGTGGTATGACGGCTGTTATATCGAGGGGGACGTCGATTTTATCTTTGGCTCGGCGACAGCCGTATTTACGGACTGCGAAATCTTCTCCCGCAACCGTCTGACCGCGGACAATCTCCCTAACGTGGAGCGGCATCCGGAGATTAACGGCTGGATTACGGCCGCATCCACGCCGGAAAGCAGCCCGTACGGCTATGTGTTTATCCGGTGCAGGCTGACGGGCGATGCGCCCGCGGGCTCCGTGTATTTAGGCAGGCCATGGCGCAATCACGCGAAGGTGGCATGGATCGACTGCTGGATGGGAGCGCATATTCGAGCCGAAGGCTGGGACAACTGGAACAAGCCGGAGAGCGAAGCAACCGTGACCTATGTGGAATACGGTTGCCGCGGTCCCGGAGCAGACCGGCAGCACCGGGTATCCTGGTCGGGCACGCTGCCGGATGAACAAGCCGATCAATATACGCTAGGCCGCATCTTCGAGCAGGGAGCTCCTTGGAGTCCGTTTTCAGACTCGTAATTGCCCGAATCGAAGTAAAGAAGGAGGGATGAAGCCAGCCCCAAGGCTGTTCCGTTCATCCCTCCACTCCCTTATATTTGGCCCGGTATTGACCCGGCGTCATCCCTTCCAGTTTGCGGAAGGAGCGGATAAAGTTCTGCGAATTGTTGTAGCTCAGCTTCTCGGCGATGTCCTTGATCGGCATGTCGGTCTCCACCAGCCACTTCTTGGACATTTTGAACCGGTACTGCGACAGATATTCGCTAAACGACATATTCGTTTCTTTCTTGAACACGCTGCTTAAGTAAAAATTGTTGTAATGCAAGCGGGAGGCGCATTCCTCCAGCGTAATGTTGCGGTCGAATTCATTGCGGATGATCTCGATGATCTGCTCGGACAGATTTTGATATTGGGAATCTTGGCGATCGCGGAACACCTTCACCATCGGGCGTATGACACGGGTTTTGAACCAGCCTTCAATATCCGGTCCGGTATACAGCGACAGCAGCTCCTCAACCAGGGAGCTGTTACCAAAGTCGGGCTGCTCCAGCACGATGCCGTTCTCCTGCATCACGATCATCAGGTCATTCAACAGCCGAATCAATGAGATTTGGTATTCATGCGGCGTGCGGTCCTTCTGAAATACCTCGGCGAGCCACTGCTTGAGGAGCTCAAGCGCACGCTCTTCCTCCGCCAGCTTAATGGCGTCGATCAGCTCGTTCTCTACCTGCATCGGATAGAAGTAGACCCGGGTATGCTTGCCTGAATTCACGCTGAAATAAGGGATGATGACGCCGGTACCGAGCTTGATCCGGTGCTTTAAGGCTTCCATTCCTTCCTGGTAAGCGCGGGACGTCTTCATCAACGTCTTATACGGAAGGCTGATGCCGATGCTGACCTCCAGATCGAGGAAGCTGCGGGTCGTCCGCTGGATCTCCTCCGACAGCTTGTAGATATAATCATTGAATGCCTCCAGCGAGATTCCGCCCCGTCCGATCAGCGTTACCTGGGTCTGGTCGATAATGACGGGCGGGAAACGATACATCGATGGGATCATCTCTTCCATCATATTATTGATGGCAAACAGGAGCAGATCCGAATCCTTGCGCTCGTACCGGGTATCGTCGAGCGTATCGATCTGGAGCGTGAAGACGGCGAGATGCTCCCACTGCGCGACCTGCTCCTGGAAGCCGAACAACGCGATCTGCTCCTCTGCTTCAGGCGGGCTGATTCTGCCGAGAAACAGCTTGTGCAGAAAAAAGGTTCGCACCTGCTGGCTGTTCTGGCGCAGCTCGTTCCGAAGCTGGGTGTTCGAATTGAACATATCCCGGATATGCTCATCGATAATCTGAAGCTCGTTCTTTTTATTAGCCTGGAGATCCGGGAGGCGCTCGGCGATGCCCTGCAGGATGAGGCGGATCGGCGAGTATACTCTTCGGGAACCGAGCCATACCAGCAGAATGCTGAGCCCGATCATCAGCAGGCAAATATACAGCGTGAACCAGCCGATGGAGCGGGATTCCTTGGTCACCGCCGACATTTCAGTAAAGGAAGCGTACAGCCAGCCGTTAAAATCCGATTTCACATAGGTAACGGAGATCGGCTTGTTATCAATTCGGGTTTCGAACTGCCCGCTTTTGCTGTCGAAGCGATCAAGCTCTTCCTTGTTGTACCCGGTCTCGGTCAGGGCTTGGCCGACCTTTCCCTGATCCGGATGCACCACGATTCGGTAGTTGTGATCAAGCACCATGACCTCTCTGGAAGGCGAGGGGCTGTCCATCATAGCGGCAAGACTGCAGCTCGGGATTGTGGCTAGGGCGATGCCCCGGGCGGACGAGGTAGACATGGGCATTTTTTTGACAAGAGCAATCGTGTACGGGCAGGCATAGCTGAGGGTATCGCTTGAGCCGAGCGATTCGGTGTCAAGCATGACCCAGTTGGAGCTGCCCTGCATATCCATGAGGGACAGCAGTGTTTCTTTGGAAGCGTATTCATTAAATTTGTACATTCCCCGGTTATTGATCAGCCAGTTCGTGGTCGTATTAGCCAGGATGACATCGGTGACCCTCGTCTCCGGGGATTGGAGGAGGCTGAGCTCTTCCTTAAGCTTGTTATACAGCTGAAAGTCGTAATAGGATAAGGGTCGGTAAAGGGCACCCTGCAAAATATTGGAGTTGATGACGTAATTCAGAGTATAGTCCACGGTCCTCAGCACCTGCTCCAGATTGCTGTTCGTCTGATTCATGAGCTGGATATTGCTCGTATTGACATGGTTCTGAACCGATCCCGACGATTTCATAAACGAGAAGAACCCGAGGGCCAGGAGCGGAATGATACTGATGATGCAGCCGAACAGGACCATTTTAGAATAAAGACTATTTTTTGGATGCAATAGGTACACTCTCCTGTTTAACAAAGTGTATAATCATTGTATGGGTTCTACCGATCCCGTTCAATAATCATTTCCTAGGGAATAATCCTTGCATTTGATGTTGGAAGCTTCACGTCTGAATACAACTGCATAATAGAATGGATTTCGGTAATCTGTCTACAAGGATGTCGGGAAACGGAGGTTGTCGTGCTGTGAGTATCCGTATCAAGCGTTATGTTTTGCTGCCCTTGATCATGCTGGCGCTGATGGCTGCCTGCGTCGGCTTATCACGGGTTTGGACAAGCGGGCCGACCAATGCTTCGGAGAACCACCGGCCCCATATTTCGATAATGGCTAATCTGCATACGGCAGAAGTTCCATCGGATACGATCGAGAAAATCATCGAGGAGAGAACGGGGACGCAGCTGAGCATTCAATGGGTACCGGACGGCAGCTATGATGAAAAAGTCTATGCCTCGATTGCGACAGGAACGTTGCCGAAGGTGCTGTATTTAAAGAATGCAGCCTCTCTGTCTTATTTTAAGGATGAGATCCGCAGCGGTTTGTTTTGGGAGATCGGGCCATACCTGGACAGCTATCCGAATTTGAGCGCATTGAAGCCGGAGGTGCTCAAGAATACGTCGGTGGACGGCAAATTATACAGCCTCTATCAAGAACGCGCGCTGTCTAGGCAGGGGATCATTTACCGGAAGGACTGGGCGGACCGACTTGGGCTGTCAGCGCCCGGGACGCTGGAAGAGCTGTATGAAATGTTGAAAAGGTTTACATATGACGACCCGGACGGTAACGGACTCGATGATACGATCGGGCTCACGGACCGCAATGACCTGATTTACGGAGCATTCAAGACCATCAGCTCCTATTTTGGAACGCCGAACAATTGGGGCTGGTATCAGGATTCCCTGCAGCCCGAGTTCCGTTTTCCCAAATATATGGAGACGATGAAGTTTTTCCGCAAGCTGCATGAAGAGGGGCTGATCAATCGCGATTTTCCGATAACGAGCAAGAAGGACCAGCAGGAGCTCTTCATTACCGGTAAGGCGGGCGTGTATGTAGGGGCGATGAGCGATGTGCTGTCTCTGGAAGCGAAGCTGAAGGCCAATGACCCGGATGCGGTGCTGGATGTCCATAACCGGGTGCGGGGGCCGAACGGATACGGGGTTTGGGCTACGCAGGGATACGGCACGGTCGTCCTGTTTCCCAAGTCCGCGATCCCGACCGAGGCGGAATTGAAGGAAGTGCTGGCCTTCTACAATGAACTAATGAGCGCCGAGCTGGCCAATTACATGTATTGGGGAATCGAAGGCGAGCATTATACGGTTCAGGACGGTAAAGCCATGGCCGTGGATTCGTACAACCTGCGGGAGAAGGACGTGAAGCCGTATCAAGCGCTCATGATCGGAGGTTCAAGCACCATCGACGGCATGCTTCAACCGGTGAACAAGAACGAGGCTAAGGACAAGGCGGAGCGCCTCATTCTTGACAATGAGAACTTTCTAATCAACGATCCGACCGTTCCGCTTGAGTCCGTCCGATATAATGAGATCGGCGTCAGGCTGGAAGAGAGCATGCGTGATGCGACCTATCAGTTCATTCTCGGGATGATCGATGAAGCGGGGTATGAAGCGCAGGTCGAGCGCTGGCTGGAAGAGGGCGGGGAAGAGATCATCAGAGAGTTTAACGAATCGTACCGGAGTTCGACTCCGCTGTATAACTCGATTCCGCAATATAATCATGAGAACTACCGTTAGGGAGTAAATGCCCTGGCGGTTTTTTTTTGCGTTTTTCTGGAAGGAGCGTCCAGACGTAATGTGCAAATGCGGAAGTAATCACTGCTTGCCCGTGAGCCCCTCGCATAGCCTGGCAGCTTCCGGCATTCGCTCCGGCTCAATCGATGCAGGCGTTGACAGCATAATCATTAGATTTGATGGCGCTTCTGCAGCGCAATCCCAGCCGTGCAAGCCGCACACCCAATCCCGGGATTATATGCGTACCCGCCATCCCTCCGTTAAGCTGTTCATGCCAGCCCAAATCGAAATTTTAAAAATGGAGGTCAAAATGATGAAAAAGAAACAAGCCAGTACCATACTGGCAATTGTAACCGCTTTAGCGGTATTGGCAGGCTGCGGCGGCGGCTCCACAGCGACAGGCGGTCAGAGCGGCGAAGCGCCTGCAGGCGGCGAACAAGCGAAGGGTCCGGTGTCCATCTCCATCATGGCCAACCTCCACACGCCGGAAGTGCCTTCGGACAAAATTGAGAAAATCATCGAGGAAAAAACGAACACGAACCTGGAGATCCAGTGGGTGCCGGACGGAACGTATGACGAAAAGGTAAATGCTTCCCTGGCGACAGGAACGCTGCCTCAGGTTACCTATCTAAAGAATGCGGCTTCCCTCGTCAATATGCGGGATGCGATCCGAAACGGCCAATTCTGGGAGATCGGACCTCTGCTGGACCAATACCCGAATCTCAGCAGGCTGAAACCGGATGTCTTGAAGAATACGGCCGTGGACGGCAAAATTTATGCGCTATACCGCGAGGTTCCGCTCTCCAGGCAGGGCATTATTTACCGCAAGGACTGGGCTGACAAGCTCGGGCTCAGCACGCCAACGACGATCGACGAATTTTACAATATGCTGAAGCAGTTCAAGGAGAATGATCCGGACGGCAACGGCAAGGACGATACGATTCCGCTGACGGATCGGAACGACCTCATTTACGGCGCCTTCAAAACGATCAGCTCCTGGTTCGGCACGCCGAACAACTGGGGAGAGAAGGACGGCAAGCTCGCACCTGAATTCATGTTCCCGGAGTATATGGAAACGATGAAATTTTTCAGGAAGCTTCATCAGGAAGGATTGATCAATCAGGACTTCCCGGTGACGAGCAAGACGGACCAGCAGAATCTGCTGATTACCGGCAAGGCCGGGGTATACATCGGTGCGATGGGCGATGTGTCCAGCCTGCATCCGAAAGTGGTGGAGGTTAACCCGAATGCCGAGCTGGACGTGCAGAACAAGATCGAGGGCGGACCTAACGGCTTCGGCATCTGGTCCGTTCCGGGATACGGCTCGGTGATCCTCTTCCCGAAAACCGCGATCAAATCCGAAGAGGAGCTGAAAGACGTGCTTGCCTTCATGGATCAGCTGATGAGCACGGAGCTCGGAAACCTCATTTATTGGGGCATCGAGGGCGAGCATCATAAGCTGGAAGACGGCAAGGTCGTTCCTTCGGAGGACACGAAGCTGACCGACCGCGAAGTCAAGCCTTACCAGGCCATGCAGGTTGGAGGACCGTTGACGGTTGAAGGCTTCCTGGAAGCGAAGCACATCCTCCCGGTCAAGGCGAAATCGGAGCAATTGATCGTAGAGAATAACGACTACTTGATCGAGGATCCGTCAGCTGCGCTGGATTCCAAAACGTTTAATGAGAAGGGCGTCCAGCTGCAGGAAATGATTAAAGACGGCACCTACCAATTCATGCTGGGCGATATTGATGAAGCGGGCTTCCAGTCCGTTATCGATAATTGGCTTAAGAGCGGCGGACAGCAAATTATCGACGAATACAACGCATCCTATGAAGCATCCAAATAACGAAGCATGCCACCATCCCGGAGCAGGGAGACTGCAGATCATGCAGTCTCCCGTTTAAACCGGGGACAGAAAGGAAGTCGAAGTCATGAGCGAAACCGCCGTGCAGGCCGGAATGGGCAAAGACGCCAAGACGAAGCCGGATTCCGGACGAATGAGAAGGATTTGGAAGAACCGGGCGATCTATCTCATGATTGTTCCCGGATTTTTATACTTTTTGATCTTCAAGTACATTCCGATGTCGGGATTGATTATCGCATTTCAGGATTACCAGGCCTATCTCGGCGTGATGGACAGCCCGTGGGTCGGGCTCAAGCATTTCGAGCGGCTGTTTACCGAGCCGATGTTCTTTACGATTTTGCGCAATACGCTGCTGCTGTTTTTTATGAATCTGCTGTTTTATTTTCCGGTGCCGATCATTCTTGCCCTCATGCTGAATGAAGTGCGGCGCGAGGTGTTTAAGCGGTTTATCCAAACCTTGGTCTACATTCCCCATTTCATGTCCTGGGTCATTATCGTATCCATTTCGTTCGTTATGCTGTCCATGGACCGCGGGATCATCAACGAGCTGCTGGTCATGGCCGGATTCGACAAGATTAACTTCTTGATGAGCAGCGATTGGTTCAGACCGATGTATATCGTCCAGGTGATATGGCGGGAGGCCGGGTGGGGTACGATCATCTATCTGGCTGCCATGGCCGCGATCGATCCCGGCTTGTACGAAGCATCCCGGATCGACGGCGCCAGCCGTTTTCGGCAAATGTGGCATATAACGCTCCCTTCGATCCGCAGCGTGATCGTCGTCCTGCTGATCCTGAAAATCGGGGACGTACTGGAGCTTGGGTTCGAACATATCTATCTCCTCCTGAACTCGATGAATCGGGATGTGGCGGAGATATTCGATACGTATGTGTATACGGCCGGTCTTAAGCAGGGACAATTCAGCTTCAGCACAGCGGTTGGATTTTTCAAATCGCTGATCGGCCTGATCTTGGTCATGCTGGCGAATTGGCTGGCCAAAAAGGCCGGAGAAGAAGGAATCTACTAATACGAGAAAGGTTGATCGCTATGGTCCAAGATAAAACGATCTCGAGCCGCATCTTCGATTTCGTCAACTATACGCTGCTGCTGATCATCGGGCTGGTTACGATTTTGCCTTTCATCCACGTCATCGCCGGTTCGTTCACGACGGTGACGGAGCTGGCGCAGAAGCAGTTCGTCCTCTTTCCAACCGTATGGTCGCTTGATGCCTACAAATATATTTTTTCAACCAATACCGTGTTCAAATCGCTTGGCGTATCCGTGGGCGTCACATTCTTCGGCACGCTGTTCAGCATGCTGCTCACCTGCCTGATGGCATACGGCTTATCCCGCAAGGATCTGGACGGCCGGAATTTCATTATGTTCATGGTGCTGTTTACGATGCTGTTCAGCGGAGGCATGATTCCAACGTTTCTCGTCGTTAAGGAGCTGGGGATGATCGATTCGTATGCCGCGCTGATCGTGCCGTCCGCCATCAATGCCTTTAACCTGATTATCATGCGAAACTTCTTTCAAAATTTGCCGGAGGGGCTGGAGGAATCCGCGAAGATTGACGGGGCGGGCGATTGGGGGATCCTGTTCCGGATCGTCATCCCTTTGTCGATGCCGGCCATTGCTACCATCTCGTTGTTCTATGCCGTTACGTATTGGAATACGTACATGCAGGCGATTTTGTATTTAAACGATGCGGCCAAATGGCCGGTGCAGGTCATCCTGCGGCAAATCGTCATCCTGGCCAGCGGCTTGGCGGCGGATACCTCCGGCATGGAGGACATCGTTCGTCCGCCGGAGCAAACGGTGAAGATGGCGGTCATCGTTGTGGCGACGCTCCCGATATTATGCGTATATCCGTTCCTGCAGAAGCACTTTGCCAAAGGGGCGCTGCTTGGTTCCATCAAGGGATAGAAGAGGTGGGGAAAAATGTCGCATGCAGAAGCAGAATCGCACGGTGAGGGGTATGGCCTTAACAGGCCGGCCCGTTCGGAGCTGGGCGATGCATCCGGCCAGGATGTCGTGCTCCAGGACTCTGTAACCCGAGATCCCGTTCACGAGGATTCCGTGTTCCGGGACACGGATGCGGGGATGTATGCCCCGATCATCGCGGGCAACTATGCCGACCCTTCGATCATCCGGGTCGGCGACGATTACTATATGACCCATTCATCGTATAAGCTGACCCCGGGGCTTATCATCTGGCACTCGCGGGATATGCGGAATTGGCGCCGCGTCGGCGCAGCCCTCACCCGGTATGCAGGGGATGTATGGGCGCCGGATTTCGTGATGCATAACGATAGCTTCTATATCTATTATCCTGCAGGCGGAACCAATTGGGTCGTTACCGCCTCTGACCCGGCAGGGCCTTGGAGCGAGCCGGTCAGTCTCGGGATTCGCGGCATCGATCCCGGACATACGGTGGCACCGGACGGCAAAAGGTATTTGCACATGTCCGGCGGAGCGTTCGCGGCATTGTCGGACGACGGGCTGTCGGTCACCGGCGATGTCAAGCATGTGTATGACGGCTGGAGGTATCCGAAGGATTGGGTTGTGGAGGCCTACAGTCTGGAGGGGCCGAAGGTGACCCGCCATAACGGCTATTATTACTTGACGGTGGCGGTTGGCGGAACGGCAGGACCGCCGACCAGTCACATGGCCGTTTCGTCGAGATCGAGAACGCCATGGGGTCCATGGGAGCATTCCCCCTATAATCCGATCGTCCGCACGTGGTCGAAGGAAGAGCCTTGGTGGTCCAAGGGCCACGCCTCTTTGATTGATACGCCTGACGGCGAATGGTGGATGGTCTACCACGCGTACAGGAACGGTTACCATACGCTGGGCCGCCAGACCCTGCTGGAGCGCGTCGAATGGACCGCTGACGGCTGGTTTCGAGCAGCCGGCATGGGCAGGGGCGTGAGCCCTTTGCCGCCGCAAGCGGTGTTCCGCGATTCGCTGAACGGGGCGGAGCTCGGAGTGCACTGGCAGTGCGAGGGCTGCGCGCCATCGTGCAGATTTCGCGCCGGGAATGAAGGCCTGACGGCGGAGGGGCCGGCCGAGGGAATGGAACGTTCGCCGCTCTTCTTCATGCCGGGACACGAGCGGTATACGGCACAGGTGGAAATTGCCGTGGAAGGGGCCGCCGAGGGCCGGCTGCTGCTATATTACAACGAATCGGCCTATCTGGGCATCGGGATCAGCGCTGAGGGGGTCCGGCATTTCCGGTCGTTCAAAAGCTACGCGGTCATCCCGACCAGAGGAGGGCATGCATTTCTGCGCATCGTCAATGACGAGCATATCGTGTCTTTTTACTATAGCTCTGATGGAGCGGAATGGTTCCGATACGACAAGACGGTAGAAGTGTCGGGCATGCATCATAATACGCTCGGCGGCTTCCAAAGCCTGCGGATCGGGCTGGATGTCGCTGGGGCCGGCAAGGCAATCTTTCGAAACTTTTCGTATGAAGCAGAAGCATGGACAGCCGGACAATGAGGGGAGGAGGTGGCGGCATGCAGCGGTTACAGGACATTTTAGAGAGCGGGGACGGGCTCTTCGAAGGCTTCTTCGAATGGCTTGAGGGACAATATGATCCCGAGTCGGGCGGCTTTTATTATGCCCGGAGCTCCCGGAACTCGCCCGGGTTCACCCCGGACATCGAATCGACGGCTCAGGCGCTTGGCATTATCGAACGCTGCGGCCTTACAGCGGGTTTGACAGAGGACGTGAGGGGGCGCATGATTCAATTCTTTCAGTCGAAGCAGGATCCCGTTACGGGCTATTTCTATGATGCGAATCCGGATATGAGACGAGATGAGGTCATGGTAGGACGTGCGCTCGGCTACAGCATCGGCTCCCTCCGTAAGCTCGGTGCAGCCCCGATCTATCCGCTGCCCGGAGCGGGGGGCTCCGAAGAGGCGGCACCGGATTATTGCCGCAGCCCGACCGCATATCGCGAGTGGCTGCGCTCAATCAGTCTGGTGAACAGCTGGCGCGGGTGCGACAGGCTGTGCAACTCGGCGCCGTACCTGCTGCAAATGCCTTCGGAGAAGCGGGAGACGTGTCTCCAAGAGGCGTTATCGTATTTTGCCGAAATTCAGGATCCGGATACAGGCTTATGGGGCGAAGGCGCGCCCTATGTCCGCATATCCGGCACGTTTAAGCTGTTGACGTTTTATAACCGGTTTCGGATCCCGCTGCCGCGCGTCCCGGAATTATACCGCTCGCTGCTGCATATTCTGCGAACCGAAAGGGCGGAGGATATGTGCTATATCCGCAATCCAATCAGTCTTCTGTCATCGATGAACATGGATATTCCCGAGGATGAAATGGTGGAAATCGCGGAAATTACGCTGTGGAATATGGCGAGGCTCAAACGTGCGGACGGCGGCTTCTCTCGAGAGCTGCATCACTCGCCGCCGGCACCGAACGTCGCCCAGGTCAAGCCGGGGGAGAGCTACCCGGACATGCCGGTTCCGGTCCCCCTCGGCCGGGGAGAGGCCGAAGGAGATATGAATGCGGGTACCCAGGCCATCCTGATCCGCTACACGCTCCGCGAGCTCGGCGGGCTTCCTGCCTCTCCGCTTCAGGCAGCGACATTTAGTCCCCGATTCCATCGAATTGCAGCGGATGAATAGGACACGGTAGCAGGGAAGCGCTCGGCCGGGCAGCGAACGAAGACGCCTTTCAAGGGAAGCGGGCGTTACTCTATTCAATCATGGCATTTATCAATTCGGCAATGCCCTTGCGGCGATTCTCGTCAACCTGTATTTGTGGCGGCTCACGAATGATCTATGGGTAAACGGCATGTTTAATCTGATTACGCTCGCTGCCGCCCCGGCAGCTTCCGTATATATTGGCAAGCTGGCCAAGCTGAAAGATCGGCTGCTGGCATATCGGCTCGGAATCGGATTGACAGCCTTGTTCTATCTTGGCATTCTGATCGCGGGCGAACGGATGGCCGATTATTATGTCGGGTTTGCCCTATTAAAAGGAATATCGACTGCCTTTTACTGGCTGGGTCATTTTACGCTAATCAATGATGTAACCGATCATGACAACCGCCATCGCTACCTCGGGGTCAATCTGACGATTACCAACCTGTCCATGCTTGCCGGTCCGGCCGCAGCCGGCGCTCTGGTGGAATGGTCCGGGGGAATGCAGGGTTACGCGTTCGTATACCTGCTTGCTTTCGCCATGTTTGTCTATGCATCGGTAAACAGCTTTAGAATGAAGAAGCGAGCGACCCATCATAAGACCTATTATCTCAAATACGCCTTCAGGATCATGCGCAAATATCCGGCATTCGGCCGGTCACTGGCGGGCTGGTTTCTGTTCGGCCTTCCGCAGGGCATTCTTGGCTATATTCCGGCGATTCTGCTGTTTCAAGCCGTTCCCAAGGAATCCTTCGTCAACTATATGAACGTGGCGTTTCTGGGGGTGACGATGCTGTCCGGTCTGGTGCTCGCCAGATGGGGCAGGGCCGAATGGAACCATTTCTACCTGGCCGCGGCCGCGATCGGGTTCATCGCGGGCGTCATCCCCTTGTTCATGGGCGTGCAGCTGTGGACGGTCATCCTATTTATGGCGGTGTTCTCGCTCGTAAAGCCGCTGCAAAACAACGCCTATACCTCGCATTATTACAAGCTGAGCGGGGAACTCCCGCTGAAGGAGCATTTCAAGGTGGAGTCAGTCGTGCTGCGTGAAATATTCACCAACGCCGGACGCGGTGCCATTCTCGTCCGGGACGGAGAACGGGAACAGCAGATCCTGCGCCTCATGGAGGAGGCCGATTTCGCCAAAACGGACGGCGGATACTATATGAACGACGAGGATGCGGAATTTGATTTTCTGCACCATATCGTTCCCGAGCTGGAGAAGCTGCTTACGGTATATGCCACGTCAGCCGTGAAGGAGCGAATATTCCGGGAGCATGCTGCGCCGAAATTGAAAGTGGACATCGATGAGCGGACCGATTGGCTGGAGCTGAAGTTTGAGCTTGACGGCATACCGGAATCCGAGATTCGAAGCTTGATCCGCTCGCTCGAGGAGAAGCGGAAATATCACCGTCTTCCAAGCGGTAGCGGAACCGGAGTCGCCATATACATGCTGATTCCCGGTTCCCTGACGGACAGCCCGATTGCCTGGATGCTGATGGCCATCGCGCTGCTGCAGCTTCTTATCGGCTGGCTTGCGTCGCCGGTATTTCCAGCGATGCGGATCACCGTATCCGGCCAGCGCAATCGAGATCTGTGACGGGCAAGGCGATGGATGTTGAAGTCTTTGGTTATTAGAGGGGAATTGGGGCGCATCGTCTGGGAGGCAGTGACCGGATGTATGGCAGAAAACGGGTGTGAGAAACAGGGCAGGAGGGAGACGTTCGAGATGGGATCCGATCCGGAAAAATTGTTGTTTTCGTCATAGGAATTCAGGCTTTCCCTGCCGAAATAGGTACGGTGCTGCATGCAGTGAAATGAGCGGTCCGAAGCGGCGAGCGTTCAATAACAGGAAAACGCGACGGCGAATAAATGTTGTGCAGTCTAGTGTTGTTCGGGTGACAGGGCTGCTCATCTCCTGAGCGCTTTGAAATTGTATCCATTACGACCCGAAAGGAGGAATGATCCATGGCGGTCATCGGCAGCTGGGAGCAGGCCGAGCCCGGCGTGAAACGGAAAGTGTTTCAGCCCGGGAAGGAGCTGATGATGATGGAGGTTCATTTTGAGAAGGGAGCCGAAGGTGCCCTGCACAGCCATCCGCATGAGCAGATGAGCTATTGTCTCCAGGGGCGGATGGAATTCCGCATCGGCGGGGAGTCTTTCATCATCCGTCAGGGAGAGGCCATTGTGATTCCGGGCGGCGTGGAGCATGGTGTTATCGCGCTGGAGCCGTCGGCGCTGCTAGACACATTCACCCCGCTGCGAACCGATCTTCTCGGGAAATCAACAGCTCCTCGGATTTGAAGTCGGTCCAAGCATTGCATGCATGCAGTTAAACGATTTGTATACTAAACATGGAAGGCTGAAAGGGGACATCCATCATGAAGCTGTGGGAAGTGGAAACACCGGGTTACGAGTCGGCGGAGGAACGGTTTGAACCTTATATGAAGCCATACTTGCTGGAAAGGAATAATCCTGGAGGAGCCGTGATTGTCCTGCCGGGCGGAGGCTATCAGGGACGGGCCGATCATGAAGGGGAGCCTGTCGCCCTGTGGCTGAATTCGATCGGCTTATCCGCTTTTGTCGTTCAATACCGGGTCGCGCCATACCGGCATCCATATCCGCTGCTCGATGCGCAGCGGGCGATTCGGCTGGTGCGACACCATGCCCAGGAGTGGAGCATCGACCCGGAACGGATTGGAATATTGGGATTTTCCGCCGGAGGGCATCTGGCGGCTTGGGCGAGCAATGACCACGATTCCGGAGATCCGGAGGCCCTGGATCCCGTTGAGCGTCAGAGCAGCCGTCCCAATGCGTCCATCCTGTGCTACCCGGTTATTTCGTTTAACGAGTTTAGCCACGAAGGCTCGGTACATAACCTGCTGGGCGAGCGTCCGTCCGAAGCGATGAGACGAACACTGTGCATGCAGCACGCGGTGAAGCCGGGAACACCCCCTGCATTTCTCTGGCATACGTCGGATGACGGTGCGGTCCCGGTGGAGAACAGCCTGTTGTATGCCGGGGCCCTAAGCAAGCATCAAATTCCGTTTGAGCTGCACGTTTTCCCTCACGGTCGCCATGGCCTCGGATTAGCCGAGGAGGAGCCGGATGCTTCGCGCTGGACGGAGCTGTGCGAGGGTTGGCTGCGCAGCATCGGATTCATGGCGCAAGCGGCTATTACGGGAAGGTAAGGCGGCTAAAGCGTCTTTGCTTGCCGGATTTATCTTATTGGCCAGCTGCAGGACATCTATCCAACACGAAGCTCACCCGATCGCTAGGTTCGGGTGAGCTTTTGAATGTAGGCTCACACCATGGGCGTCATCTTAAAAGTGAAAGTCCCGGAGCCCTGAACAGGGACTGGGGAGAGCAAACATCAAGAATGCCCTTCCCGCTTCCCTATCTGGAAGCGAAAGGGCTGAACGAATTCATCTGCCGGATATTAATTGAGAATGATTATCACCCCGACTATAATAGGGTAAAACCAATGTTACAGTCTGAAGGGGTGGCCGCCAGTATGGAAGAAAGGCAATATTCGTTGTTTGGAGTACGCTGTATCCAGCTTGATCCTGCCGAAGAGGCTGCCGGCGGATTCATGGAAACACATACCATATTCTTGGTAAGCAAAGGCTCAGGCGATTTGTATTCGAATGGAGTCAGGCATCGATTGAAAGCGAAGGCGGTCTGTTATTGTTCGCCGGGAACGATTGCCGATATACGCCGAACGCCAAACTCGTCGATTCCGCTCGAGCTTTACGAATTGCAATTCGATGTATGGGAGTCCAAGGAGCGGACAACAAGCCGCATCGAATACTGTAAGCGAATCTCTGCGCTGATGGACTCCGGCAAGCTTCCCGTTGCCGCTAGTCACGAGGCTCTTGTTCTTGTTCAAGAACTGTACCAATTCAAGCAAGTTCCCGGACTCGGCGGGAGACCTGCTGCTAACCTTCGCAAAGAGGCGGTATTTAAACAACTGTTGGGTACGCTGCTGAAGTTAACCGATGCCGAGGAACGGGAACAGGATTGGATGGAGCGAATGAGGCTTGCGGTGGATTATATGGAGAAGCATTTCGCCGGGACGATTACGCGCAACGACATGGCAAAGAGGGCAGGGCTAACGCCGGAGCACTTCTCTGTATCGTTCAAAAGAGCAACGGGAGCCGGTTTCACGGAGTACCTGACGCGGCTCCGCCTGGAGAAAGCCAGGGAGGAATTACTTTGCGGCGACGACCGCAATCTCGATCGAATCGCACGGGAAACCGGCTACCAGGACGGATTATATTTAAGCCGTAAATTCAAGCAGCATTTCGGTTGCTCTCCTCGCGATTATATCCAGCGTCCGAAACGTATTGTGGCCCTGCAATATGTGGGCCATTTGCTTGCGCTTGGACTTATGCCCGCAGGAACTTCGACCAATCTGCTGCGAGCCCGCCCCTACGCCGGAAAGCTGGAGAATGTAGCGGACGTAGGAGACGCTCGATCGCTCCAGAGGATATCATCGCTGCAGCCCGATCTGATCGTCACGTCCGGACCGAACAACGAGCCTTTAGCCAAGCTTGCTCCAACCATTTCACTCCCTTGGGGGCGGGAAGATCCATTGGACGAACTGCTTCGATTAGGCAGAGCACTCAATCGTGAACGCGAAGCGAAGAGCTGGATTGATGGATTTAGAGCGAAGGAAGAACTAGCTGCTGCTCAAGTGGCTAAAATGATCGGCTTACATGCTACGGCAGCCGTGTTTGAGTTTTGGGAGGATCGGTTATGGGCGGTTAATATGGCGTACGGCAGAGGCCTGCGCAATTTATACCGGACATTCTCGTTTCGGCCGCCGGAGCCGCTCGCTGAACACGTTCTAGGTGAGGGAGTCGGCTTGGAGCTAACGCCGGACATGCTGGCGGCTTATGCCTCGGATTATATGTTCATAACCATTTGGGAGGGTGGAGGCGGTGCAGGCTATGCGGAACGTGTCATGAACAGCAAAGAATGGAGGCGATTGCCTGCCGTTCGAAACGGGAAGGTGTTTTTTCTCGATCTGGAGCTATTTAAATATAATGATCCCCTTGCTTGGGAGCAGCAATTGACGATACTCACGGAAATTCTAACAAATGTCCATAGAACCGCTTACGGAACGCAATAGACTCGTGCAACCCCTTCCCTTATCATGATAATAATGATAATCATTATCAATATGATGGAGGGTACGAAGATGCGGTTGCTTAAAGGAATGATGTTGTCTCTGCTCGGGAGTATGGTCATTGTGTTGGGAGCGTGCGGAAACACGCAGCAGCAAAGCGAAATTGCCGAAACGAATGGCGACCCGCAAACAGGGGCAGCACGTAAATATGAAACGGTCATGGGCGAGATTGAGATTCCGAAGGATCCGAAGCGAATTGTCGCGACGCAGTATCTCGGCCATCTGCTAACCTTGGGCGTTAAGCCCGTAGGCGCCGGCACGGCCAGCCTGAATCAGTATTTTTTGCAGGATCTGACCGACGGAATCGAGGATATCGGTGACGATAAAGCAGCGCTTGAGAAAATCGTAGCCCTTGATCCCGATCTCATCATTAGACCTTCCGATAAAAACTATGAGGAGTTCGCTAAAATCGCACCAACGATCGTCATTCCCTGGGGAGCGAAAGATGTGTATGCCGAGCTGCGTGAATTCGGAGAAATCCTCGGAAAATCGGAGGAAGCGGAGGCAGCCATTCGGCGTTACGAGGAGAAGCTTGCAGAGGCCAAGGCGAAGCTGGACGGAGTGGTGAAGGAAGGAGAAACGGTTGGCGTCTATGAGATTTGGGCCAAAAATTTCTGGGTCGTAGGCGAGAGCTTTGGGCGCGGTACCCGCAACCTGTATTCGGGACTCGGCTATCAGCCGCCGGAAGCCGTGAAAGAGCATATCGTCAACGGAGGAGCCGGCCGGGATATTTCCCTGGAATCCCTGCCGGAGATGGCCGCAGACTACATGTTCGTGACGGTTTACGATGCGGACGGAGGCGGAGACCGCGCCAAGGAGATTTTGGAGAGCGCCCTCTGGAAGTCGCTTCCCGCATACAAAAATAATCGCATTTATCTATTGGATATCAATCAGTTCTCGGCGGGCGACCTCATCTCGCTGGAGAAGCAATTGGAGATTCAGACGAATCTGCTGCTCGGCAGCGGGAAGTAGCTGCATCGTGACAAAGCGTCAATTGGATAATTATGGGGCTATCGGAAATGTCCCGAAGCATGAAGAATGCCCTTCTTCGCTTCCTACTTGGAAGCGAAGAAGGGCTGTAAAGTTTGCTTTCCCGTTAGCTGGAGATTAGTTAACCTTATGCAACCGACGTATGCGGATCCCCCATCCCATGATAGGTAGTGAGGATGGGGTTGCCGTCCCCTCCTATTCGATCATAAGGAGACAGCGGCCATTTGCCGGCTGCCTGCGGCTGCGGCCTCCATGCTCGGTCGGCTTGGACTAGCCGGCCTTCCGATTACGAGCGTCCTCGAATCTCTTGACGGAGGAAGAGGACGTAGGACAGGGCGAAGCAGATCAAGGTAAGCGCCGTGAGTCCCGTAATCTGCGGCCATACGAGCAGCAAGCTTTGCCCGAATGGCAAGGGGCTCGCGATGGCTCCGACCACCTGCTCGTTCGTCAGCGGTCCCAGATTTCGGACCGACGGGACGAGCAGCGTGGTGGTTGCTTCATTGAATAAGGTGTAAGGCGATATGCGGTTCAGCCACATCATCAGATTTTGGTAGTTGAGCACGTCCTGAACTGTGGTTGTAGGGGCGCTCGGCGCGATTCCCTTAGCGATCAGCTGCAGGATCATATCGTAGAAAAAGCTGAAGAACAGCCATACCGCAATACAGGACAGCGCCGATGTCGCCGGCTGGCGGAAGCGGACCGAGAACATTATGGACAAATTCAGCCAGAAACCGACGTAAAAGATCGTCACAAGCAAAAAGCTGATGATTCGCAGAAATTCCTCGAAGGTCGGCGGAATGCCGATGATCAGGGTTCCCAGCGCCATGGTCAGGAACCCGAGGGTCAGGAACATGATGCTGATGACGATCAGGGATGCGACGAATTTAGCGTTCAGCAGGTCGTCACGGTGAATCGGCTGAGCCATGATCCGGCTGAGCGTGCCTTTGTTCCGCTCGCTGTTTACCGCATCAAAGCCCATGCCGATTCCGAGCAGCGGCCCGAGAAACCCGACAAAGCCGATGAACGTCGGCAGGGTTCCGTCGGAGATGGTAAACAGCTTCAGCAGGACGAATTCCTGCACGCCGTCCTCCGAACCGAGGGCATCCCGGATGCTGTTCAGCGCCGTATACAGAGAGGCTACGCAGGTAAGGGCAATAATGCCCAGAAGCAGAATAAAGCGCCAGCTTCGGATATGGTCGGATACCTCCTTGCGTACAAGGACGCCGAAGGCACCGGGCATAGAGCGGGATCTGCGGCCGCCGTCCGCCGCGCCTTCGCCGGAGGCGCGCACCGGCTTTCTCAGCATGTCTCGGCGGCTATGAAGCCATGCCTTCGCTTTGCTGGCGTAGCCGTTCAGTTTAGCCGCTGCGTTTGGCGTCGTCTCCTTTGCCATGAGGCTCACCTCCTGCAAAATAACGATGGTAGATTTCATCAAGGCCGTACTCCTGGCGGTGCAAAGCGAACAGGCGCGCACCGGAACCGACTATGGCTCCCGCAATGTCGGGACTGCAGTCGGTATCGCACCGGATCTGCAGCCTGCAGCGGCCATCGGCGGACGGGGCACCTTGGTGAACCGCAGCCCCTTGCCCTACAGTCTCGATTTCCAGGCGATGCACGCCTTCAATCCCGCGGATGCTCTCCTCCAGGTCAGGCGATAGGCCTTCGATGTCCGCTGTAATCAGCAGCGGATCGTCGGCGAACAGCGTCCTCGACAGGCTGGGGACATCGCCTTCGGCGAGCAACCGCCCCCGGACGAACAGGCCGACTCGGTCGCAAATCTGCTGAACCTGATGGAGCTGATGCGAGGACAGGAGCACCGTCAGATTCTGCTCACGGCTTAGCTTGCGAATCAGGCTGAGCAGCTCCTCCATCCCGGTCGGGTCGATGCCCAAGGTCGGCTCGTCAAGAATGATGATTTCCGGGGACTTGACGAGCACATCCGCAAGCCCCAGACGCTGGCGCATGCCCCGGGAATAAGCGCCGGTCTTCTTATGGGCGGCGTTATCCAGCCCGACCTGCTCAAGCAGCAGCTTTGCCCTCTCGCGTGCGGCATCCTCCGGGATGCCGTTCAGCCTGGCGGTAAGCATCAAGTTCTCCAGTCCCGTGCGGTCCTCATAGAAACCGACGTCATCAGGGAGGTAGCCGACCCGCTGCTTAACCGGAATCGGCTCTCGGGTCGGATTCATGCCGAGTACGTTAATCGTTCCGGAATCGGGCTCGCTCAGCCCCAGCAGCATCAAGATCGTGGTCGACTTGCCTGCCCCGTTCGGACCGAGCAGGCCGAAGATTTCGCCGCGCGATATTCGCAGGGAGAGGCGGTCGACGGCTTTCGCCTTGCCGTAGCTCTTCGTCAGCTCGTGAATGTCTATGACCGTTTCCGTCACGGTTATCTCCTCCCGTATTTGCGAATCAGATAGTAGATGCCGCCAATAATGGCCAAGATGATCAGGACGCCGATCCAGCCCCACAGCATCGAGCCTTTCACCGAAACGCGGAATTGGGCATCCGAGCTGGCCTCGGCCGCGGAAGCCTTCATGTTCGTTACATAATCACCGGCGATCGCTTTATCGCTTGCGGTCAGCTTCGCCTCCACGGTCGTGGATTGGCCGGCCGGCAGGTTCTCGATCGTCTTCGGATTGAAGGTCACCTCCCAATCCACCGGTGCTTCGGAGCTCAAATTGATGTCCGACAGATCGGCGGTTCCCGTATTCTTTACCTGCAGCTCGACCGTCTTGCTGCCACCGGCGATCACGCTCGTGCTCAGGAGGCCGGTCGGCGTGGTCAGCTCAAGCCCATAGGAACCGGTGATGACGGCTTCCAGCGTCAACTCGGACGAGGTGGATTGGTTGGAGGCCCGGATCGGAATCTTGAAGGTTCCTTCTGTAACCTCAGCCGGCGGTTTGACATCAACCGTGATCGATTGGTTCGCACCCGGTTCGATCTCTACGGAAGACACCTGGTTTCCCCCTGAGGTGAATTTTACGTCCCAGCCTGCCTGGGCATCGGCTTGCAGCGCGTAATTTTGCTTACTGGCCGTACGGTTCTGCAGATTCACTGTGTAGGTGAAGGTGGAATCGGCATGTCCTTCCAAATTTGCCTGGTCGGTGGTCAGCTCCGTCTGATACGTTCCCTGCTCTGTAATATCTACGGTGAGCGGAAGGCTGCCCATGGAGCCGGCCGATAACTGGAAGCTGTAGGAGCCCTTGTTCACCTTGAGCGGAACGGTCACCTCAAGCGTTACGGATTCAGCTTCTCCCGGCTTGACCGATACCTCCTTCAGCTGCCATCCACCCCCGCTCAGCTTGGCTGTCCAGCCGTCGGGAAGGTTGTTTAATTGAAGCGGCGCCGTAACAACGCCGCCGGTATTGTTCTTGACCTCAACCGGATAATTTATCGTCTCTCCCGGCGGAGCGGATATGGAGGTATATGGCGTATACAGTGTAACTTCCCCGGCTGCAAACACCGGCCTGCCTCCCGTCAGCAAGCTTGCGCCAAGCATCATGAGGAGCAGCAAGCTCAGCGATTTTATTGACTTTCCAGCGATTTTCATGACAAAACCCCTCCTAGTGATTTCATTCATCCTTAGTACGAAGTAAAGGCGGGGATTGGATTTACGCGGAAGCTTAAAAACACATAAAAAATTCATTAAAGGAAGCTTAAAAAGCGAATGCTCCGTTCAAAACCGAAATCCGCTTTGCTACAATAATGAATCGAAAATAGCTGTCATAGCGCGTTTATGGTCAGCTTCGGGTTCCTTCATGTTGGACAATCGCCTGGTTCGGGCGAAGACGATAAAGTCAGGTTAGGGGGAGAAGATGGTGGGCGAGCATCCTGCGGAATGGCTTGCAGAGATAGCAGACGGATCGGCTGCGGCATTCGGGCGGTTCTATGACAACTACGCCCAGATGGTATATCGGCTGGCGCTGACGATGACCAAGGATCCGGCTGATGCGGAGGATTTATGCCAGGATATCTTTATGGAAGTGCTGCATAAGGCGGATCAGTACGATCCCGACCGGGGGAGCGTGGAGGCATGGCTTGCCGTACGTACGCGCAGCCGGGCGATGGACCGGCTCCGCCGCAAGCAGCGCATGACGGTGTGTGATTGGAATGAGGAGGAGCTGCCGGAGCCGATTCTGTTCAGCGAACGGGAATCCGTCGAGGTGGCCGCCCTGCGCCGCGTGGAGCTGGATCAGGTGAAGGAGGCGCTGCGGGCCATTCCGCCGCTGCAGCGCATGGCCGTATATGGCAGCTACGTCGAACAGCTGTCCCACAGAGAAATGGCGGACATGATGAAGCGCCCTGTCGGGACGATCAAATCGCTGATCCGCTACGGAATTCACAACGTGAGGCGGCGCCTCGACGCCGCCGATCCGAAGGAAGGGGGAGAGGCGAAGCATGATGCATACAAAGCATAGTCCTCACGAAGATGATGCTGTCGTAAGCTGTCCGTTGTACCCGGAGGAGAAGCTGGCCGATTACGCGATGAATCGGCTGTCTGAAGCGGACCGTTGTGCAGTGGAACGCCATTTGCGGCATTGCGAAGCCTGCGCCCGGACGACCGCCGAGTGGCAGGTGATCTTGGGCGAAGCCGGGGGCTTCAGCGGCGGCTTGGTTCAGGAAGCCAGTGAGGGGGAAATCCCCGGCGGTTTCGATGCGGAGCCTGCATTCAGCACCGGGAAGGCATCCGATCAGACCGAGCCCAAGCCCGAGCCGTCCCAGCGGCTGCGAAAGCGGTTGATGCGCGCTGCTTATGCGCGATCCTTGCGCAAACGGGCAGCTGCCCATCGCCGTTACGCGCTGCAGGCAACCGCGGGTGCGGCCCTCCTTGTCCTGTTCGCCGGGCTGTTTGCCTGGAAGGGGGCTGCGGGCAAGGAAGAAACCTTCGATCATGCGGTGAATCAGCGGATTGCGCATATGCAGAGCGCCGATACCGAACGGTATGCCATTCAGCCGGTAGAGCCTTTCTACGGCAGCGGATCGGTATGGTTAAAGCGCGGTTCCGGGGAAATGCTGATTGTCGTTAACGGATTGTATTCCTTGAAGGAGAAGGATTACCAGGTATGGCTGCAGGATGAGGATGAGCTGTCGAGCGCAGGCTTTATGCTCGTTCAAGGGACGCAGGGCCGAAGCTATTATTACGGCTTTGGCGCTAAAAAAGCCAAGCGGATTGTCGTCAGTATGGAGCCTAAAGGAGGAAGCCTGCGGCCGACCGGTCCCGAGGCGGTGCTCGTCGAATTTGAGCAGGAATAACCCTGAGCGCGAATCCGCAGCAGCTGGAGACAGCCGATCGGCGAGACAGCAGATTGCCGTCAGCAGCAATTCACCGTTTCCCTTGAGATTGCGTCTGGTCAGGCAAGCCGGTATGGGAGGGACCATGCTTATGCCGGCTGTATTTCTAGCATCTGTATTGAGAAATCATAGTGCAGCCGGCAGCCGGAGCAACGAAAATGTGATGCAAGCTAAAAAATACAAAAAGGGCGGTGTAACAGCAAATGTGGCATGCGGACGAATATTTGGAGAAACTGTACGACAGCAGCATGAAGCGTATAGAGACGGCGAAGGCGTTCCGTACGGCAGAAGAGCGGAAGCTGTACTTGAAGCAGAAGCTTTGGCAGCTGCTCGGCGATTTCGAAGCAAGCGAGGACCGGAAGCCCGTACTGCTCGAACGTACGGCCTGTGACGGTTACATTCGGGAACGGGTTGAGCTGTCGGCGATACCGGGACTGTCGTTCGCCGCGTACGTGCTCGTTCCGGACAGCTATAGCCGGGAGCCGCTGCCCGCTGTCGTTGCCCTTCACGGCCACGGATATGGAAGCCGGGAAATTGTCGGATTAACGCCGGACGGCTCCCCGGACATGGAGCCGCCGGGAGCTCACGGGCATTTTGCCATCCAATTGGCTAAGCGGGGGATGATTGTCATCGCGCCGGACGTTGCCGGCTTCGGAGAGCGGCGGCTTCAGGCGGATGTGGCGGCTAACCCGGACGTGAACCATTCCTGCCTTCGCTTATCCACCCAGCTAATGATGCATGGCAAGACGCTCGCAGGCCTGCGCGTGACGGAAACGATAAAGACGATAGATTATGCCGCCGGCCGGGCAGAGGTATGCAGCGACCGAATCGGCATCATGGGTTTCTCCGGCGGGGGAATGATCTCGTTTATGACCGCGGTGCTGGACACGCGAATCCGGGCTGCCGTCATTGCGGGGTATCCGAATACGTTTAAGGACAGCATCTTGGCGATGCAGCACTGCGTATGCAATTACATCCCCGGCATGCTGGCCCATGCCGAACTCCCCGAGTGGCTGGGGCTGATCTCGCCGAGACCCTTGTTCGTGGAATCGGGCAGTGATGATCGGATCTTTCCCGAGCAGGGCTTTCGTGCCGCCGCTGATCAGCTCCGGGACATCTACCGGCGCGACGGGGCGGAGGATCGGCTGATGGCCGATCTGTTCCCGGGAAAGCACCAAATCAGCGGCAGGTACTCATACGATTGGCTGTTCGATCAGCTGAGCAAGCCGGGAGCGATAGAATGAGCAGGGATTCTGTAGCTCATTGGTGAGGTTCCTAATCTGTTATGAAGCGCTGTATTGCGAAGCTCCCTACTATGAAGCTTTCTGTTGTGAAGCTCTCTAAGGAGCATCTCTTTTATTATGGACCTCCCCGGCTTCACATGACGGCAAGACTGGAGCTCGCCTAGGCGAAGCCGAACGTCAGCTGGATGCAAATCGCGGTCCTTGCAGAACGCCAACAGACATGCCGAGCACCCGCTTCCTGATCGATTTTATTGGACGCATTTCCAAACGTACAGGCACTTCTGGGCCACAGCCTACATACAATGAGAAGACCGAGAACCGAGCGCGTATAGGGCCGGTTGCATTGTATTTTTCGCAGGAGGTGTCCTACAGTGCCTGGATTGTTTACCGCAATTGCTTTGTTCATTAAAGAGTTGACCCTGCTCGTTTCGTACGTGAAAAACAATGCGTTTCCCCAGCCCCTAACGGAGGATGAGGAAGCAAAGCATCTGCAGCGAATGGCCGAAGGCGACCCTCAATCGCGCAACAAACTGATTGAGCATAACCTCCGGCTGGTCGCGCATATCGTCAAAAAATTCGACAATACCGGCGAGGATTTGGAAGACTTGATTTCGATCGGGACGATTGGACTCATCAAGGCGATTGAAAGCTTCCGGCCGAATAAAGGCACGAAGCTGGCGACATTTGCTGCCCGTTGTATAGAAAATGAGATTCTGATGCATCTTCGTTCCTTGAAGAAGACGCGAAAAGACGTATCATTGCATGACCCGATAGGAACGGACAAAGAGGGAAATGAAATCACATTGATAGATATTCTCGGAAGCGAAGCGGATGATATCGTTGATGCGGTGCAGCTGAAGATTGAGAAGAGCAAGATTTACCGCAATCTTGATATTTTGGATGACCGGGAGAAGGAAGTCGTGATCGGACGGTTTGGGCTCGAAGCGGGGGGAGAGGAGCGTACCCAGCGGGAAATCGCCAAGGAGCTCGGGATTTCCCGGAGCTATGTGTCCCGGATTGAGAAGCGGGCGCTGATGAAGCTGTATCATGAGTTTTATAAGAAAAAATAACGAGATTCGTGATTTTAGGATCGGGCCATGCCCGGTCTTTTTTGACTTTAAGTTTCATGCGGCGCTTTTTCCCCTGGGTAGCAATCCGGCAGAATTCACTTTAAAATGTAAGACACACGGCCAAGAATAAGCCTCCGTGAATGCGGGATCATAACTTTGATCATAGGAACAAAAACAAGAAGAAGTGGTGAATCATATGGGGTAACCGTTAAAGATATATTGCAATTGCCTTCATTCCGGGGCGCCAAGGTGTTGACCGGACGGAACAGCCTTCATCGTACGGTTTCCTCATTATCCGTATTGGAGGTTTCCAACGCTGATTTTTCTTCCAAAATCGTCCGTTCCGTTCAAGAGGAGTGGTATGCGGAGGAAATTGTGATCAGTTCGCTATACTCCATCAAGGACAGTGTGGACAAGCAATGCGAAGCGATTCAATACTTGATTAATCTCGGTGAGGTAGGACTGATTTTATATTATGTCGGAATTGTCATTCCGAAGGTGCCGGAGGAACTGCTTCAATTAGCCGAGTCCCAAAATTTCATTATCATCTGCATGCCGGAGAACGACTCCTCCTTGCGTTACAATGAAGTGATTTATGAAGTGATGGAAGCGATCGTGCTGGACAATCAGACGATCAATGATAATTTTGTCAATGAGTCGCTGGAGAAGGTATCGTACCTTCCGGAGCATTCGCGCAGCGTTGAAATCATGCTGAAATTGTTGTCCGACCGGCTGAAAGCCAACATTGTACTGACCAACACGAAGCTTGAGATCGTGAATCAGGTCATGTGGCCGCGCAACTCTACGTTGGATGTTGTAAAAATCATTCACGAGCACGCGCTTCAAATGGAGAAGAACGGCAGTGCCGGAGCGATCAGTTCCGGCATCTCCTGCTTTGTTGATCATAAGGTCCTTCGTCAAAAGAACGGGGAGGCGCTGAACCTTTTTTTAATCAAAGAAAATTCGAAGCTGCCTGGGAAGACGATCGATAAAATCAGTGAGGTTGTGCAGGTAGCCATCAATTTATGGGGAGACAAGCATAATGAGGTCAGCGAATATGCCTTGGTCAAGGCGATTATCAATGATGAGAGCGAGAAGATGCGAAGACTCGCCCATCTGCTTCATATCGATGTCGCGTCGATCCAAATGATGTGGCTGGTCTACATTCAGGATTTAACGGAGGAAAAACGCATCCGCGAGGAACTGGCGGAGCATCTCGCCAAATATTATAAAACGACGGTCATTCAAACGATCGATCATTGCATCATCGTGCTGCTGGGTAACTGCTCGTATAAGTACAACGAGGTGGAAGTGGCTGAAGAGTATATCGATACGACGAGCTTCCAGCCCTCCATATCCGAAATGGTGTATGCGCCAAGAATGAGGAATACGACGGATGTGCGCAGGATGTATCAGCTCGTAAACCAAGTCGGGCAGAAGGTGCACCTTATATATCAAGAGCGGAAAATGTTTACGGCCGCAGAAATCCGCTCCATGAAGCGGGCGATCGACTTGAGCGTGCAAGGAGAAGAAGTCATTGAAGAATGGATGGCGGTAATCGCGCCTATTCTCGATGACCTAGAATCGGTTCGAACATTAACGATCTTTCTTCTGGATGCGAAGGGAAATTTCGATGTCTGTGCCAAGCTCCTCTTTGTCCACAAGAACACCGTAAAGTACCGCATCAAGAAAATCAGCGAGCTGCTGGGCTACGATATCACGATGAATTCCGAATTTTATGATGTGTATTTGGCCTGCATGATCTACCGGTTAATCCATAACTAAGTTCCAAAATCCGAACGTTTGTCGAAAATGACAAAAATTCGGATTTTTATTTTTAGTTCCGAAAAAGACGCTTGGACGCTCTTCTTTTACAATAAGAAAAATAGTTTTTGGTCACTCGATCAAGATGGGAGGAGCGATAGGATGAGCAATTCAGGAAAAACGCAGTCTTGGTTCACGCTGGGGATCGTCTGGGCCGGCGCGATGATCAGCATACCGGGTCTTCTGGTAGGAAACGCGCTCATCACCGGAATGAGCTTATCCCGAACCTTAGTCGTTACTTTGGTCGGGTATGCGATTATCGTAGCCATCATGATTTTACAGGGGATTCAAAGCACGGAGCTGGGCAAGTCGACCGTCCAGGTAGCGAGTCAGGTGTTTGGCACCAGGGGATCCCGGACGATCCTTTCGATCCTTTTGACGATTGCCTGCCTCGGCTGGTTCGGGATCCAGGCCAATGTGTGCGGCGCGGCGCTGGCAAATTTGCTGGCCGAGTTTGATATTGCGGTTCCGGTCCCCGCAGCCTCGCTCATCAGCGGTTTGGTGATGGTCGTATCTGCCATGTACGGAATCAAAGTGCTGCGCGTGCTCAGTTATATTGCGGTGCCATTGCTGGTCGTGCTCTGCGTGTATGGTTTGGTCAAGGTGCTGCGAGGAGAAACGCTGCAGCTGATTTCGAATTACAGACCTGAGCAGAACATGAGCTTCATGGACGGGCTGGCGGTAACGATGGGCTCCTTTGCGCTCGGCGCGGTTATCGCAGGGGATTATTCGCAATTTTCCGGGAAGCGCTCCGATGTGTGGAAAGCCGCCCTCTTCGGGATTATCCCGGCAGGCGTATTGATGATTAGCGTCGGGGCCGTCTTGACGGTGGCTTACCAAACGAATGATGTTACGGCCGTCTTTTTGAATATCGCCACTCCGTTGATCGGCGGCATCGTGCTGATCCTGGCTGCCTGGAAGACCAACATGGTGAATGCGATCTCGGGCGGGTTCGCGTTGATCAACGTGTTTAATGTATCCAAGGAAAAAGAAAAATGGGCGGTAGGCGCCGCCGGACTGATCGGAACGGTGCTCGCCGTCGCGGGCATCCTGGATTACTTTACGCCGGTCATGTCCGTGTTGTCAGCCATGGTGCCTCCCGTTGCGGGCGTCATGATTGCCGCTTATTGGGTGATGAACAAAGGGGATAAAAGCCGCTGGAAGGAGACGGAGGGCGTTAATCGACTGGGCGTATACTCCTGGCTGACCGGTTCGGTCATCGCCTGCCTACCCGTCGTATTGTCGTTCTTCCCCAGTTTACCGCAGGTATCTAATCAGCCGTTGATCGGCATTGTCATTTCATTTGTCATTTATGTGGTAGGATATCGCTTTACCGTTACAAAGTCTGTCATATTGGAGGAACCATGATGAGATATTTAGATAAAGCCTCGATTGAACATATTGCGATTGGCGCTGCTTTCCTGGGAACAGGCGGGGGCGGAGACCCGTATATCGGAAAATTGATGGCGATTTCGGCCGTTGAGAAGAACGGGCCCGTCAAATTGTATTCGGTCGATGAAATCGGCGATGAAGACTTTTTTATTCCGGCAGCCATGATGGGAGCCCCTTCCGTATCATCCGAGAAATTTCCGAACGGAAGCGAGTTTGTGAAAGTGTTTCAGAAGCTGGCCCGGTATTTGGGAGAGGACAACATCGCAGGCACGTACCCAATGGAAGCGGGCGGCGTCAATTCGATGATCCCGATCGTCGTCGCGGCGCAGCTCGGTCTGCCGCTGATCGATTGCGACGGAATGGGCAGAGCCTTTCCCGAGCTGCAGATGGTGACGTTTCACCTGGACGGGATCTCGGCAACGCCGATGGCGATTACGGACGAGAAAGGAAATATCGGCATTTTTGAAACGATCGATAACAAATGGACGGAACGCTTGGCCCGGGCAGCTACGGTCGAAATGGGCGCGAGCGCTCTGGTGAGCCTGTACCCGACGACCGGGGCTCAAATGAAGAGAAGCGGGGTCCATCATGTCGTTACGTTGTCTGAGCAAATCGGGGAGATTATTTCCTCGAACCATAGAGATGCGAAAGAAAAGCTGCAGGAGCTTTTAACGTTGGTGTCCGGCTACGAGCTGTTCCAAGGAAAAATCGTCGATGTGATCCGGGAAACCAAGGGAGGATTTAATCTCGGCAAAATGAATCTGGAAGGCATCGAAGCCCATACAGACGGGAATATGAAGGTGCATTTTCAAAACGAGAATCTCGTGGCCGAGAGGAACGGACAGGTTGTCGGGATGACCCCGGATTTACTCTGTCTGGTGGATTATGAAACGTTAACGCCCGTTACGACCGAGAGTCTGAAATATGGCAAGCGCGTGCGGGTAATCGGACTTCCGGCTCATGCAAAATGGAGAACGGATAAAGGAATCCAAACGGCCGGCCCAAGGTATTTTGGATATGATTACGATTATGTTCCGATTGAAGAACTGGTGAAAAAGGCGGTGGCTGATCATGTATAGAATCGGAATCGATGTGGGCGGAACGAATACGGACGCCATTATTCTGGACGAGCTTCATCAGTTGATTCACTCCGTAAAATCTCCGACGAGTCTGGACATCAAGACAGGGATTGAAGCATCGCTCAGGAAATTACTCCAGGAATCGGGGATCGACAAAACCCAAATTACGCATGCCATGCTTGGCACAACGCAATGCACCAACGCGATTGTGGAACGTAAAAAGCTGGCGACGGTAGGCGTCATCCGCCTAGGCTATCCGGCAACGGCTTCCGTCCCTCCGTATACGGCCTGGCCGAACGATATGGTTGAGAAGCTGTCCGGCAACTACGCTTTGGTCCATGGGGGGTATGAATACGATGGTCAAGTGCTGGGCGAGGTCGATGAGAATGAAATTCGCGAGCTATTGGCGGCATGGCAGGGAAAAGTCGAGTCCATCGCGGTCATCGGCGTATTTTCTTCCATAAAGAATGACCAGGAGCTGCGCGTCCGCGATCTTATTCACGAGGTATACGGAGAGGAATATCCGGTTTCCTGCTCGTCCCTGATCGGCTCCGTCGGACTCATTGAGCGCGAGAATGCAACCATCCTGAATGCGGCGTTGTGCAAGGTGATCGAGACAACCACCCAAGGGTTCGTAAACGCCCTGGAGGAGGAAGGAATTACGGATGCGGCTGTGTATTTATGTCAAAATGACGGCACATTAATGTCCATTGATTACGCCAAGCAGTTTCCGATCCTCACGATTGCCTGCGGCCCGACGAACAGCATTCGCGGTGCTTCTTATTTGGTGAAGATCAAAGACACGATGGTGCTGGACGTCGGCGGTACGACTTCGGATATCGGCGTTCTGCAGGATGGATTCCCGAGAGAGTCGTCGGTTGCCGTAGAAGTCGGCGATATCCGTACCAATTTCAGAATGCCGGACATTATCTCCGTTGGGCTGGGCGGCGGCAGTATTGTCCGCGTGGACGAAGGCGGCAGGATTACGGTCGGACCCGACAGTGTCGGCTACAGGATCGGGGAAGAAGCGCTTGTCTTTGGCGGCAGCACGCTCACGACCACCGATATCGCTGTCCGGCTGGGACTGGCCGATGTAGGCGACAGGAGCCTGGTGTCCCACCTTGACGAAGCCTTTGCAAAAGCGGTGCAGGCCGAAATTTCCGCAATCGTTGAGCAAGCGATCGATAAAATGAAAATCTCCTCGGGGGACGTTCAGCTCGTTCTAGTCGGCGGGGGCAGCATTATTATCCCGGATTCGATTCGGGGAGTGGGCGGCATGATGAGAGTGGAGAACGGAAGTGTGGCCAATGCCATCGGGGCATCTATTGCTCAAATCAGCGGGCAATACGAACAGATTTATATCTATGCGCGGGAACCGCGCGAGGCTTCGCTTGCGGATGCGGAGGCAAAAGCGGTCAAGCAGGCCGTATTGGCCGGAGCGGATGCGGATACGATCGAATTGGTCGAAGTGGAGGAAACCCCGCTCGCTTATCATCCGGAGAATGCAACAAGGTTAAGAGTCAAAGTTGTCGGGAAGATGAAATAGAATGTGAAATAGCCGGACCCTTAGGCGTTGCGTCAAGGTGTCCGGCTATTTGGCTTAGAGGCTGATCAGGACTCTTCCTGATCGAATTCGGTCTGAATGATTTGATCCTCGGACGGATAGTCGCGCTTCAGCTCCTGATGAAGCTCCCGATTTTCATAGTCGAAGCGATTCGGTGGCCGCTGATCGGCTCTCCATGGGCTGCTCTTGCCTAGCGATTCCGTCATTAGGCTTGAGCCGAAAGGACCTTCGGGAAACTCTTCCGCAGTCAGATCATTGCGCTGGGACTCTACGGTTGACAGATCTGTGTATTCATCCCGTTCTTCCTTCTTAAACCGGTTCATCGTGAAGCCCTCCTGCAGGGTACTTGATATACCCTCAGTGTCCCCTGTGATCCCGGAAATCATGCGGGATAACCGCGGCCAATCTGAAATCAACAGCGATTGTAGGAACATTTTACGTACTTGCCCTACATCCATTCATTGTTCACTTATATAGTCACGGTCCGGCATCCGGCCCTTTGACTATTTCAACCCTGCGGCCTGGAACACCTGATCAAACGCTGCGCGTGATCGGATAACAAGATCTTCAGGCGAAGCTGTCGGCTGGGCAGCTGTCAATATCTCTTGGCTGACGGGACCCGTATACCCGATATCGTTCAGCGCGCCAAGGAAGCCTGCCAAATCGATGACACCCTCACCGGGATACAGCCGATCATTATCGAGGACTTCATGCAATGGAACGTCCTTGGCGTCATTAATATGAACATGAACAATCTGGTCCGCGCGCAGCCGGCGTATATCCGATACGCTCATTTCATTGGTGTACCAGTGGTAAGCATCATACAGAAGCCCGACATTCGGTTCGCCGATGGCATCGATCCAATCCAGCGTTTCTTGAACGGTCCAGATGAACGGATGCTTCCACTGCGTGCGCAGATGATGCGGCCCGACGAATTCCAGCCCCAGCCGAATGCCGTAAGCGCCCAGAATATTCGCACAGCTGCGAAGGCGCTTGGTTGCGACGGCCATGAAATGCGCAGCCGGCGCATCCGTGGAAGGAAGAATGTATGTACAGCAGCGAGTGCAGCCCAACGCAGCAGCAGCGGCTGCTGCGGACGGAAGCTTCTCCAGCCCTTCCAGGAACTGCTCATCCGTTCCTCTCCACTCCACAGGCAATCCGATGGCGCCGATTTGAATATTGCTCGACTGCAGCAGCGCTGCCGCTTCTTCTGTTCCCAAACGGTCCACCAAGCTCTTCGCATCTAAATCCACGCAATCAAAACCGTAGCGGGAAGCGAGTTCGATCAACTGTAAATCGCTTTCAAGTTTCCCGAGTCCTGCAGCTGTTAATCCTTGAAGCATTTCTATCGTCTCCAATCTCTTAAAGTTCATCTCTATTATAGTTATGTTTTCGCCTATAAATCTATGAATCCTTTTTATTAGGAGATTTAAAGTTGAGTTAAAGACATCGAATTTTATATCAGGCAGAGAGGGAAAGCAAACCAAGGTGCAGAAATATTGTTGTTATAGAGACTCCCGTGGCTGCGTATTAATTCTGATTTCGCTTGGGCGCCAATCAATCGGGATGATCGTACAGTAAACGAAGAATCGTAAACCAAGCGACGGTAAAGGAGACGAACAACCAAACCAATGAATACGATACAGATTCGCAAGAGGGAACTGAACAACTGCCGTCCGGAACCGACGATGAACGAGAACGAGCTGAATCGATTCTGGGATCATTATCTCCATGTATACGCAGGCTCGCCGCTTCAAATCGAAAGTGAGCCGGAAGAAACGCCGTATCCCTACATGAAGGTGTCGAAGGTAACATACCGCGGCTTTGACCAGACACCGATCCATGCCTGGTACATAACGCCTGCGGATTCCAATGAGACGCCCAAGAGGCCTTGCGTCATTACCTTTCCTGGATATTCCGGAGACCGAGGGCTTCCGGAGCGATACGCCCATTGGCTGATGCTCGGCTATTCCGTGCTGGCTGCTGATGTCCGCGGCCAGAGCGGAGAGACGGGAAACCTGCTGCCCATGGATGGAGGTGTCGTGAAAGGCTGGGTGTCCCAGGGCATTACCGACATTCATCGATCCTACTATATGGCGATGGCCATCGATACCGTAAGAGCCGTTGATGCAGCCCTGGCACAGCCTGGGGTAGATCCTGCCAAAATCGCCGTCGTCGGGGGAAGCCAGGGAGGAGGCCTCGCCCTGCTTGCGGGGGCATTGCACCCTAAGGTGGCGGCAATCGTGGCTGACATTCCGAATCTGTGCAGAATGGATTACGGCGTGCTGCATTCGGCAAGCTCGTTGACCGAAATCGCCCAATACATCAAGCGTTATCCGGAACTTCTGGATCCTATTCTCTATCATCTGGCCCATTTTGATATCCTGAATCTGGCACCGAGAATCAAAGCGCCGGTCATGGTTTCTGTGGGCTGGAAGGATACGGTATGCATGCCGGAGACCATCTACGCGGCTTATAACCGGATTGAGGCACCTAAGGAAATACGGGATTATCCGTTCTCCGGGCATGAGGTGAATGAGTATCAGAAGAGGGAAGCGGTACTCTTTCTGGAGCGGGTCTTGGGGAAAGCTTAAGTCCGGGGTAAAGCTTAATCAACCATAAGAAGTCAGGGAGGGATGGCTGACCGCCGATCTTACCGAATGCCGGATTTTTAGCCTTCGGATATTAAAAAAAGATATCAAGACGTCGGCACTGACTCCCATAGCTAAAAGGGCGGGTCCTGCTTAAACGTTACCAAAAAGTAATTACATCACTTCAAAGTGCGTACTTCCCAAGCCGAATCCTAACGTGCAAAATGACATTAATTAAAACATGACGTTAGGAGATGAGCATATATGAATACGGATCAACGTTCACAGCATTCGCCCAAAACGGCTTTGGTTGTCGGGGCTAACGGGGTCATCGGCCGCAACCTCATCGAGTACCTTGCGACGCTTCAAGACTGGGATATCATCGGCGTATCGCGCCGAGGCGGGGAGTTCACGAACCGCGTTCGTTATGTATCGGCCGACCTGCTGGATCGGGACGATACGGCCGCTAAATTAAGCGGCTTGACCGAAGTGACGCATATTTTCTATGCGGCATACCAGGACCGGCCGACGTGGGCCGAACTCGTCGCTCCGAATTTGGCCATGCTCGTCCATGTCGTGGAAGCGATCGAGCCCATTGCCGTTAACCTGCAGCATGTAAGCCTGATGCAGGGCTACAAGGTATACGGCGCTCATCTCGGTCCATTCAAGACGCCGGCCCGGGAGACGGATGCGAACCATATGCCGCCGGAATTCAATATCGATCAGCAGAACTTCCTCGAGGAACGGCAGAAGGGCAAAGCCTGGACATGGTCAGCGCTGCGTCCATCCGTTGTCAGCGGTTTCGCCCTTGGAAACCCGATGAATCTGGCCATGGTCATTGCCGTATATGCGTCGATTTCGAAAGAGCTTGGCATTCCCCTGCGTTTTCCCGGCAAGCCGGGAGCCTATCACAGCCTGCTGGAGATGACCGATGCCGGTCTGCTTGCCAAGGCAACCGTATGGGCGGCAACCGATGAACGCTGCGCCAATCAAGCCTTCAATATTACGAACGGGGACCTGTTCCGCTGGAACGAGTTATGGCCGAAGATTGCGCAGTATTTCGAGATGGAAACCGCACCGCCTCTGCAGATGAATCTGGAAACGGTCATGGCAGATAAGGAGCCGGTTTGGAATCGCATGGTTGAGAAGCATGGACTTGCGAAGCATTCTTACCAAGAGGTCTCATCCTGGAAGTTCGGCGATTTCGTGTTCTCCTGGGACTATGATTTCTTTGCGGACGGCTCGAAGGCCCGCCGTTTCGGTTTTCACGAGTATGTCGATACGGAAGCCATGTTCCTGAATATCTTTGATGAGCTCCGGCGTCGCAAAGTCATTCCATAAATACCGGGCAGTAACTGAAGCTCCGTAACAAGGCAGCCGGGAGCGCTTCTTCCGTTCATCTCGTCACAACCAGAACATGAACGGTATTTCTGTTTTTGGATAGCACAGCAGAGCCGGCTATACTATTAGCCGGCTCTGCTGTGCTTGTTAATGCGATTCCTCAAGCAGCGGCTTTTCCCGAACGGTTGCGGAATCGCCGTATTTTCGCTCGATATGAGCATCTCCCCATCGGCACATCAGATGCAGAATTTCCTTTAAGCTCCAGCCATACTCGCTCAGTTCATACTCCACCTTGGGCGGAACTTGATTATAAATTTTACGTACGATAATGCCTTCCTCCTCCAGCTCACGGAGATGCTGTGTCAGCATTTTCTGGGTGATTTGGGGAATCAGGCTTAACAATTCGCTATTACGTTTTCTACCGAAGGTAAGATGAAAGAGAATGACCGGTTTCCACTTACCGCCGATCACCTCCAGCGTCGCTTCGACCGCGGTGTTGTACACTTTTTCCTTATGCTCCATGATAAGCCTCGCTCCTTCCACGATATGGTATTTACCAGCGATTTTCCGACCTCGCGCTTTACTTCCTCCACTATAGCACGAACTCCTTCATCCATCTGATCCGATCTTGCTTGTTAATGCAGAAAAGCATGAACTTCTCCCGTACTCGGTAATGGGCAGGAAGAACGGCTAGCACAATACATTGGACTGCCATCGGTTCGATGGACCCCTACGCCATATCTCCAGGTCTCCCGCTTATAATTCTATTTCGCATGCTCAGTTGCCCGATGACTTCTCTCCCTGGAATACCAGCCAGCCAGGCACGTTTCAATGGCTTTCTTCCTCAATTCCATCGATAGCAGACTGTTGTTGCCAACGCAAAAAGACCTCCAAGATTGTCTCCATATCTTACGACACGGCTCATTCTCTTGAAGGTGTTTTAATTGGTCTCATGCTACGGGGTCAGTCCCGTCTATGGAGTCTGGCTTTATCCCTATTGAACTAATTATTCCGTTTACGGTTATGCCCGGTCCAGAATCGTTTGGAGGGTTGTCCGGTCTAGCCCTTTTACCAGTTTGATCAGAAGCTCCTTGGCTGCTTCGTAGTCATCCGTGTGGATGATGGAAGACGATGTATGGATATACCGTGAGCAAATGCCGATGATCGTAGACGGAACTCCGATGCCGCTTAAGTGAACCTGCCCGGCATCCGTTCCGCCCGGAGATACAAAGTACTGGTATTTAATCTTGTTCGTTTCCGCCGTATCCTGCACGTATTCCACCATGCCCCGATGCGTCAGCATCGTCGGATCGAAGATGCGGAGCAGGGCACCTTGTCCCAGCTGGCCAAATTGGCTCTTGTCGCCCATCATGTCGTTTGCGGCGCTTGCATCGAGACCGAAGAAAATATCGGGCTGGATCAAGTTGGCTGCCGTCCGCGCGCCGCGGAGTCCCAGCTCTTCTTGGACGGTGGCTCCGGCATAAACCGTGTTCGGAAGCTTTTCTCCATGAAGGGCTTGAACGAGCTCGATGGCCAGGCCGACGCCGTATCGGTTATCCCATGCTTTAGCCATGATTTTTTTCGGATTGGCCAGCGGCGTAAACTCGCAGATCGGCACGATCTGTTGTCCCGGACGAATGCCGAACGATTCGGCCTCCGCTTTGTTGTCCGCGCCGATGTCGATGTACATGGATTTGATGTCTACCGGCTTGCTGCGCTGTGCTTCGTCCAGCAAGTGGGTCGGGATGGACCCGACCACACCGGCAATCGGTCCGTTGTCGGTAATAATCTGCAGGCGCTGAGCCAGAACGGCCTGGCTCCACCAGCCGCCCAGCGGCTGAAAACGCACCATGCCCGCTTCCGAAATGCCGGTTACCATGAAGCCGACCTCGTCCATATGTCCGGCCACCATGACTCTCGGACCTGCGTCATCCCCTCGCAATACAGCAAACAGGCTGCCCAGCCGATCTTGCACAAATTCTTCGGTATATGGAGAGAGTGCGTTTTTTACCCATGCGCGCAGCTCTCTTTCAAAGCCCGGCGCAGCCGGAAATTCGGTAAGCGTCCGAAACAATTCGCGTGTAGATTCATTCATATGGCTATTCGCTCCTTTGGAAAAGGTATGTATGAGTTCATCCTTTATAGTATGCCCCTATATATTGCAAAAGTCTACATTACAGCCCGTGGAACAATCGCGATCTCGACCTGGAGAAAATACATCGTCCAAGCACCAAAAGATTGCCGGAGAATACGCTGGAATAAAACATGTCAATGAGTCATGGACAGGGGAAGGGCGAAAAAAATGGGCGAATACGGAGTAGATTTATACGGCCGGCATGCAGATTTCCGCGAGTTTCTGCTCATAATCATTCTTTTCATACTGCTCGTCATATTGCTGAAATATTTTTTGGCTTAATGGGCGAACCGATTACGGCTTCATTTAAGTTTCTTGAAAGAGGCGGCTAAGATCGGCGGCATTCCGGTTACGGAAGGCTGCCTTTTTTGCGTTTAATCTTGCCCCATCGGCTAGCCGTGCCGCCGTGAAGCGCTGTTCCCTGAGGAAGGGAATCATTCAAACAGCTATCACACCGCGCGGCAGCGAATGAAGGATGATTTTCCAAACATAAAGGAAGTTCGTTCAAAGCATAATGATTATCGAGTGATATCCATAATGGCTTTCCGAGGCTGGTTGAAGAATCCATACTTAAATATTCAGCGGAGGTGTAACCAAATGTCCGGTTCCAACAACCAAAAGCCAAAGTCTGATATCAGCACGATGAGCTCGTCCGAATATCAGGCGCTTGCGAAGAAACACGAGCCTCCCCGCGCCGTACTTAAAAACTGTGTACGCGCCTTTTTGGTCGGCGGCCTCATCTGTTTGATCGGTCAATGCATTCAGCGCTTTTTCATGACCGTGTTCGATATGAGCACGACGGAAGCGAGCAACCCGACGGTTGCCGTTCTTATTATCATTTCCGTCATTTTGACCAGCTTTGGCGTATACGACAAAATTGCCCAATGGGCCGGTGCCGGAAGCGCGGTGCCGGTTACGGGCTTTGCCAACTCCATGTGCTCGGCTGCTTTGGAGCACCGGGCGGAGGGATTGGTCCTCGGTGTAGGGGCAAGCATGTTTAAGCTTGCCGGCTCCGTGATCGTGTTCGGTACCGTTGCGGCGTTTATCATCGGCATCATCTACGCCGTACTCGGCATCGGAGGGAGGTAACGCGAGATGAAGATTATCGGTCAAACGTGGCAGTTCGAGAACAAACCGGTCATTATCGGCACCGGTACAATTGTCGGGCCTGAAGAGGGAGAGGGGCCGCTGGCGGAAGACTTCGATTATATATACGACAACATCGAGATCAATGAGAAAACCTGGGAGAAGGCGGAACGCAAGCTCCTTGAGGACGCTTCGAGGAAAGCTGCTGAGAAGGCCGGGATTAAAGAGGATGAGCTTCAGTTCTTTGTAGGCGGAGATCTGATGAACCAGATCATCAGCAGCTCCTTTGCCGCAAGGCAGCTGGGCGTCCCGTATCTCGGCGTATTCGGCGCATGCTCCACCTCTATGGAAAGCCTTGCGGTCGCTTCGATGATCGTGGATTCGGGCTCCGCGAAATATGTGATGGCAGGCACGGCCAGCCATAACTGTACGGTGGAGAAGCAGTTCCGTTATCCGACGGAATACGGCTCGCAAAAGCCTCCGTATGCCCAGTACACCATTACGGGAGCAGGCTGCTCCGTCGTCTCCAGTGAGGGGGACGGACCGCACGTCACCTACGCCACGATCGGGAAGGTCGTGGACCTGGGCATCAAGGATCCCTTCAATATGGGAGCCGCGATGGCACCGGCGGCGGCCGATACGATTACGAAGCATTTCCAAGACACCGGCAGACAAGCCAAGGATTATGATTTGATCGTGACCGGTGACCTGGCATCCGTCGGCCTGCCGATTGCCAAGGATCTTCTGAAGCAGAACGATGTCATCATGGACGGCACGGTTTTTGCCGACTGCGGTCTGATGATTTACGATCTGGAAAAACAGAAGTATGTCAATGCCGGCGGCAGCGGCTGCGGCTGCTCAGCCGTTGTGACTTACGGCCATATCTTGAACCGGATGCGTAAAGGAGAACTAAACAAGGTGCTGGTCGTTGCTACGGGTGCCCTGCTGTCGCCGCTGTCATATCAGCAGGGCGAGAGCATCCCGTGCATTGCTCATGCAGTAGCTATAGAGACGGGAGGATCCAAGTGATGCAGTTTTTATGGGCTTTTATCATTGGCGGTCTGATCTGTGTGATCGGGCAAATCATGATGGATGTTATAAAGCTGACCCCGGCGCATACGATGAGCACCCTCGTCGTGGCCGGCGCAATTGCCGACGGGTTCGGACTGTATGAACCGCTTGTCAAATTTGCCGGAGCCGGAGCCTCGGTTCCGATCACCAGCTTCGGCAACTCCCTCGTTCACGGAGCCTTGACGGAGCTGGAGAGGGACGGCTGGATCGGGGTCGTCACGGGGATATTCGAAGTAACGAGTGCAGGGATATCCTCGGCGATCATTTTTTCTTTTATTGCCGCACTGCTGGTAAGGCCGAAAGGCTAATGCTACAGCCGTCAAGACATCATGCGCCCTGGTTAAACAACCAGGGCTTTTTGCCGTTTAGGGCAAGCCCGGGATTTGGTTAAGGAACAAAATATGGCTTCGAATGTACTCCGCGACCTCGATCATGTACAATAGTACTAAATTAAGTATTTATTCCCTTACAGGAGGTTAGTCATACATGCCCGTAAGCCAAGAATCCATGAAAATCATTTCCTCGGTGCGATCCAATCTGGAGTCGTGCCTGCTAGGCAAAGAATTCGAGATCCAATTGCTCCTTACGGCGCTGCTCGCTGGTGGACATGTTCTGATCGAGGACGTTCCCGGAACGGGAAAAACGCAATTGATCAAAGCTTTGGCTAAATCCATGCAGGGAGATTACCGGCGCATTCAATGCAATCCGGACATTCTTCCGAGTGATATAACAGGGGTTTCCGTATTTCACCCCCGTGATGAAATGTTTTATTTCCGGCCGGGACCGGTCATGACCAATATTTTGCTGGCGGATGAGATTAACCGGGCCACGACCAAGACGCAGTCCGCTCTGCTTGAGGTCATGGAAGAGCGCAGCGTGACCGTGGACGGAGAGACGCATGAGCTTCCGCATCCGTTCATGCTGTGCGCCACCCAGAACCCGATTGATTTTGAGGGAACCTACATGCTTCCGGAGGCGCAGCTTGACCGTTTCATGCTGAAGCTAAGCCTCGGATATCCCGATGCGGCAACCGAGAAGCAGCTCATGTATGCCTCGAAGGACGGACAGCTGTCGGATCGGCTGAAGCCTGTGACGCATATGGATACCGTCTCCGCGATTCAGCGCGAGATCCGCGACATATTTATCGGCGAACCGGTTGCCGATTACTTGTTGAACATCACCCGCTCGACGCGGGAGCATCCTTCCGTCATGCTGGGCGCAAGCCCGCGGGCAACGCTGTCCTTCATGAATGCGGCCAAAGCCTTTGCCTTCCTACAAGAACGTGATTACGTGCTGCCTGACGATGTGAAGACGCTTGCCCCTTACGTTCTCTCCCACCGGATTATGCTGCGTCCGGAAGCACGGCTCGATAATGCAACGCCCGAGTCGGTGCTGGACTTTATTTTGCGACAGGTTAAAGTGCCTGTTCAAATGGGGAGATAAGCATGCGGCGCGCCGTTTCCGTATTTCTTAATGGCATGCAGCCGTCCAGACTGGCAGCGGTATTGACGGTTTGGTGCTTATGTCTTCTGTACGTGTTGTTTCAAGGGGGGAAAACCTCGCTCATGCTCTTTTCGATGGTCAGCCTCTTATCCGTCTATGTCATCGGAGCAGGCTTTGGCGGAGTGAGGCGTGTAAAAGCGAAGCGCGTCATTCTCGGTGACCGGGAACGCCGTGATCAGCTTCATGCAGGGGAGCAGGTACGCGTTCGGCTCGATGTGAACGTTCCAGGGTTGTTGCCGATGCCGTACCTGGTCGTCAAGGAAGTGCTGCAACGACATAACGGCGATTCCTGGTCATTCGAAGACAGCATCATCCCGAACATGCGCGGTGCCGGGGTACTCGTCTTCCTGACTCCGCCTCTCGAGCGGGGACGGTATGCGTTCGCCGGGACGGAATGTATCAGCGAGGATATCTTCGGCATCATGGAGCATCGGGGACGGATTGAAGTGAACACCGAGTTCCGGGTCCTCCCCAGAACGATTTATATTCCGAAATGGAACCGGAATATCCATAGATCCCGGCTTGGCGGGACCCACACGACGGTTTCGGCCTCAAGGCGGGAGACGACGCAAATTAATGGGGTGCGTGACTATGTTTATGGAGACCGGATTTCTCGGATTCACTGGAATGCGACGGCGAAGACCGGTTCGTGGAAATCCAAGGAGTTCGAGCACGAATCCTTTCCCAAGACGCTGATCGTCCTGGATGGCGCCGAGAACGCTTATGTGAGCGATCAGCAATTCGAGGTTGCCGTCTCTGCGGCCGCTTCGCTGATTGAATATGGGGCGAAAGAGCATGCGGGAACGGGCTTGTTTACGGCCACAGAGGAAGGCAAGCTGTTTCCTCCGACAGAGCAGGCAGGGGAGCGTATGCGGATGATTCAGCATTTGGTTGATGTCGATTACAACCGCAAGGGGAGCCTGATTGCCGAGCTTGAGCGCTCTTACCGCCATTTCCCGCAGGGAGCCGTGCTCCTGCTCATCAGTCCGATGAGCGGCCGGGAGGCATCCGAAGTTCTGCGCTGGGTGGAAGCCCGAGGCATGAATCCATGCTTCCTGCAAATTATGAACCCTGGGGGCAAGGCGCTTCGCGATGAATCGATCTCGATCCTGAGGTCGCGGGGGATATCATGTTATTCCGTCTCGTCGCTCGAGGAGCTGCCTGCTGCGTTGGGGGGTGGAGTTGCTTGAAGCTTTGGCTCGATAAGCTGTCAACGACATTTTTTAATACGCTGACGGTGCTGTGGATTTGGATCATCGGCATGCAATGGGTATCCTTCACGGAATCCATCTGGCTGTCGGAGACGACGGCGATCGTCATTGCCGCCATTACCATTACGGCAGTAATTGAAGCGCTGATTCCGCTCAAGCAGGTGTTGAGGCTGGTATTGCAATTCCTATTGATCCTGTACAGCGTGTTCAAGCTGCTGGAAGCCGGCGGCAGGCCGGTGCCTTCATTCGGACCGGACACGGTATTATCCGATGAATTGATGTATTTATTTCCTTATGTATGGTTTGCTGTCGCAGCGTGGGCAATTTTCGTCTTTATATTTCTCTGGGCGAAGACCAAGCGGCGCATTCTGTTTGTTGTCGGACTGAACGTGATCGGCCTTGCGGTTCTGGATTCGTTCACGAAGGTCACCCTTTGGGATGAGACGGCATGGGTAGCCGGAGCAGGCATGGGCTGGCTTGTGACGAACCACTTCAACCGCTTTCGGAGACGGTTCCCGCAAGGATGGGTTAACTTATCCAGATCTCCGTTTAAAATCATTGCCAACATTCTCGTCATCTTCTCGCTCATTATCGTTGCAGGGGTCAATATGCCGCACATCAATCCGACGCTGACCGACCCTTATACGGCGTGGAGAGAATGGAGCGGAGTGCCGTTATCGGGCATCAGCACGAACGGTACCGGTACCTTGATCGAAGCTCCGGTGGAGAGCTCGTCCGGGTATGGCAGAGGCGATAATGATCTGGGCAGCGGCTTCAACTTCGATTACTCTCCCGTGATGTCGGTCAGTGCCGAAGAGCGCAGTTATTGGCGCGGGGAGACAAGGGCCGTGTACTCCGGAACAGGCTGGGCCGACCGGAGCGGAAGACGCTCGGGGGCCGATGTGGGGATCGGGGAAAGCCTTTCCGATGAAGAGGCCAGCTCCGTGCCGACCAAGACCGTGAAGCAAACGGTCACGATGCTGAACGATACCGAATATCCGGTCCTGTTCGGTGCTTATAAGATCCGTGAGGTTCAAATGCTGGATGAGGTTATCGATCCGGAGCGGCTGAGCTGGGTATCCGAAGGGGCGGAGCTGCATCTGCAAGAGGAACGAAACGGCGATTACCCGAAGAGCTATACGCTGGTATCGGAGGTCCCTGTCATTCCGCTTGAAGAGCTTAGGGGCAAAACCTATAGTGAACTTTACGGCGGTTCCCCGGATGATGCTTATCTCCAAATCCCGAGGAATTTTCCTGACCGCGTGACCGATTTGGCCGAGCAAATCACGGAATCGGCAGAAACGCCGTATGATAAGGTCATTTTGCTGCAACAATACTTACAGAGCAACTACTCTTACACCAATACGCCTGACCTGTCGCGCAAGCAAAGCGAGGATTTTGTGGACAGCTTCCTGTTTGAAGTCCGGGAGGGGTATTGCGATTACTTCTCCACCGCGATGGTGATGATGACCCGATCGCTGGATATCCCTGCACGCTGGGTAAAAGGTTATGCGCCAGGAAGCAGCTCTGCCAGCGAATACATCCCGATGGACGGGCAGAGTCCGGTCAGCAGCGGGACCTATACGGTAACGAATGCCGACGCCCACTCTTGGGTCGAGGTGTACTTCGGCGATTACGGCTGGATTCCGATTGAGGCAACACCGGGCTTCAGTATGCCGCTCCTTACGGGCGAGCCTGAAGCCGAGCCGGTGGTTCAAGAAGAGGTACAAGAAGAGGAACAGGAAGAGGCGGAAACGACATCTGCCAATACATCTGGCGATCAATCTTCCGGATGGGGGAAAGGCATCGGCATCGCGGCAGCTGTTGTGATTGGACTGTGGATCGTTTATATTTTGTGGAGAATGCGCATTAATCTGCGGTTTGCCGGGGCGCGTCTCCGTGCAGGCAAGCCGCTGTCCGCAGCCGACAAGGTCATTGCGGAGACCGAGCGATGGCTGAGGTCGGTGCAGCGCAAAGGGTTGGTCCGTCAGGACAATGAAACGCTGCGCGAATCGGTCCGCCGCTGGAGCGAGGCCCATCCATTGCTGGAGCCGCAGCTGAAGCCGCTGCTGCAGCAGTTCGAGGCGGCCCGCTATAGTCCGGCTGAGGTGTCGGAGGAGCAGTGGCGTCTTGTTCAGGCCGATGCGGAGGTCCTCAAAAAAATGATTCGGAAGGTACGTCTGGCTTAAGGAAAGCGCGTGGCAGTCCTCGTCCAAGTGAAGAGGAGGGAGTTTCGCCCTTAGCGGCTTGATCCCGGAGGCGGCCTTATTCAGATCTTAACCGGCAACGGTAAATGCATAGGCCGCCCGAGTCCCTTTAGTGGGGATGACGGTGGTCTTTTGCTGAATATTTCGGTATTAACGATTCAAGAGCTTTTGCTCGTGATTATTTTTACTACGGAACCGGATTATGGTATAGTTTTTCGTATGAAATTGAGGTGACGAAATTGTTTGAAATGCTAATTCCGAAGCTCCGTGTCAATACGGTTTTCGATATTGACCTGGAAGAGCTGTACGAGCAAGGATATCGCGGCATCATTACGGATCTCGACAATACGCTCGTCGGCGCGAAGGCGCCGCTCGCCACGCCGGAGCTCGTGGACTGGTTTAAGAAAGTGAAGGAGATCGGCTTTCAGCTGATCATCGTTTCGAACAACCAGCTTGAGCGGGTCTCGAAATTCGCAACGCCGCTCGATATCCAATATGTGCATGAAGCCCGTAAGCCGAGCAATGCGCCGTTCCGCAAGGCGATGAAGATGATGGAACTGACCGCGGACAAAACGATTGTCGTCGGCGATCAAATGCTCACCGACGTTTATGGCGGAAACCGGCTCGGTTTATATACGGTTTTGGTGATGCCCATCGCCATTAATGACGAGGGCTGGTTTACGCGCATGGTGAACCGCCGGGTGGAGCGGATTGCGTTGACCCGGCTGCGCAAAAAAGGACTATGGCTTGAGGAGGAACCGAAATCATGACCTTGTCAACAGGCGAAGACATCAAGAAATGCAGCGGCTGCGGAATCCGGCTGCAAAGCGCGGCCCAGGATCAGCCGGGTTATTTGCCGGAGAAGGCATGGGAGCGCGATCCGGTTATTTGCCAGCGCTGCTTCCGAATCAAAAATTACAATGAAGCGTCCTCGGTTGCCGTCGATCAGGACGAATTTTTACGTTTGTTGGGACAGATCGGCGGAAAGAATGCGCTGGTCATTCATATCGTGGACCTTTTTGATTTCGAAGGGAGCCTGATTTCCGGACTGCAGCGTTTTGTCGGAAATAATCCGGTCATACTGGCTGTCAATAAAACCGATCTCTTGCCGAAGGTAACCAACTGGAACAAGGTTCTGAATTGGGTCCAGAAGCAGTGCAAGGAACATGGGTTAAAGACGGAAGACATCGTTCTGTGTAGTGCGAAGAAAAATCAGGGCTTTGAACGGCTGCTTGAAACGGTTGCTTATCACAGAGGGGACCGGGACGTATATGTCGTCGGTGCCACCAATGTCGGAAAGTCCAGTCTGATCAACCGCTTAATCCGCGACTACAGCGACTTGGAGCAGGAGCTGACCACCTCACGCTATCCGGGGACCACGCTGGATATGGTCCATATTCCGCTGGATGATGGACGGGATATTATCGATACCCCGGGCATTGTGTACCCTTGGCGTTACAGCGAACTCGTGAGCCGGGAGGACCTGCGTGAGGTCATGCCGGAAAATCCGCTGAAGCCGGCGGTTTACCAGCTTAATGAAGGCCAGACCCTGTTCTTCGGCGGCTTTGCCCGCTTTGATTTCGTGCAGGGAGTCCATCAATCGTTTACGTGCTTTATCAGCGGAAGGCTCAACATTCACCGGACGAAGCTTGAACGGGCGGATGCGTTGTTCGAAGAGCATGCTGGGGAGCTGCTCTCTCCGCCGACCCGCGAGAGGCTGGCCGAGCTGCCGGAATGGACAAGGCATGAAATCCGTATTCCGAAAGGCTCCCGGACCGATGTGTTCATTTCCGGCCTCGGATGGATCAAGGTTAATGGCGACCAAGGGGCGCTCGTGGCCGTTCACGCGCCGAAGGGAGTCAAGGTGCTGACTCGTCCTTCGCTGATTTAAATACGTCGTTAACGCGTCTTCCAGGCCGAAGACGGTTATTCACGGGAGATACGGGGGAGATACAATGAAGGAGACACAAGCCGGCACCGATTATTTGAAGCTCGGCGTCATGGGAGATCCTATCGGCCATTCCAAATCGCCGGCCATGCATAACGCGGCACTTGCCGCTTTAGGCTTGCAGGGGGCTTATATACCGCTCCATATCCGGCCTGAACGATTGGGGGAGGCGATTGATGCGGTGAAGACGCTCGGATTTCGCGGAGTGAACGTAACGATCCCCCATAAGGTGGAAGTCATGCAGTATTTGGATGCCGTTGATGAGGGCGCGGCCCGGATCGGCGCCGTCAACACGATTGTGAACGATAACGGCAGGCTGACGGGCTACAATACAGACGGAATCGGGTATGTGCGTTCCTTGAAGGAGGAGGCATGCCCAGATCTCAAGGGCAAGCGTATTGCGGTGCTCGGAGCCGGCGGTGCTGCCCGCGGCATCATTTATGCCTTGATCGGCGAACAGCCGGAATCGATCTCCATCATTAACCGGACCGAAGACAAGGCCAAGGCGCTTGCGGAGGAATGGGGAACGATGGCCGAGCTTCACGGCTGCGGCGAAGAGCATGCTAAGGACGTGCTTTCGCGAGCGGAGGTCATCATTAATACGACATCGGTCGGCATGCACCCCCGAATTTCAGAAATGCCGGTTCATCCGGAATGGATTCCTGAGGGGGCGGTCGTCAGCGACCTGATCTATAATCCGCTGAAAACCGAGCTGCTGCTGCAGAGCGAGCAGAGGAATTGCACCGTGCACGGGGGACTGGGCATGTTCATCAATCAGGGCGCTTATGCCCTGGAATATTGGACCGGTCTCAGGGCACCGGTGCAGGCGATGAAGGAAGCGGTACTCGCAAGCTTGCTGTAAAGGATTCATTCTTATTGATTAATGGGTAAGCTAAAGCTACAATATAGTTTTCAAACAAGCGAAAAGGCTTGTATAGATGATGAATTAAGGGGTAATGACCAAGCATGTTAACAGGAAAGCAAAAACGACACTTACGTTCGCTTGCCCATCATTTGGATCCGCTGTTCCAGGTAGGCAAAGGCGGCAGCAATGAGCATCTGATCCGCCATATCGAAGAAGCAATTGAGAAGCGGGAGCTGCTGAAAATATCGGTGCTCAACAACTGCCTGGAGGATCCTCGCGACATCGCCGAGGAGCTGGCCGAAGGGGCCGGCGCCGAATTGGTCCAAGTTATCGGAAAGACGATTGTTCTCTATAAGGAATCGAAGGATCATAAGACGATCGAACTGCCTTAAGGCAGAGGATCGGTGTTCAGAGTAATCATAGTCCTCTGACTAGGGGAGGTGAGCCGAATGAAAATAGGGATCATGGGGGGAACCTTCGACCCTGTTCATATCGGACATATGCTGGCGGCTGAGGCGGCGCGCGTCGCTTATGGCCTGGAGGAAGTGTGGTTCATGCCAAGCCATATTCCTCCGCATAAGGAGGATGCGGGCGTCACCGGGATGATGCGGCTTGAAATGACGGCCGAAGCGGTTGCCGGCCACCCGTCCTTCCGCACGCTGGACATTGAAATCAGGCGCGGCGGCATTTCCTATACGGTCGATACGGTCAAGGAGCTTCGGGAGATGTATCCCGAGCATGATTTTGCTTTCATCATCGGGGCGGATATGGTGGAATATCTCCCGAAATGGAACCGGATCGAGGAGCTTGCGGGAATGCTGACGTTTATCGGGGTCAACCGTCCGGGGACGAAGCTGAACGTAGAATCGCTGCCGGATTTTCTTAGACGGGTGGTACGGATCGCGGACATGCCGTTGATCGATATTTCATCCACGATGATCCGGCAGCAGGCAGCCGCCGGCGGCTCCATCCGCTACATGGTGCCGGATCGCGTGTACGATTATATTGTTAGGAGCGGTATATATGGTGTACAGCCGTGAAGACCTGATCGAAGCCGTCTCCTCCCAGATGCCGGCCAAGCGCTGGGAGCATACGAAGGGTGTTATGGAGACGGCCGTTATATTGGCCGACCGGTTCGGGGCCGATCCCCGGAAAGCGGATTTGGCTGCGATTTTACATGATGTAGCCAAATACTGGCCGGTCGAAAAGCTCCGGAAGGTGCTCGAGGAGCAGGGAGAATCCTCGGAGCTGCTCCAATATGACAAGCAGCTGTGGCATGCCGAAGTGGGCGCGATCGTCGCAGAGCGGGATTATGGGGTAACGGATGCCGAGGTGCTCGATGCTATCCGCTATCACACCTCGGGGCGCGTCGGGATGAGCCTGCTGGACAAGGTGGTGTGTTTGGCCGATTATATTGAGCCGGGGAGAGATTTCCCCGGTGTGAATAATATTCGGGAACTGGCCAACCATAGCCTTGAAGAGGCGCTCGCAGCCGGGTTTGATTCGACGATCGGACATCTGCTGTCACGCAGACAGATCATTTTTCCGTTGACGGTGCTAGCCCGCAACGATCTCATTAAGCAATTGGAGGCGAATTCATGACGATAACACCGGAAGAATTGTTAAATATAGCGGTAGAGGCCGCAGAGGATAAGAAAGCGAACGATTTGGTCGTTCTGGATCTGAGAGGCATCTCGCTTGTGGCGGATTATTTTGTTATTTGCCACGGGAATTCGAATACGCAGGTTCAGGCGATCGCAACGGAGATCCGCAAACGGATCCATGATAAAGGCGTAGCTCTTCGGGGGCTGGAAGGCATGGATGCTGCCCGCTGGGTGCTGATGGATATCGGGGATGTTGTCGTCCATATCTTCCACCGGGACGAGCGCGAGTATTACAACATCGAGCGCTTGTGGTCGGATGCCAAAGTGGTGGAGAACGTATGAGCCTGATCGCGGGCACGATCGTCCAGCTTACGGTTTCCAGGGAGGTTTCGCCTTACGGCTACTTTCTTGATGGCGGCGACCGGGATGTCCTGCTGCACTATTCGGAAGTGACCGGGAGCATTGCTCCGGGGGATACCGTCGAGGTATTCATCTTCTTCGATACGGAAGACCGTTTGGCAGCAACGATGAAAAAGCCGCTGCTTACCCTTGGTGAAACGGCAAAGCTGGAGGTGGCGGACGTTCATCCCCGGCTCGGCTGTTTTCTGGAAATGGGACTCGGAAGGCAGCTGCTGCTCCCGATCCGGGAGCTGCCCGAGATGAAAGAGCTCCATCCGCAGGTGGGTGATCACGTTTTCGTAACGATGGAGCATGATAAGCAAGGCAGGCTGCGCGCCAAGCTTGCGGGTGAGCAGGAGCTCGCTCCGCTCGCCTTCCACGCGCCGAAATCGTGGATGGGCGAATGGTTTACGGCACTGGTGTACAAACCGCTGCAGATGGGAACCTTCGTTATCGTCGACGGGGGCGTGGTCGGATTTGGGGCGATCGGCATGATCCACTCCTCGGAGCGGACGCGGCTTCTTCGTCTTGGCGAAGAGGTTCGCGTACGGGTGAGCCATATTCGCGAGGACGGCCGGGTGAATCTGTCGATGGTACCTCGCAAAGAGATCGGACGTAACGATGATGCAGACCGGCTGCTGGCGTTCCTGAAGGAACGTCCGGGTGGCGCAATGCCGTACTCCGATGAAACGCCTCCCGACATTATTAAGCAGCGCTTTGGCATCAGCAAATCTGCATTTAAGCGTGCGCTCGGGAAATTGATGAAGGATGGCCTGGTCACACAGAAGGAAAGCTGGACGTATCTGGTGAAAAAAGAGGAGAATTCCGGTTCGGCCGAATAGCGACCGAAGAAGAAGCTTCTGGGAAAGTGGTGTCAGCATGTTGTCTTACCGAAAGTTTGCTTACGTATATGATCAGCTTATGGAAGATATGCCATACCCCGACTGGATCCGCTTCGCGAGAACGGCCTGGGACAAGCATGGCATGCCGAGAAGCATCGCGGAGCTCGGCTGCGGAACCGGCAGCATAACGATACCGCTGGTGAACTCCGGTTTTGAGGTGACAGGCATCGATTTGTCGGCCGATATGCTGTCTGTTGCCAGGCGGAAACTGGAAGGATCGCCGCAGGGCAGCCGGCTGTTCCGCGAAGGGAGCGTCCGCTGGGTCCAGCAGGACATGCGTTCCTGGGAGCTGCCGGAGCCGGTTGATTCGGTCATCTCGTTTTGCGACTGCTTCAACTATTTGCTGGAGGAGAAGGATATTCGTTCCGCCTTCGTCCGTACGTATGAAGGGCTCAAGGAAGGCGGGACGTTTTTGTTTGACGTGCACCATCCGAACACGCTGATCCGTTATGATGCGGAGCAGCCATTCGTGCTGGATGAGCGGGAGGTCTCCTACATATGGACCTGTGATTTGGATGAGCCCCGCTGTGAAATCGAGCATCATTTGACCATCTTCGCACGGGATCATCAAGACCCTGCCGTCTACCGCCGCTTTGAAGAAACGCATATCCAGCGGGGATATGACCCCGAATGGATGAAGGTAGAGCTTATCAAAGCAGGCTTCCGCGACGTCAAATGCTATGCCGATTTCGAGTGGGTGGAAGCCGGTGACGACGCTGCCCGACTGTTCTTCGTAGCCATTAAATAAGATGACGGGAAAACCTTATATCATGTTGAGACTGCCTCAAGGTCATTGACCTTGGGGCAGTCTCTTTATGCATGAGTGGAGCCTTTTTGCATATGCAAAGGCATCCGGCTTGCGTCTCCCAGCGCGCGGTGTAGTGATGACTGCTGCATGATAACCATTATAATCTGAAACGCTTTTTACGCTCATTATTTGATTGTGGTTAAGGTCCATAGACGGAGCTATAGGTTTGCAGATCGGACTGTGCTACGATGGATCATATCCGGCCATAGCAGGAATGGCAGCGCTGTCTTCGTAGAGGAGCCTAAGATCGTAACCGCTGGCAGGCGGGATTGGAAGAGTCCAATTATAGTTAAATTTCCCCGATGATCGGGGATATGAGAGGATGGGCGTACCATGAAATTGTCTGTATTTACGGTTGCAACCCCCGACTTGCAGCCAGAACAGCTGGCTAAGGCCGCAGCCGTTGCCGGTATCGAGGGGATCGAATGGCGATTTAAGGAAATCCCGGTCGGAGCCGAGGAGGAGAAGCCTTCCTTCTGGAGGCATAATCAATGCTCCATGGACCCCGGCGGGACGGAGCAGGACTGGCTGCGATTCAAGCATGCCGCGGAGCTGCACGGCAGGCAGAGCATTGCCGTCGTTCCGTATTTAACCTGCGGCGACCTGGCAGAAACGGAAAAAGTGATGAAGGCGGCCAAGCTGGTCGGAGCCTCTTTCATACGCGCCGGCATTCCGGCTTACAATCGAAGCGCCAACTACAATGAGCTGTACGAGCAAGCTGTAAAATACCTGCTGGAGGTTGAGGAGTTGGCTGCCGCTTACGATGTTAAGGCATTGGTTGAAACGCACCACAACACCATTGCGCCGAGCGCCGGGCTTGCATACCGGCTCGTATCGCATTGCTCTCCCCAGCATGTCGGCGTATTGTACGACCCAGGAAATATGGTTCATGAAGGCTACGAAAATTATCGCATGGGACTGGAGCTCCTCGGTCCTTACTTGGCCCATGTTCATGTGAAAAATGGCGGTTACCGCAAGCAACCGTCAGAGGACGGGACCGAGGCGACGTGGAGCGGAGAATGGACGCCGCTTGCGCAAGGCGCCGTTCCGTGGCGTCAGGTTATCCGGGATTTGAAGTCGGTTGGTTATGACGGCTTTTTCGGTATCGAGGATTTTAGCGGCACGTACGGTTCGACCGAGATGCTGCTTCGCTTTGCCGAGCAGATGAAGCAGTGGAGCGAAGATAAACAATTCGCGTAAGGTAGGATTCGCTTAATTAACATAGATGCGTAATTGAAAATGCATACGTATGAGGGAGGATTGCAGTATGGAGCAAGTTCGTATTGGTGTGATCGGTCTCGGAATGGGCTTCTCGCATGCCAAGTCGCTCGCGGCTGGACGGATCGCGGGAGCACGTCTCAGCGCCGTATGCGATTTTAATCCGGCCAAGCAGGAGACGGCCAAAGAGACGCTGCCTTCGGATGTGCAAATCTTTAGCGACGTGGATGCGATGATGACATCAGGAGAGGTGGACGCGGTCATTATAGCAACTCCGCATTACGGGCATCCGCAGGAAGCGATTCAGGCGCTGAACCGGGGGCTGCATGTGCTGATCGAGAAACCGGCCGGCGTCTATACCAAGCAGGTCCGCGAGATGAATAGCGCAGCGGCTGCAAGCGGCAAAGTGTTCTCGATCATGTACAATCAGCGATGCAATCCGCTTTATAAGAAGCTGCGGGAGCTGATTGCGGATGGAGAGCTCGGCGAAATCCGGCGCATGAACTGGATCGTGACCAACTGGTACCGTTCCCAGAGCTATTACGATTCGGGAGGCTGGCGTGCGACCTGGTCCGGGGAAGGCGGCGGGGTGTTGATCAATCAATCTCCGCACCAGCTCGATTTATGGCAATGGACGACCGGCATGATGCCGAAGAGAATTCGGGCATTTTGCGCGTTCGGCAAGTACCGCAACATCGAAGTCGAAGACGACGTGACCGCTTACGCGGAATACGAAAACGGCGCCACCGCCGTATTTATCACGACCACCGGCGAAGCGCCGGGCACGAACCGGTTTGAAGTGACGGGAGACCGCGGGAAAATCGTCATCGAAAACGGCAATCTTACTTTTTGGAGACTTCGGGTGCCGGAGCCGGAATTCAACCGTCAGTATACCGGCGGCTTCGGCGAACCGGAATGCTGGAAGTGCGACGTTCCGATTGTGGGAGACAATCCGCAGCATAACGGCATTATTCAAAATTTTACGGATGCCATATTGCACGGCACCCCGTTAATCGCCCCGGGCGAAGAAGGAATCCATGGACTTACCCTGTCGAATGCAATGCATCTGTCCACGTGGACGGACAACTGGGTGGATCTGCCGCTGGATGAGGATCTGTACTATGACCTTCTGCAGGAGCGGATCGCCGCCTCGACCGGAGAGAAGACGGTGCGGGAGATCGGCCCCGTCGATATGAGCAAAACATTCGGAACCTACTAAATACAAGAAATAGGGGAGGCAGCAATATGAACCGGAGTGATGGAATGCGATATGCGCCGGTAGGCAAAGCCCAGCCGGTCTGCAAGCCCGGGGAGTTCGCGATAGCGGCCATGGCTTTGGAGCATGGGCATATTTACGGTATGTGCAACGGCCTTATCGAGGCGGGGGCAACGCTGAAATGGGTGTACGATCCGGACCCTGGGAAGGTAAAAGCATTCTGCGAGGCATACCCCGGCGTACGGCCGGCTTCCTCCGAAGCGCAAATATTGGAGGATCCGGAGGTGAAGCTGGTCGCGGCTGCGGCCATCCCTTCGGAACGCTGCGGGCTTGGGCTCAAGGTAATGGCGCACGGCAAGGATTATTTTACCGACAAAACGCCGTTTACGACGCTGGAGCAGGTAGAGGCCGCCCGGGCGAAAGCGGCGGAAACCGGCAGAAAATACATGGTTTACTACAGCGAACGACTTCATGTGGAGAGCGCGGTTCATGCCGGCCGCTTGATCCAGGATGGAGCGATCGGCAGGGTGGTTCAGGTGCTCGGCACCGGTCCGCACCGGTTGAATGCGGCAGGGCGGCCCGATTGGTTTTTCCGTCATGAGCAGTACGGGGGCATTTTATGCGATATCGGCTCCCACCAGATCGAGCAGTTTTTATTCTACGCAGGCTGCAAGGATGCCCAGGTGCTGAGCAGCAAGGTCGGCAATTATGCAAATCCGATGTATCCGGAGCTTGAGGACTTCGGGGATGCTACACTGCTTGGCGACAACGGGGCGACGAATTATTTCAGAGTAGATTGGCTGACGCCGGAGGGACTCGGGACATGGGGCGACGGCAGAACCTTCATCCTGGGCACGGACGGATATATTGAACTTCGCAAGTATATCGACATTGCCAGACACCCGCATGGCGATCATCTGTACTTGGTGAACAAGGACGGGGAGTTCCATATGGAGCTGACGGGGAAGGTCGGCTATCCGTTCTTCGGTGAGCTGATTCTCGATTGCCTGGAGCGGACGGAGCGCGCCATGACCCAGGAGCATGCCTTCAAAGCGGGAGAGCTGTGCGTCAAGGCCCAAAACTTAGCCGTGCGGATCGGATAAATCCATTATAATAAAGGGAGACCCCGCCAAAATTCCCGGGGAATTGATTCATAACCTCGATAAGGGGGATTCCCACATGTCTTCGCAGTTGACGACTCCACCATCCTGGATGCCGGGCTTTGACCGGATGCTGCTGAGGGAACCGATCGAACTCGGCTGCTATAATGACCGGCCTTTATCCGGCGGGACATTCCACTCCCACGCTTTTTATGAAATTTATTATTTTCATGAAGGACGCTGCACGTATCTGATCGGAGACGCCGTATTTGCGCTGAAGCCCGGGGATCTGCTCCTGATGAACGGGCTGACCCTGCATTGCCCGAATGTGGAGCCGGGCTCGCGCTATGTCCGCAGCATTATCCATTTCGATCCCGCCTGGGTGTGCAGGGAGCTGCCCGAATCGGCAAGATCGGTCCTGCTGGATCCTTTCGAGACGCTGCGCAATCACCGGATGACGCTGACCGGGCAGAGGAGAGAAGAGTTTGAGCGGCTGCTGGAGGATATGAACCGGCTGCGGGGGGCGGAAGCTGCTTTCAAGCAGGAGCGCTTGAAGCTTCGGCTTCAGGAAATGCTGTACGTCATTGCGGGCTGGTGTCAAAGCGAGGTGCAGCAGCAGGACTCGATCTCCGATAAGGAGCGGCATGTGCAGCACGTCGTATCGTTTGTGGAGGAGCATTATATGGAGGATCTGACGCTCGACCGGATTGCCAGGGACATGCATCTAACGAAGCACTACTTGTCCTCATTGTTCAAGGAGGTAACCGGAACGACCGTGTTCAAATACGTGTACCACCGAAGAATTAATCAGGCCAAAATCCTGCTGCGACTGCACCCCCATATGAGCATTACGGACATCAGCCGGGCGGCCGGCTTCAAGCATTTGGCCCACTTCAGCCGGATGTTCAAGACAATGGTGGGAACTGCGCCGGAGCATTACCGCAAGTCCCAGGGCGAACTCCGTTGACTTGGCGCGGCTTTTTGGGTATAATAGCCACATTAAAATGGAAATCATAGTAATGCAATGATGAGGACTAGTAGTTCCGTATGCGATCATGCAGAGAGCCGGTGCATTTGGTGGAAGCCGGTTGACGCAAGGGATGAACTCGCCTCTGAGCAGCGGCGCGAACCCGGCTTTCGGATTTTGGGATTGCTTAATTCATCCGTCGGTCGATGAAACGTCGCCGTCTCATCCGCGATAAGGATGCAAAGGGAGTGAAAGGCAAAGCATGCCTTGCACTAACTAGGGTGGTACCACGGGAATCAAACCTCTCGTCCCTAGCGTCAGCGCTATGGATGATGAGGTTTTTTTGTTTTCAGGACAGCGGCATCAACAGCCTTGTCCGTTCGACAGTGAAGGAGGAGCTATGTAGTATGACGGATCAACAATCAGCCGGCCACGGCTATAAGCCGCAGGTCATTGAGCCGAAATGGCAGAAGTATTGGGAAGAGAACAAAACCTTTAAAACCGAGGACAACTCGTCCAAACCGAAATTTTATGCACTCGACATGTTCCCGTATCCTTCCGGAGCGGGTCTTCACGTCGGGCATCCGGAGGGCTACACGGCCACCGACATCATTTCCCGTTATAAGCGGATGCGCGGATACAACGTGCTGCATCCGATGGGCTGGGATGCGTTTGGCCTCCCCGCGGAGCAGTATGCGATGGATACAGGCAAGCATCCACGCGAATTTACCATCCAGAATATCAATAACTTCCGCCGCCAGATCAAGTCGCTCGGATTTTCCTACGATTGGGACCGGGAGATCAGTACGACGGATCCGGACTATTATAAATGGACGCAATGGATTTTCATCCAGCTGTACAAGCGGGGCCTTGCTTATGTAGCCGAGGTGCCGGTGAACTGGTGCGAAGCGCTGGGTACAGTTCTTGCGAACGAGGAAGTCATTGACGGCAAGAGCGAGCGCGGCGGCCACCCGGTCGTCCGCAAGCCGATGCGGCAGTGGATTCTGAAAATTACCGAGTATGCGGACCGGCTGCTCGAGGATCTGGATGAGCTGGATTGGAGCGAAAGCCTGAAGGACATGCAGCGCAACTGGATCGGCAAATCGGTCGGCGCCGAGGTGCGGTTTGATATCGATGGGCATGACGCCAAGCTGGAAGTGTTCACGACGCGTCCGGACACCCTCTTCGGCGCAAGCTACTGCGTGCTGGCACCGGAGCATGAGCTGGTGGACAAAATTACGACCCCAGAGCAGCGGGAAGCGGTGAAGGCTTATCAGGATCAGGCTGCCCGCAAGAGCGACCTGGAGCGTACGGACCTGGCAAAAGACAAGACCGGGGTTTTTACCGGGGCTTATGCCATCAACCCTGCCAGCGGCGCCAAGCTGCCGATCTGGATCGCCGATTACGTCCTCGCCGGCTACGGAACCGGTGCGATCATGGCCGTTCCGGGCCACGATACCCGCGACTGGGAGTTTGCGAAGCAATTCGGACTTCCGATCATTGAAGTGGTGAAGGGCGGCAACGTGGAGGAAGAAGCGTATACCGGAAGCGGCGAGCACGTCAATTCCGGCTTCCTCGACGGGATGGACAACGAGGCCGCTATTCAGGCTATGAACGAGTGGCTTGAGAAAGAAGGCAAAGGCAAGAAGAAGGTGACGTACCGTCTGCGAGACTGGCTGTTCAGCCGTCAGCGTTACTGGGGCGAGCCGATTCCGATTCTCCACCTGGAGGACGGAACGATGAAGACCGTTCCGGAAGACCAGCTGCCGCTGCTGCTGCCGGACGTGGATCAGATCAGACCGTCCGGCACCGGCGAATCTCCGCTGGCGAATGTGACGGAATGGGTGGAGACGGTTGATCCGGAGACGGGCATGAAAGCCCGCCGCGAGACCAACACGATGCCGCAATGGGCAGGCAGCTGCTGGTACTATCTCCGTTACATCGATCCGCACAACCCGGATGAGCTGTGCTCGAAGGAGAAGCAGAAGGAATGGCTCCCGGTAGACCTGTATATCGGCGGCGTCGAGCATGCGGTGCTTCACCTGCTGTACGCAAGATTCTGGCATAAGGTGCTCTATGATCTCGGTGTCGTCGATACGAAGGAGCCGTTCCAGAAGCTCGTGAACCAAGGCATGATTCTCGGCAACAATAATGAGAAAATGAGCAAATCCCGCGGCAACGTCATCAACCCTGATGATATCGTGAACGAATACGGAGCCGATACGCTTCGGGTATACGAGATGTTCATGGGGCCGCTGGAAGCGACCAAGCCATGGAACACGAACGGTGTTGAAGGCACGCATCGTTTCCTCTCCCGCGTATGGCGTCTGTTCATCGGCGATGACGGCCAACTGAATCCAAAAATCGTGGACGGGGAAGGTTCCGACGAATGGAAACGGATCCTGCACAAAACGATCAAGAAGGTTACCGAAGATATCGAGCATATGCGCTTCAACACCGCAATCAGCCAGTTGATGATCTTCATCAACGAGGGCTACAAGGCGGATGAGCTCCCGCGGAAGGCGATGGAGAATTTCGTTCAAATGCTGTCCCCGCTCGCGCCTCATCTGGCTGAAGAGCTGTGGAGCCGTCTGGGACACACCGAGAGCATCACGTATGTTCCTTGGCCGGAATACGATGAGGCTTGGACCGTAGAAGCCGAGGTGGAAATCGTTGTCCAAGTGAACGGAAAAATCGTAGACCGCACCAAAATTGCTAAAGACTTCGATCAAGAAGCCATGCAGCAGCATAGTCTCTCCCTTCCAAATGTCAAGCAGGCGCTGGAAGGCAAGAGCATTCGCAAAGTCATTGCCGTTCCGGGCAAACTGGTCAATATCGTGGCCGGTTAACCGAAAAGCCGAATGCGGCGTCCAGTTTTGCCAGATCCTCCTCATACTTGTCGTGTGTGGTTTCGATCAATTGGTAGAACAAGCCGTTCAGGTGCGAGTTCAGTAAAATGAGCGCCTGAGCGGTGATGCCGCCGGGTACCGCGACCCTTTCCTGAAGCTGTTCGGGGGAGAAGCCCTCCTCTGTTAGCAGCCTTCCAGTGCCGACCAGCATTTCCCCGGCCAGGGCATTGAGGGTCCGGCGGTCGATCCCGGTCATTTCGACGGCAGCGTCAATCCATTTTTCCAAGAATAAACTTAAAAAAGCAGGCCCGCAGCTGGAGAAATCGGAAGTGATTCGCGTGTGCGATTCCAGAATCTCAACGGGCCTGCTGATATAAGACAGGAGGCTTTCTATAAGCTGCCTGTCTTCTTCTTTTATTCGGGAACCATACATACATAACGAAGCTCCGCCTCCGGTGATATTGGTGATGCTGGGGATGATTTTTGCCACCTTGCACGGCAGCGCCGCCTCCAGATGGATCAGCTGAACAGGGCTTGTAATCGATACCGCGATTTGACGCTCCAAAAGCCGGTCCCTGATTTCACTGATGACGGATTTGAATTCGAGCGGCTTGACGCAGATGAAGAACAGATCGCTGTCCGAAGCCGTTTCCTGATTGCAGCTGCATACGGTCAGACCAGGATGCCTCTTGGACAGCAGCTGGGCTTTCTCGGGGGTACGGTTGCTGACCCGAATTTGCTCGGGGCGGAGTGCGCCCGATCGAATGAAGGCATCGATCAAGAGACTGCCCATACTGCCCGTACCGATAAAACCAACCTTCATGTGTACGTCCCCTCCTTTCGCGCTTTACGGCAGAAATGTACCGTTACTATGTTTAATGTATGCGGCAAGGATGGCGATTCATGACGGGTTCGGATACGATTTTGCGGTTTGGGATCGAAAAATCTTCATACTCTGGATGAGCAGATCCTGTTTATCATGTAAAGGAGGAGTTAAGATATGAGGCGTATTCCTATTGGGTGGAGTGTATCGGCAGCGGCCCTGGGCTGCGTGCTGATCTTATTTGCCGGCGGCCCGGAGAAAGGAATCCAGGGCTGGGAGCCCCTGAATGACCAGCTCGAGCAGGCGATTACCGCGAATCATCCGGAAGGAAAGGCCACGCCGGCTGGAGGTGCTGGAACCCGTACTGAGGCGAGCCCTGGTAAAGCCGGGTCCGGCGGGCAAACCCTTGAGGCGAAGGCGGCAACGGAGGGTGCGCCTGTCGCTGCCCAGTCCAGCAAGAGTGAAGCTCCTGCCGGAAAGGCAGTCCCTCCGCAAGCCAATGCGGACCTCGCGCTGCCCCCGGCCGAGGCTTCCTCAGGTGAAGCGCAGGCAGGCTTGAACCCGGTGACGGCAGTAACCCCGGTCGAGGCTGCACCTCCCACAGAAAGCCCATCTTCGCAGCCTGCGACCGGCGTGAGCTCCGGCCTGATTAACGTGAATACGGCGGATGCTGCCGGGCTGATGGAGCTGCCCGGCATCGGGCAGGCCAAAGCCAAGGCTATTATCGATTACCGGAACCAGCACGGGGCATTTCGCAGCGTGGCCGATTTAATGAATGTAAAGGGCATCGGTCCCAAAATGCTGGAGAAGATGAAGCCTTACGTAGAACTTTAGCTATGTGCTACAATAAAGGAGACATTGATAAGGAACAGGTGAATGACGGATGAATACGGATCGACGGAAAGATTGGGACACATACTTCATGGATATCGCCTACATGGTATCCACCAGGTCCCAATGCTCGCGGCGCCATGTCGGAGCCGTGCTGGTGCAAGGCAAGAAGCTGCTCGGAACAGCTTACAACGGGGCACCGATGGGGGTTCCGGATTGCTCGGAGGCAGGCTGCATGATCGCCGAGGATTATGAGCTTGTTGTTCAGGACGGGAAGGAAACGGTAGTCAAGAAGCAGCGCTGCATTCGAACCATTCATGCGGAACAAAATTTGCTGCTGTTTACCGACCGGATCGACAGGGAAGGAAGCACGGTATACGTAACCGACGAGCCTTGCTGGACCTGTGCCAATATGCTGGCCAATAGCGGAATCGTTGAGGTGGTATTCCACCGTCCTTATCCGAAGGATACGGAGAAGGTATCGACCATGATGACGCAGAAAGGGATTCTGTTCCGGCAGCTATCGGGGTATGAGCCGCCGCGGGAGACGATGATGGCGGTGAAGGAATAGAGACGTTACCAAAACAAACGAATAATCGATATATGGGGAAGAACCTTTGTTTGCAGTGGATTGCAGGCAGAGGTTCTTCTTTTTTTATTGTAATTAACGAGATGATACAACCGGGGAAAGGAAGGTCCGAATGATGAGACGTAGGCCGCTGCTGGCATTTACGGTGCTATGGGTGGTCGGAAGCAGTATCGCCTGCCTGACCTCCGGATGGCGGATGGCGATGGCCGCCGCCGGTATTCTGCTTCTGCTGCTTGTGGTTTGTCAATGGGAGCGCGCCGGGAAAATCTATACGATATGCATGGTGCTATCCTTGTGTTGTTCGGCAGCTTATTGGGAGTGGCATGATGCAATGAATGTGTCCGATATGCATGTCCCGGCCCTTGAACGAGGGGAAGCCGACTCGGTACCGATGACGGGAGTCGGAGTTATCTCTTCCGAGGTAGCGATTGACGGGGATCGCGCCGACTTTAGGGTTTCGCTGCGCTATGCGGAGATCGAAGGCATCCGGCGGCCGGGTGCAGCCCAAAAGGATCCAGCTAAGCTGCCGGGCAACTCGGTCGAGACGGCAGACACCGTCATGGTTCAGGTGCGGCTGCTGGAGCAGGCAGAGCAGAATATCGCGGCAGGCTGGCAGCGCGGAGATTCCGTTCATCTATCAGGCGAGCTGCAGCAGCCGGGGATCGCCCGTAATTTTGACGGCTTCGATTATCGGCGCTATTTGCGCACGCAGAAGATTCATTGGATCGTGAAGGTGAAGGGAGCTGACCAGGTAAAGGCATCGGCACCGGAGGGATGGCGAGCTTCCCATATCCTGCGCTGGAACGATTCCTTGCGAACAACGCTCGGGGATCGGCTGGAGCAATTGTTTGGCGGCATGCAGGGAGGGTATATGAAGGGGCTTGTCATCGGCGATCGGGATGATCTGGATCCTGATACCTTTTCGGAATTTTCCAGGCTCGGGCTGACGCATATCCTCGCGATTTCCGGCATGCACGTAGCCGTTATTGTAGGATGCCTGCTGTTTGTTTGCTCCGCGCTCCGGCTGACACGCGAGACCTCCCTCACGGTGGTGATGTGCCTCCTCCCTGCTTATGTGCTTTTGACAGGTGCCAGTCCATCGATTGTCCGGGCGGGCATTATGGGAATGATTGGACTGTATGCGGCTAGGCGGGGGCTGCTTAAGGACGGCTTGCATATATTAAGCACGGCCGCCCTGGCCATGCTGATCTTCAATCCGTATTTTCTGGTTGACGTCAGCTTTCAGTTATCCTTCATCGTTACGGCCGGACTGATGATCTTTGTGCCGAAGGTGATGCCGCTGCTGTCCTTTATGCCCCGCTGGCTGGCGGGGACGGCCGGCGTTACCCTGGTTGCCCAGTGGGTGTCCTTTCCGCTGACCATCCATTACTTCAATCAATTTTCCCTCGTATCGGTCGCCGCAAACTTGTTGTTGGTGCCGGTTATCAGCTTGATCGTGCTCCCTTTGGGAATGACGTCTCTGCTGCTAAGCTGGGTCTGGATGCAGGGAGCAGGCTGGATCGCCGGTCTGACCGAATGGTTGAATGATATGACATTCCGGCTGGTCGGCTGGATGAACGGCGGGGCATTAATGACGATCTGGCCCTCGCCGTCCTTGTTGTGGATAATTGTCTATTTTGCGCTCTTGTACGGCCTGCTGCATATACTGAGCAGGAGAGCCGGGGCGATGCGCCGGCTCAGGGAGCAGCCATCCGAGGATACGATTCCCCTGGATGGCGCGGGGAAGGAAGCCTTGGCAAGAGACCGCTTGGATCATTTGGATGCGGCGGGTATACATCCCCTACTGGACCGGTTGTCCAGTGCGCTCCGGCGGAGAGGTTATTGGCGGATAAGCAATTATATCGTGGTGCGATTCGGGGGAACGACGGCTGCAGCCGCATTCGCGATTGCCCTGTGCCTGCTCCTGATCGGCGGCTATCGCCCCTCGTCCCTGCACGGGGCGGGCTTGGTGCAGTTTTTGGATGTGGGACAAGGAGACTCGATTCTGGTAACAACGCCGGAAGGCAAGCATATTCTTATTGACGGCGGCGGGACACTCAACTTCCGAAAGCCTTCGGATGCATGGAAGGAGCGGAAGTCTCCATATGAGGTCGGAGAGAAGGTTGTCGTTCCCTTGTTGAAAAAAAGGGGCGTGCACCGACTGGACGCTGTAATCATGTCCCATGGAGACCAGGATCATATCGGCGGACTCCAAGCCGTGCTCCGTGAAATTCCTGTGGATTCCATCGTCTTTAATGGCAGCTTGACCGATTCGGCCGCATTTCGCCAAAGCATGGCGATCGCCCTTCGGAAGAATATTCCCGTATATCGCGCCGGAGCGGATCTTACGGAATGGAGGCTTGGCAAGGAGACGGAAATCCGGTTTTTGTCCCCGGTCACGTCACCGTCCGGCGAGAGCGGCCAGGGATTATCCCTGGTCAAGGAGCAAAATCATGCCTCGCTCGTATTCGTGCTTCAGATGAACGGATGCCGGTTTTTATTCACCGGCGATACGGACGAAGCGGCCGAGCAAAAAATATTGCTTCATATGGAAGAGCGTACGGATGGAGGCGGCCTGCTGTTATTAAATGAACCGATCGATGTGATGAAGGTTGCCCACCACGGGAGCAAAACCTCTACGTCGGAACGTTGGATGGACGCTTGGCGGCCGAGGGCTGCAGTCATCTCCGCCGGCGTTAACAATATGTACGGGCATCCCCACCCGGACGTGGTCGCCCGGTTGGAGCAGTACCGAGCGGTGATATACCAGACCAACCGGCATGGCGAAATTCAAATGCTCGTCAAGGACGGAGCCATTAACGTGAGGTCCCGGCTAAATCCATAGGGGGGCTGTCCTGAACAGCCTGAATCGTAGTATGATCGATGTGTATGAAATAACAGACGGATGACGTTGCTCTATATATTTGGTATAGTTAGATGAAGTTTCTTAAAAATTCATAGGTTACATACTGCAACATTTTTGTCATCATTTCCGTCTGTATGTATGCAGGGAGAGGGGGATCCACTGTGGTGGAGCAGGGACTCATCAGAGCCGCTCAATCGGGCGATCGCGACGCTCTAATCACCCTATTGCGAGAAATCGAGCAACATGTTTACCGAACGGCCTACTATATTCTGAACAATGAACAGGATGCGATGGATGCTGCTCAGGAGGCATTGATCCGCGTGTACACCAAGATCAATTCCTATGAAGAGAAAGCGCAGTTCAAGACCTGGGTTCAGCGGATCGTAACCAACATTTGCATCGATAAATTCCGCAGGAACAAGCCGACGGTGTCCATTGACGAGCATGATCTGGTATTTCAGGACAGCCTGGATGTCGAGAGAGAAGTCATGTCGGGCTACCTTGCCCAGGATATTCAGCAGGCCATCAATCAGCTGCCGGATCATCACCGTACGGTCATCGTCCTTAGGTATTTGCAAGACTTATCCTACAACGAAATCGCAGACTGCCTGAATTTGCCGCTGAACACGGTCAAATCGTATTTGTTCAGGGCAAGGCAGCAGCTGCAGAACATGCTGCATGAGCATCAGAAAGGTGGTGTATCAGGATGAATTGCCAAGAGGTGGTGGAACGCATGCACCGGTATTTGGACCGGGATCTGACGCCGGAGGAGACGGCCGAGATGTTTCAGCATGTGGCTGTTTGCAAGGAGTGTGCGGAAACCTTTCAAATATTGAAAGCATTGAATCGTGAGCTTGAGGATCTGCCGGCCGTGTCTCCGCCTGTCAGTTTGGTCGATGCGATTATGCCCAGACTGGATGCCATCGACCGTGAGCGCGGCAGCCTCATGGATGAGCAAGCAGCGAAAAATGAGAAGCCTTCCGAGATGTCGCCGGAGCTGGGGCGGACGAAGCGAGCCGGCAGCTGGTGGGGCACCATCGCAGGCAGAACCGCAATCGGCGCTGCTGCCGCGGCCGTTATCTTGGGAGTGGCGGTATTCAACTATCAGCCGAAAATGCTGTCGGATGCCGAGCTTCCTTATAACGAGGAAGCAAGCACGACAAGTGCAGGCCTGCCGGAAGCCGCGCCTGAAGCAGAACAGTCTCCGGAGCAGCTGAGAATCATGAACAAGGATGCCGGTTCGGGCTCGGCCGAAGGCTCCGCTCCGATGAATGAGGCCACTCCTTCCAAAGACGAGCCTTCAAAGGAAACCGGAAGCGATGACACGGCCAAGGATCAATCGGATCCGCCAAACGAGGCGGGTGAAGGAAACGGACAGCCGAATGACTCCGGTGACCCGAACGCGAGTGAATCGAGTCCGGCGGCGGGCATGAGTACCCCGGTCGAATCGAATGATAAAACCTCAACCCATTCGTCCAAGGCCAATGCTTATAATCCCGGATCGGCTGAACCGCCATCCGATCAAAGCGAGCCGGCCAACAGCGGCAGCTCGGAGACTGTTCCTCCGCCGCAGGAGCCTGCAAGTCCGAATGCGGATACGCAGCCGCCGGCCGAGGATCCGGCAGCGGATGAGGGCGGCAGCGCCGCAGCGTTGGAATCGGCAGAGCCGGCGGATCAGATGATGGGCATCATGAGAGCCCCGGAACAATGGACATCGCCGAATGCGCGATACATGGCTACCTCGGAGGGAGATCAGCTTGTGATCTATCGGCTTCCGGCTGCAAACAGCGAAGCTGAACAGCAGCAGTCGATGGAAGAGATCGGAAGGCTTCCGCTGGGTGGAAGCTTGGTGTCCGGACAATGGTCCGCAGACGGCTTAACCTTTAAATATAAAGTCAAGGTCAATGCTGAACTGATCGAATCGGTTTACACCGTGGAAGAAACGGCCCCGCCGCAGTCCGGCCAGCCGCCTTCCAAGGACCCGTCAGCTAAGCCATAAACCGGAGCACCCGCATTTTTTTCGATGGAAACTTATAGAAAAGAGCAGATCGCTCGCACCAATACCAGGAGATATGAATAAGATAAATTAGAGAGAGCATTATACCAACCACCGTCGTATGACCGGCGGCGGGATGTTTCTAGAGCATCCTGTCCGGCGTTTATATAGATGTGTTGGGACGAAGGGACCTTGCCGCTGTCATAGCCGAGGTCTCTTTGTTTTGCTGGCGGCTTTATTCGCTATCGCTTTCGGGGCGTCTTTTTTGGTATAGTGTACAGAGAGAAAGGGGGGACGCCGATGGATGCCAAAGCGGCGGCCAAGGCGGTCAAGCAGGGGGATGTGTCTTCCGTATATTTGCTGTACGGCAGCGAAAAGTTTCAGATGAGGGAGTTTGCCGAATTTCTGGAGACCCAGCTGATTCCCAAGGAAGATCGCGACTTTGCCATCGTCCATATGGATTTGGGGGAGACTCCGATTCAGGCCGTGGTCGAAGAAGCGGAGACCGTTCCTTTTATGGTTCAGAAAAAGCTTGTTTTCGTACGAGATACAACGTTCTTTACTGCAGCCAAGGATAACGGGAAGGTGGAGCACAAACCGGAGGCCTTGCTTGAATACTTGAACAATCCGGCCGATTACAGCGTCATTGTGTTTATGGTGGGGGCCGAAAAGCTCGATGAACGCAAAAAGGTGGTCAAAGCGGTAAAAAAAGCAGGAGTCCCGCTTTCCTTTACGCCGCTTGGCGGCGAGGATCTGCTGCGCTGGGTGGACAAGCAGGCACGTAATAGAGGGTGCTCGCTGCGCGAGGGAGCGGCTGAGGCTATCGTCCGCAATGCCGGGACAAGTCTTCAGACATTGGCCGGCGAGATCGAGAAGCTGTGCCTGTATGCAGGCGATGGCGGGACGATCGATACTTCGACGGTCGATATGCTGGTAGCCCGCAGCACGGAGCAGAATGTCTTTGCCCTGGTGGAGGATATTGCAAACCTGAGGCTGGATAAGGCGCTCGGCATCTACTATGAGCTGCTGAAGCAGCGGGAAGAGCCGATCAAAATCGCCGCGCTGATCACCAGGCAGTTCCGGATTATTTTGCAGGTGAAGACCTTGTCGGCGCAGAGCTATTCGCAGCAGCAGATCGCTTCCCAGCTTGGGCTGCATCCCTATGCGGTGAAAATCGCGGGAGAGCAGGCGCGTAAATTCGAATCGGCCCGGCTCGAAGGCATTTTGAACCATCTGGCGAATCTGGATTATCAGATGAAGACCGGAGCGGTGGACAAGGTGCTCGGGATCGAGCTGTTTTTGCTGAGACTGGGCGCTTGATCACATAGCTGTGACGACCAGGCAACAATTCAAAAAGCCCTGACCCGGTATCAACCGAAGGTCAGGGCTTTTTCCAATGTCTTATTCAACAAACGATTACGCTTGGGACGTAAGAGCGTTCAGTCTTTTCGCCAGACGGGATTTCTTGCGGGCAGCTGCATTCTTATGGATCAGGCCCTTTGTAACAGCTTTGTCGAGCTTCTTGGAAGCGGCTTGGAAAGCAGCTTTAGCAGCCTCGATTTCTGTACCGTTCAACGCAACGTCAGCATTTTTAACTGCTGTGCGAAGCGCGGATTTTTGAGAAATGTTAAGCGCATGGCGTTTGTCGTTAGTCTTAACACGTTTAATCGCGGATTTGATGTTTGGCATTACATTCACCTCCTGTAAGGCATTTCAATAGAGCGAAATGGTTCACAACTTAAAATATTTTAGCATGGAGGTAGACAAAAAGCAATACTAAACAAGACTTCTGTATAATCTCTTCCCTCCTCTCACACACTAGTAGCAATATGAGGAGGAGTGTGAATTTAGATGGATCTGGATCTTCAGAAATATTCGGTCCGAACAGACCTTGCCGTGGAGTCAAGGGAGCTTGCCGGAGCGGCAGGCAGCCCCCCTATTCCGGGCTTGATGGAGGATGTCGTTCAGGAGGGCGGTATTAAAATTACAAGGCTCGATGTAGAGAACGATGCGGCCTCCCAGCAAATTGGAAGAGTGAAGGGGCACTACGTCACGCTTGAGGTTCCCGAACTTCGAAAGGGAGATACCGGGCTTCAGGAACAGGTATCCGTCATATTCGCACGGGAGTTCGAAGCGTTCATGGAGCGGATCGGCATAGGTCCGAAAGCGAGTGCGCTTATCGTCGGACTAGGCAACTGGAATGTGACTCCGGATTCCCTGGGGCCGCTGGTGGTGGAAAATGTCATGGTTACGCGTCAATACTTTGAATTAATGCCGGACCGGGTCGCCCCCGGCTACCGTCAGGTGAGCGCCATTGCACCGGGCGTGCTCGGCCTTACGGGGATCGAATCCAGCGAGACGGTTCAAGGGATCGTGGAGCGAACCCGGCCCGATTTCATCATCGCCATCGATGCGCTGGCATCCCGATCGCTGGAGCGGGTGAATACGACGATACAAATTGCGGATATCGGCATTCATCCCGGCTCGGGCATCGGCAATAAACGGAAAGGCCTGACCCAGGAAGTGCTCGGGGTGCCCTGCATTGCGATTGGAGTGCCAACCGTTTGCTATGCATCGACGATTGTCAACAATGCCATCGAGCTCATGAAAGCCCATTTCGGCGAGAAAGCGCCGGAGACGGGGAAGATCATGGGGATGCTGCAAAATCTGTCCGAGGGCGAACGGCTTGCCCTCGTGAAGGAAGTGCTCGAGCCTCTGGGACATGACTTGATTGTGACTCCGAAAGAGATCGACGAATTTATCGAGGACATTGCTAATATCGTAGCGTCTGGCCTGAACGCGGCGCTGCACGAGGCGGTGGATCCCGGCAATACGGGCGCGTACACTCACTAGCATGCAGGTTATATCGAATAAAGCTCCGATAGCTCCTAAAGCTCCGAATCTATCGGAGCTTTTATATTTCTCTATTTTCTTTTATTTGTATGAGTTGAATATCAAAATACGATGCAGGCGAGGAAATGAAAGATTTTCGATAAAGTCCAAAGCTTTCTGCGAGGAAAGCTGCATCAGAAGCATACGCTTGAGGTCACCTTTGGCTTCAGATTTCTGTACTAGGTTCTATAAGATCAAGAAATCTGAAACCAACAGCGATTACAGGAACATTTTACATACCTGCCCTACCATCCTTTCAATAATTCAACTTTTCTAGTTCTATCGATTCCCCCCGGTTCATAGATTGGGAGTATAAGAGATCACAGAGAGCGGGGACATGAGCTTCGAGTGTGCCGCTTCCCCGCTGAAGCCGAGGAGGACTCCGATATGAACAACCGTAAGTTTCGCATCTGGAATGTTGCCAGACTGAGACGAAATGTGATGGAAGGTTTGAGCATGGGCAAAACGCTGATCGTTCTGATGCTGGGCTCTCTCATCTTTTTTATTTTGCTGGGGCTCGGGGGGATGGCGGAGCAGCGGCTGAACAGCTCGCCTGTGTCTTCGATGAAGGGGCTGGCCGCTTCCCTGTCGAGTCACTTTTTTATTGATATGATCGGGATGGAGATGCCGCATATGGCCGCTTCCAAGGAAGATTCCAGCTTCTCCGGGGAGAAGATGTCGACCTTCGTATTTCAGCTGTTGACGAGCGTGAATCCGAGAGATCCGAAGAGTCTGCTCGCCGGTGAGCTGCCGGGGATGAGAGCCAATCAGCCGGTTCAGCTGCATAGCGGCTCCGGCAATGAAGACGGGGAAGCGCCTGCGGATTATCGGCCGGACACCGCCGAGGGGGCGGCGGACCCGGGAGAGAACCCCGAAGCAAATCCGGGCGGGAATCCGGATAACGGCGAGCAGCCGCCGGAGGCGGGCGAGGATAACGGACAGGAGCACCAGAACGGCGGCGAAGCCGGACCGGGTGAAGGCGAGGGCCAGGGAACGGACAGTAAAAACGAGCCTGGAGGCACATCCAAGAATGGACAAACGACCGAGGGCAAGAAGGCGGTGCTGATCTATCATTCCCATCCGCAGGAAGCCTACAATCCGCTCCTCACCCATCCTTCGGACAATCCCGGCGCCGTGTCGCCGAGCAAAAATGTCATGCTGGTCGGCAGCTTCATGGCGAAACGCCTCGAGGCCAACGGAATCGGGACGCTGCACGACAAAAGCGACTATCAATCGACCGTCGAAGGCTATAACTATAATTATTCCTACAAATACTCCAGGCAGACGGTGGTCGAAGCGATGGGCCGTCACGATGATTTGACCTATCTGATCGATATCCACCGGGATTCCCAGCGCTACAGCAAAACGACCGCTACCGTAAACGGGGTCAATTACGCCAAGGTGTACTTCATTATTGGACATGCCAACGAGAACTGGAGAAAGAACGAGGCGTTCGCCAGCAAAATCAATGAGAAGCTAGAAGCGTCGTACCCAGGCATATCACGCGGCGTGTGGGGCAAATCGGCCGACCAGGGGAACGGGGAATATAATCAGTCCCTGTCGCCAAACAGCATTCTGATCGAGATCGGCGGAATCGACAATACGAAGGAAGAGCTGCAGCGAACGGCCGAGGTGCTGGCCGATATTATTGCCGAGGTGTACTGGCAGGAGCAGGAAGCGAAGAAAGCCAGCGTGAAGAAGGACGCCAAGGCCGATAAGCTGTCGGCCTCGGCAGGCCGGAAGGACGGTACGGCGGCTTCCCGGAACGATGAACGGAAAGCCGGGTAAAAACTGGAGGAGGGGACTCTGATGTCAAGAACGGGGAAACGATTCGTGGCTCTGCTCATATGGACAGGCATCGGCATACTGATCGGCATGCAGCTCGGCGGGGAAAAAGCATCGCCCCCGGCGGGCGGCATTCAAACGGTGCAGCAAGTGCACCAGGAGCCTGCTGCCGGGCAGTCCGAAGCGGGAACGGCGGCTGAAGGCAGCGGCTGGGGCGGCGTAAGGAAGTCGCCTCCGGCTTCCGTACAGAACGAGGAGGCGGAGATCCGGCCCGAGTTCGAGCCGCTGCCGCGGGACATCCTCCTTCCTGAACGCTCAAGCCCTCCGGCCGATGTGCTGGCGGACAAGACGGCAGGCCTGCTTCAGGAGCTGTCGAATCAGAGCATCCGCTGGGTCGTATCGATGTTCGGATCCATTGTGGAGTGATGCGCCGTTTCGGCAGCCGAATCTCGGGCAGCCGCGCCTTAGCCATTGCTGTGCATCCCCTCAACTGGTATAATAAATTGATTCAAACATCTGGTGGTTGTTGGGGGTTAGCATGACGGACGTACAAGTAAGACAACAAAAAATTCGTAACTTTTGTATTATTGCACATATAGACCATGGTAAATCGACGCTTGCGGACCGCATTTTGGAGTTTACGGGCGCGCTGACCTCGCGCGAAATGCAGGAGCAGGTCCTTGATCAGATGGATCTGGAGAGGGAGCGCGGCATCACCATCAAGCTTCAGGCTGTACGCCTGACCTATAAGGCCGATGACGGCGAGGAGTACATCTTGAACCTGATCGATACTCCGGGACACGTCGACTTCACGTATGAGGTTTCCCGAAGCCTGGCTGCCTGCGAAGGCGCGCTGCTCGTCGTCGACGCTGCTCAAGGAATTGAAGCACAGACGCTGGCCAACGTATATTTGGCGCTGGATAACGATCTTGAAATTTTGCCGGTCATTAACAAAATCGATCTGCCTAGCGCCGACCCGGACCGCGTCAAGCAGGAGATCGAGGATGTGATCGGTCTGGACGCGAGCGAAGCGGTGCATGCTTCCGCCAAGGCCGGCATCGGAATCAAAGAGATTTTGGAGCAGGTCGTGCAGAAGGTTCCGGCACCTGCGGGCAGTCCCGAAGAGCCGCTGAAGGCGTTGATCTTTGACTCGCATTACGACCCTTACCGGGGCGTCATCGTATATGTCCGCGTCATCGACGGCAGCATCAAGGCCGGTTCGATGATCAAGATGATGGCGACAGGCAAGACCTTCGAGGTCATCGAGGTCGGCGCGTTCAAGCCGCGCATGAGCATCGTGGACGAGCTCAACGTCGGCGACGTAGGCTTCATCGTGGCCGGCATCAAGAGCGTTGGGGATACCCGCGTCGGTGACACGGTAACCGATGCGAAGCGTCCGACGGCCGAGCCTCTTCCAGGCTACCGGAAGATCAACCCGATGGTATTCTGCGGTCTGTACCCGATCGAAACGTCGGATTACAACGATTTGCGCGAAGCGCTGGAGAAGCTGCAGCTTAACGATGCGTCCTTGAGCTTTGAACCGGAAACCTCCAGCGCGCTTGGCTTCGGCTTCCGCTGCGGATTTTTGGGCCTGCTCCATATGGACGTCATCCAGGAGCGGATCGAGCGCGAATTCAACATTCCGCTGATTACGACGGCGCCGAGCGTAATCTACCGCGTGACGCTGACCAACGGCGATCAGATGCAGATCGATAACCCGTCCCACTATCCGGAGATCGGCAAGATCGATTATGTGGAAGAGCCGTATGTCAAAGCGGCCATTATCGTCCCGAATGATTATGTCGGCGCGATTATGGAGCTGTGCCAGGGCAAGCGCGGCGAATTCATCAACATGGAGTATCTGGATACAACGCGCGTAACGATTACGTATGAAATTCCGCTGTCCGAGATCGTGTATGATTTCTTTGATCAGCTGAAGTCGAGTACGAAGGGCTATGCTTCGTTCGACTACGAAATCTCCGGATACCGCAGATCCAACCTAGTGAAGATGGATATTCTGCTGAACGGCGAGCAGGTTGACGCCTTGTCCTTCATTGTGCATAAGGACCGCGCTTACCACCGGGGCCGTGCGATCTGCGAGAAGCTGCGCGAGCTGATTCCGCGCCAGATGTTCGAGGTGCCGATCCAGGCATCGGTCGGAACGAAGGTTGTTGCCCGCGAAACCGTCAAGGCGATGCGCAAGAACGTCCTCGCGAAATGCTACGGCGGCGATATTTCCCGTAAACGGAAGCTTCTGGAGAAGCAGAAGGAAGGGAAGAAGCGGATGAAGCAGGTTGGTAACGTCGAGGTGCCGCAGGAAGCCTTCATGGCTGTCCTGAAAATCGACGATAAGTAGGGATTGGAACAAGCGAGGCGGCCGTGCCTGAGCGATCAGGCTGCAGCCTGCCATGCAACCTCATAATGCCTGTTTTGGGAGCTGAATGATGGGAAAGCCGGTTTTATGGCTTTCCTTTTCTTTCATTAGAACAGGTGCCGGGGACATAGTAAATGAAGTCTCCAGTCTGGCAAGCATAGAAGGGGCGAATACGAAATGACATATAACCAACGAACGGAAGCGGTGTACATCCATATTCCGTTCTGTACGAATAAATGCTTTTACTGCGATTTTAATTCCTACGTCCTGAAGGATCAGCCGGTTATGGACTATCTGCGGGCGTTGGATCACGAAATGGAATTGACGGTCAAGGCCCATCCGCCGGGGGCGATCAAGAGCATCTTTGTGGGCGGGGGAACGCCGACGGTTCTGAAGCCGGATGAAATGGAGTATTTTCTGCAAAGCGTAAAGCGGCATTTCCCGGTGTGGTCGGACGATATCGAGTTCTCGATGGAAGCGAATCCCGGGACAACGGACCCGGAGAAGCTTAAGGTTATGCGTGAAGGCGGGGTTAACCGGATCAGCTTCGGCGTTCAGGCCTTCCAGAACAGCCTGTTGTCCGGCATCGGACGCATCCATGATACGGATGATGTATACCGGAGCCTGGATAACGCAAGAGCCGCGGGCTTTGACAACATGTCCATCGACCTGATGTTCGGCCTGCCGAATCAAACCTTGGAGATGCTGGCGGAAAGCGTGGATAAAGCGCTGGAGCTCGGGCTTCCCCATTACTCCATCTACAGTCTGAAGGTGGAGGAAAATACGCTGTTCCATACCATGTACCAGAAAAACCAGCTCCCGCTTCCGGATGAAGAGGATGAGCTGAACATGTATCTTCTATTAATGGAGCGCATGAAGGCGGCAGGCTATAAGCAGTATGAAATCAGTAATTTTGCGAAGCCGGGCTACGAGAGCCGCCACAATATGACGTACTGGCGCAACGAGGATTATTACGGCCTTGGCGCCGGTGCTCATGGTTATATCAACCGCCAGCGCCACGTAAACATAAAGGGAGTGAACCCTTATAATGAAGCGGCCAAAACCGGGCTGCCGCGGCTCGAAAGCTTCGAGGTATCGAGAGAGGAAGCGATGGAGGATTTCTTGATGGTCGGACTCCGCGTGCTGGACGGTATTTCCCGGAGTCGATTCGAGCAGCAGTTCGATGCTTCGCTGGATGAGGTGTTCAAGCGCCCTCTGAGCAAAATGGTGAATGCAGGCTTGCTTGAAACGACGGAGGATGGCTACAGGCTGAGCCAAAAGGGCATCCTGTTCGGCAATGAAGTGTTCGCCGAATTTATCGGCACCCTGTCGGCAAATTAATCTATTGAACTTTTATGCGCTTTGTTGTATATTTATCCAAGACATATGACGGAGCGTGCAAAGGGGAGACGTGGATTATGCCGGCGGTATGCAGAAAGGCCAGATTAGAGGATGTTGAGCCGCTGTATCAGATGATTCAAGGCTACGCCGAGAAAGGAATTATGCTTCCTAGATCCAAAGCGGTGCTCGAGAAGCAGATTGGGGAATTCGTGGTGGCGGAAGCGGAAGGCAAAGTCATCGGCTGCGGTTCGCTGTGCCAGCTCGGGAACGATTTAGTAGAAATCCGCTCGCTCGGGATTTCGGAAGGTTACAAGGGACAGGGAATCGGTTCCATGCTGGTGGATTCGCTGCTGGAGGAAGCCAAGCGCCGGGAAATCCCGAAAGTAATGGCCTTGACATATGAAGTGTCCTTTTTCAAGAAAAATGGCTTCGCCGTCGTCGAGAAGGAGATTTTTCCGGAGAAGGTGTGGACCGATTGCATCCACTGCAAGAAGCAGCACGCCTGTGACGAAATAGCTGTGCTTAAAGTACTGAACTGACTTGACAATCCTCAGGTCGGTTTGGTATTTTTGTTATATCGGTTAGCACTCGCTGGCGATGAGTGCTAACGATGGAAGGTACGCAGTCTACAAGGAGGGGAGCGACATGTTAACTGATCGTCAGCGCTTGATATTGAACGCTATTGTGGATGACTATATCCGTTCGGCGGAGCCGGTTGGTTCAAGAAGCATTTCTAAACGCGGGGATGTGGGCTACAGCCCGGCAACCATTCGCAACGAAATGGCTGATTTGGAGGAGCTCGGGTTTCTTGAGCAGCCCCATACGTCGGCAGGGCGGATTCCGTCCCATAAGGGATACCGTTATTATGTCGATCATCTCACCTCGTCGTTTTCCTTGAATCCTGAGGAACTGCATATGATGAAATCGTTCTTTGCGGAAAAACTGAACGTCATGGAGCAGATGATTCAACATGCTGCAGGTATTTTGTCGCAGATGACCAATTACACTTCCATCCTGCTGGGACCGGAAGTTTTTCATACGTCCTTACGCCACTTCCAGCTTCTGCCTCTAAATGAAGGCCAGGCGGTTGCCATTATCGTGACCAGCACGGGCCAGGTAGAGAATAAGATCGTGTCGATTCCGCAAGGGGTTTCCGTGTCGGAATTGGAGCAGGTGGTCAATCTCCTTAACGAGAAGCTGGTCAATGTTCCTTTGTATAAGCTAAAGACCCGGCTCTATACGGAGCTCGGGGCAGAGATGCAGCGCCACATCGCGCATTACGAAGAGCTGATGAAGGTGCTGGACATTGCGCTCGAGAACGAGCCCGACCACCGCGACGTGTATCTCAGCGGTACGACCAATATGCTGAACCAGCCGGAATTCAAGGATGTCGACAAGGTTCGAGACATCTTCGAGCTTCTTGAGCAGACGCCGGCATTGATGAAGCTGATGGCACCGGCACCGGGAGAGCATGGCGTGCAAGTACGAATCGGCACAGAGAATACGCATGAAGCGATATCCAACTGTAGCCTGATTACGGCTACTTATTCTATAGATGGCAAGGCCGTCGGCTCCATCGGCATACTGGGGCCGACGCGAATGGAATACGCAAGGGTGATCGGCATCTTGAACGTGTTGTCCCATGATCTGACGAAGCTGCTGTCACACTGGTATAGATAAAGGAGCGAGCCTTATGAGCCAAGGACAACACAGCCATGTGGACGGCGATGAACGATATTCAACGCTGCTGAACAACAGCAATGCCGTCCGGGCCGTCACATCCGCTGTGGAAGGGACGCTCGGGCCCAAGGGTCTCGATGTAATGCTGGTCGGCCCGCGCGGCGAAGTGGTCATTACGAACGACGGCGTGACGATATTGGACAAAATGGACGTAAGCCATCCGGCAGCCCGCCTGTTGATCCAGGTGGCCCGCGCGCAGCAGGAGAAGATCGGAGACGGCACCACGACGGCCACCATTCTTGCCGGGGCGCTGGTTCAGGAGGGCGTCTCGCGCATTATTCGCGGCGTGCCGGCTTCCAAGGTTGTCGAAGGGATGCGCCAAGGGATCGACCGGGCGCTTGAACTGCTGTCCGGCCGCGTCCGTGTCATTGAAGGATTGGACGACCCGCTTCTGGAACGCACGGTCTATGTCGCCGGGCGGGAGCGCAAGGATATCGTTGCGCTCGTTATGGAGGCGGCGCGCAAGGCCGGGATGCAGCGGCTTCACGATCCATCATACTCGCTTGCGGACAGTATAATTGCGCTGGAGAATGCCGACAATGAGGTGTTCGAAGGGGTCCTGCTTCGGCAGAAGCCGATCTTTACCCGCGATTACCTTCAGTACAGCGATGCGAAGGTGCTCGTGCTGCTGGATGCGCTTGAGCCTGACGAGCTGGATGAAGAGGTGCTGACAACGGAGGCGGGCTTCGCGCAGTATATGGATCTGCGGGATCGGTTTGCTGCCGATCTGGAGCGTTTGTCCGCATTGTCGGTGAAGCTGATCCTGCTGGAGAAGGGCATTCATCCTGATGCGGAGCAGTTCTGCCTGGATCACGGAATCATGGTCGTACCGCGCGTATCGCGCGCGGATTTGAAGCGAGTCTGTGACATGACGGGGGCGACACCTATACGCCGAAAGGCGTTACATAAAGATTCGGAGCAGCTTGCTGCTCTTCTTGGTGACAGCCCGCGCGTCGCTTATGATGAAGCGATCGGCAAAATCAGGCTGGCCAGCGGCCACAGGGAGCGGGTCGTGACGGTGATCGTAGGCGCGAGCACCTCGGAAGTGGTCGGCGAGTCCGCACGAATCGCAGGCGACGCGGCCTCGGCCCTTCAGGCCGCCATTACCGGCGGCGTGCTTCCGGGCGGCGGAACGAGCGAGCTTGCCGTATCCTACGCGCTTGAGCGGATTCGCGAGGCGCAGAAGGGGATGGAAGCTTTCGGATTCGAAGCCGTGTCCGCAGCGCTGCGCAAGCCGATGTCCCAGATTCTGCTGAATGCGGGTTACAACCCGCTGGAGAAGATGGAAGAGGTGCGTGCTGCGCAAATCCGTTCGGGCTCCGATTCCATGGGGCTGGACTGCGACACCGGCACGGTCGTCGACTATGAGGAGCTGGGCGTGCTGGATCCCGCGCCGGTGAAGCTTCACGGGCTGCGGGCTGCAGGAGAAGTGGCGGCTGCCGTCCTCCGGATTCATCATGTGATCAAAATGAAAGAAATCAACGAATAGGCACCTTAGAGAATCAGGAATCGGATGACCAGAAACGATGGGGAACACAGCCGGCGGGCATGCAACAGCGGGCTTACAATATGAAGGAGGTGGACGCGTCTTGAATAAAGAGCAGAAGGATGCCGTTCAAGATTCAGTAACCGAAGAGATGGAGCAACAGATGGAGGAAACGCCAAGCACGGAGGAAGAGGCAGTTCACGAGGAGGCCGTTGCCGGCGCGGATCAGGAGGACGCTCCTGCAGATCAGCCTGAGGAAGGCCAGGGCGATGCCCATGCCGCCGAGATCGCGAAGCTTCAGGCCGAAGTTGCCGAGCATCAGCAGCGTGCGCTGCGTGCGCAAGCGGACTTTGATAACTTCCGCAGACGTACGCAGAAGGAGAAGGAGGAGCTGGCAAAGTATGCTTCGTCGAAGCTCATTGTCGAGCTGCTGCCTGTCATTGACAACTTCGAGCGGGCCTTCCAGGCTGCCGATGACAGTCCGGAGTTCGAATCGTTCTCCAAAGGAATCAGCATGATCTTCCGCCAGCTGGAATCGGTTCTCGAAAACGAAGGCTTGAAGGCGATGAACAGCGTAGGCGAGCCGTTCAATCCCGAGTTCCATCAGGCCATTATGCAGGTGGAGAGCGATGAGCATGAGGAAGGCATCGTTGTCGAGGAAGTGCAGAAGGGCTACATGCTGAAAGATAAAGTGCTTAGACCTGCTATGGTTAAAGTGAGCATGTAAGCGGCCGATCGCTTGGCCGTTTATGATATATAGCAAAGCTTGAGAATCTCATGCGGATTTCGTGTGAATAAATAAGGGAGGATTTTTTACATGAGTAAAGTTATTGGTATTGACCTTGGAACCACCAACTCCTGCGTCGCGGTTATGGAGGGCGGGGAGGCTGTCGTAATTCCTAACCCGGAAGGCGGACGGACGACCCCTTCGGTTGTAGGCTTTAAAAAGGACGGAGAGCGCATTGTCGGCGATACGGCTAAGCGCCAAGCGATCACCAACCCGGACCGCACGATCATTTCGATCAAGCGTCATATGGGTACCAACCATAAAGAAACGATTGACGGCAAAGAGTATACGCCGCAAGAAATTTCCGCGATCATTCTGCAAAAGCTGAAATCCGACGCGGAAGCTTACCTGGGCCAGCCTGTAACCCAAGCGGTTATCACGGTTCCTGCATACTTTAATGACAGCCAGCGCCAAGCAACCAAGGACGCAGGCAAGATCGCCGGTCTTGAAGTGCTTCGTATCGTTAACGAGCCGACAGCTGCGGCTTTGGCGTACGGCATGGAGAAAGCGGAAGATCAGACGATCCTCGTGTATGACCTCGGGGGCGGTACGTTCGACGTTTCCATCCTGGAACTCGGCGACGGCTTCTTCGAAGTAAAAGCAACCAGCGGTGACAACCAACTGGGCGGCGACGACTTTGACCAAGTCATCATCGACTATCTGGTGGCCGAATTCAAGAAAGAGCAAGGCATCGATCTGAGCAAAGACAAAGCGGCGGTTCAACGTCTGAAGGATGCTGCGGAAAAAGCGAAAAAGGAACTGTCCGGCGTGCTGACAACAACGATTTCCCTGCCGTTCATCACGGTTGCTGACGGCGTGCCTCAGCACCTTGAAGTCAACCTGACCCGCGCTAAATTCGAAGAATTGTCCGCGGATCTTGTAGAGCGTACGCTTGGACCGACTCGCCAAGCACTGAGCGATGCCGGCCTGACGGCGAACGATATCGACAAGGTCGTTCTTGTCGGCGGCTCCACCCGGATTCCTGCCGTACAGGAAGCCATCAAGAGACTGACAGGCAAAGAGCCGCACAAAGGCGTTAACCCGGATGAGGTCGTAGCCCTCGGCGCAGCTGTTCAAGCAGGCGTATTGACCGGTGACGTGAAAGACGTGGTGCTGCTTGACGTAACTCCGCTGTCCCTCGGCATCGAAACGGCTGGCGGCGTATTTACGAAAATGATCGAACGCAACACGACGATCCCGACAAGCAAATCCCAAATTTTCTCCACGTATGCCGACAACCAGCCTAGCGTTGAAATTCACGTCCTGCAGGGCGAGCGCGAAATGGCGGCGGGCAACAAAACGCTCGGACGCTTCATGCTTGGAGATATTCCTCCTGCCCCTCGCGGCGTGCCGCAAATCGAAGTTACGTTCGATATCGATGCGAACGGTATCGTTAACGTTTCGGCAACCGATAAGGGAACCGGCAAGAGCCAGAAGATCACCATCACTTCTTCCAGCGGCCTGAGCGACGAGGAAGTCGAAAAGATGATGAAGGATGCCGAGCTTCACGCAGAGGAAGACCGGAAGCGCAAAGAGCTTGTTGAGGCTCGCAACAATGCCGACCAGCTCGTATACACGACCGAGAAGACCATTAAAGACCTCGGCGATAAAGTCGACGCTTCCGAAGTGGAGAAGGCGAACGAAGCGAAAGACAAGGTGAAGAAGGCGCTGGAATCCGACAATCTGGAGGAGATCAAAGCCGCTACCGAGGAGCTGACCCAAGTGGTGCAGCAGCTGTCCGTGAAGCTGTATGAGCAAGCCGCGCAAGCGCAGCAAGGCGCTGAAGGCGGAGATGCCGGCACTGCGAACAAGGATAACGTCGTAGACGCTGACTACGAGGTTGTTGACGAAGACAAAAACAAAGGTTAATCTGAATAGATTGCATGGGAAGGTCAAAGCTGCGCATCTTCGCACTTTGACTTTCCTTTTGCCCTAGGAATCAAGAAGAGATGGGGGTGAAACCGTGGCTGATAAGCGTGATTATTATGAGGTACTAGGTGTCGGCAAGCAGGCATCGGAGGATGAGATTAAGAAGGCGTACCGGAAGCTCGCACGCCAATATCATCCCGATGTCAACAAGGCGGCTGACGCGGAAGCCAAATTCAAGGAAGTGAAAGAGGCTTACGATGTATTGAGCGATAGTCAAAAGCGTGCGAGATACGACCAATACGGTCATATTGATCCGAACCAGGGAATGGGCGGAGGCGGTTTTTCCGGTGACTTCGGCGGTTTTGGAGATATATTCGATATGTTCTTCGGCGGCAATGGACGCCGTGATCCGAATGCGCCTCAGCGGGGGAACGATCTGCAGTACACGATGACGGTGGAGTTCAAGGAAGCCGTATTCGGCAAGGAAACCGATATTACGATTCCTAGAACGGAGACATGCGATACCTGTCACGGTTCAGGAGCGAAGCCGGGAACGAAGCCGCATACCTGCTCCGTCTGCCACGGAACGGGGCAGCAGGAGGTCGTGCAGAATACGCCGTTTGGCCGTATGGTCAATCGTCGCGCCTGCTCGAACTGTAACGGAACCGGGAAAATCATCAAGGATCGCTGCGGCACCTGCGCCGGCAGCGGCAAGGTCAAGAAGCAGCGCAAAATTCATGTCCGCATTCCGGCGGGTGTGGATGACGGCGCCCAGCTCCGGATGACCGGCGAGGGCGAAGGCGGTCTGCGTGGCGGCCCGGCGGGCGATTTGTACATCGTCATTCGCGTGAAGCCGCATGATTTCTTCGAGCGCGAGGGGGATGACATCTATTGCGAAGTGCCGCTGACATTTGCCCAAGCAGCCCTTGGCGACGAGATTGAAATCCCGACCTTGACGGAGAAAGTTCGGCTCAAGATTCCGGCAGGAACGCAAACCGGAACCTTCTTCCGCCTGAAAGGCAAAGGGGTCCCTCGCCTGCGCGGCATGGGACAGGGCGACCAGCACGTCAAGGTGGTCGTTGTTACCCCAAGCAAACTGAGCGAGGAGCAGAAGGAGCTGCTGCGTCAATTCGCGTCGCTTGAAGGCGAAGAGACCCATGAGCAGGAGCAATCCTTTTTTGACCGTGTGAAAAAAGCGTTTCGCGGCGACTAGCCGAAAAGCCGGCTTAGCGGGCTGCTGTCCTCTTTCAGTACTTGCCGTATCGAAGCGCTGACAGCAGAGCAAGCAATGAGAAACCGTCCTTTTTGGAGTGGAGGCATGAGGCCCCTGCTCGAAAAAGGGCGGTTTTTTTGTGCATTCCTCCCTTCATCGCCAGGCGCTGTCCTCGAAAGGAATAAAAGGGGCGAGCGCGAAGCAACCTAGGGAAGGTTCGTTCCGGAAGCAGCGGATAGTATCTAAACGAAATGCAGGTGAAACCATATGGCTGAAAAAAATATTTTGGCTTATTTCAAAAGCCCGGAGGAAGCTCAGCATGCCCAGCGCAAGCTGCAGTCGCTCCGCGTTGCCGATATGTCGATCGACCGCTTCAGCGCCTATCCGGGCGGGGAGCTGAATGGCCCGATGCACCCTTTGACAGGGGATATTACAAGCTTGACCTCGATGACGCAGAATTCGGCGCTGTCGAACCGGTCTGCGGGCATCCTTGGTGCGGCCGATCCTTCCGCCAGCGGGATGAGCGATGGGGGGCAGGACGGAACGCAAGGACGGGATATCTTGTTGACCGTCGTTCTCGACGAAGGCATCTTTGACCAGGCCATGCGCCTGATTGAGGAGTCCGGCGGGATGGTGTAAGCCGGAGGAGCGTCCAGGGCTTAAGGCAAGAAACAACACGTGACAAGGAGAGATGCGCGTATGATGAGACGTGTGAAGAAAGGCAAGATCGCCAGTAAGACGGAAAAAATGATCGCGCTGCAATCCGCCAAAAATGAGGATGTGGAGTTTTCGGCGATGGCAGCCGATCTTGACGATGTGGAGGCGCTTCGCCGAAGCGAAGCCGCAGACGAGCGCCAGCTGAAGAAGATCCTCGAAGAAGAATAATCGGCAAGAGGGCCGCTTCCGGGCCATTTTCCTCCATGCAGCCCGAAGACGCCGTTCGCCAAGAAAAGCCAAAGCCCACTTCCGTTTCGCTTAAGCGAAGTCGGCATGTAGGGCTTTTTTTCATGGTTACAAACAGCGGTCTTATGCATGATCTGGGCCTACCGTCTTTCGAGTCGGACATTTTATCCGCAAATTTTGTATAGAGCGTCCTCAATATAGTACAATGATAGTTATGTACGAATGAGGAGGAACAACTGTATATGCTATGGCGTGAATTAACGATACATACCACGGAGGAAGCCGTGGAGATGATTTCGAACTTCCTGCATGAAGCGGGTGCGGGAGGCGTTTCGATTGAAGAATCCGCCGCAACGAAGAGAAAACGGGACACTTCGTTTGGACAATGGTTCGATGAGATCGTCCCTTTTAATGATATTCCGGAAGGGTGCGCCGTCATTAAAGGCTATTTTGACGAGACCGTCATGCTGGACGAGATCCAAGCGCTTATCGCCCCCCGGGTGGAAGAACTGAAGGATTTCGGGATAGATACGGGCGATGTGCGCTATGAGATGAAGACGGTCAACGAAGAAGAGTGGGCTACGGCCTGGAAGCAGTATTTCAAGCCGATCCGGGTGTCGGAGCGCTTGACGATCAAACCGACATGGGAGTCCTATTCCCCCGAATCCCCCGAAGAGCGCATCATCGAGCTGGATCCCGGCATGGCGTTTGGAACCGGGACGCATCCGACGACAACCTTGTGCCTGCGCACGCTCGAGAAGGTGATTGAAGGCGGCGAAGAGCTCATTGACGTCGGCACCGGCTCCGGGATCTTGTCGATCGGGGCTGCTTATTTGGGGGCTTCCCGCATTCTTGCACTGGATCTGGATCCGGTGGCTGTATCCAGCGCCACGGAGAATGTCCGCCTGAATGGCCTGGAGGACCGGATCACCATCAAGGAAAGCGATCTGCTCTCTGTCCTTACAGACGGTTCTTCAGGGGACGAGCTGGGTGTGGAGCTGCCGGTTCAGGTGGTCGTCGCCAACATTCTGGCCGAGGTCATCCTGCTGTTTATCGATGATGTGTACAAGGCCTTGAAGCCGGGCGGCATCTATATCGCATCAGGGATCTTCAAGAACAAGGAAGAGATCGTCGGAAAGGCGCTTGTAGAAGCAGGCTTTGAGATCGCTGACATAAACCGCGATGACGACTGGGTTGCTTTCGTAGCGAGGAAGAACTGATATGGATTTCTTGGATCAGCTGCTGTATTTCCCGTTGGAGCAACTGCCGTTCTACTTGATTGCGCTCATGATCGCCTTTACCGTGCATGAATTTTCTCATGCTTATTTCGCGAATAAATTCGGTGACCCTACCGCTAAGCTGCTGGGCCGGGTGACGCTGAATCCCGCGGTGCACTTTGATTTTCTGGGCATCGTCCTGCTGCTGATTGCCGGATTCGGCTGGGCAAGGCCCGTACCGGTCAACCGGGGGAACTTCAGTCATCCGCGGCGGATGAGCATCATCGTGGCTGCCGTCGGTCCGCTCAGCAACTTGCTCCTGGGCATTGTCGGTTCGCTGATTTACGCGGTGCTTTATATATCCGGCGTGATAGATCCGATCGGCATCACGCGGACGGATCAGGCGATTCATATTTTTTTCAATGTGTTCATCCAGCTGAATTTCTTCTTATGCTTGTTCAATCTGATTCCGCTGCCTCCGCTTGACGGATATCGGATCGTCGAGAATGTGCTGCCGCCTCGGATCAGCGCCAAGATTCAGCGGTTCGAGCAGTGGTCGATCCTCATATTTCTGCTCATTATCGTGCTGCCTATGCTGCAGAAGTATACCATTGCGCCTCTTTATCTCGGGGCACGTGCCTTATCCATCGACGTTTTGAATATATTTATTACATTGTTCGGGGGTTAAATCCTCTTATAATGCTCTGGTCAGTTGCCAGGAAAAGTTGTATCATGATGTTTGGCGATTTTGCAGTTAGGTGAGGATAGAAGATGCAGCGATATTTTGTGACTCCCGGACAGTTCGCGGGAGACCGGGTGGAAATTACGGGCGATGACGCCCGCCATATTATTAAGGTTATGAGGGGCAAGCTTGGCGACAAGTTCATCGTCAGCGACGGTGAGTCGCGAGAGGCCCTGGTCGGGATCGAAGAAATGGACGGTACCTGCGTGCAAGCCGCCGTGATTGAGGAACTGGAGATGAAGAACGAGCCGCGTCTGGCCGTAACCATTGCCCAGAGTCTTCCCAAGGGCGACAAAATGGAAACCGTCATCCAAAAGTGCACGGAGATCGGGGCCGTATCCTTCGTTCCCTTCCTGTCGGAGAGAACGATCGTTCAATACGATGCCAAGAAGGAAGGGAAGCGGCTTGCGCGTTGGCGCAAGATCGCTAAGGAAGCAGCCGAGCAGGCGCACCGCAACCGGATTCCTTCCGTGGAGCAGCCGCTTTCGTGGAAACAATTGCTTGCAACGTTTTCGGACTACGATGCGGTATACTTTTGCTACGAGAAAGAGGAAGGCTCCCAGATCGGGGATGCCTTAAAGCCCTTTGTAGCACGGGCCCTGCAAGAGCCGCTTGCCCGGGCCAGCCTGCTCTTGGTCGTTGGACCGGAGGGCGGCTTTACCGAGGAGGAATCCCGTGCGGCCGAGGCGGCAGGGGCTGTTTCCGTCGGCTTGGGCCGCAGAATTCTTCGCTGCGAGACGGCCGGCATGGCCGCGCTTGTCTGCGCATTATACGAATCTGGAGAAATGGGGGGAGTTTGAATATGCCATCCGTAGCGTTTTATACGTTGGGTTGCAAAGTCAATTTTTACGATACCGAAGCCATATGGCAATACTTCAAAAACGAAGGCTACGAGCAGGTGGATTTCGAACAAACCGCTGACGTTTATTTGATTAACACCTGCCACGTTACGAATACGGGAGATAAGAAGAGCCGGCAGATGATCCGGCGGGCGGTTCGCCGCAATCCCGAGGCGATTGTCGCCGTAACGGGCTGTTATGCCCAAACCTCGCCTGCCGAAATTCTGGATATTCCAGGCGTGGATCTGGTTATCGGCAACCAGGACCGCGACAAAATTATGGATTTCATTCATGATATTGAAAAAACGCGCCAGCCGATCAATGCCGTGCGCAATATTATGAAGACGAGAGTATTTGAAGAGATGGACGTGCCCGATTTTGCCGAGCGCACGCGTGCATTCTTGAAAATCCAGGACGGATGCAACAATTTCTGCACATTCTGCATCATTCCTTGGTCCCGCGGGCTTTCCCGAAGCCGTGATCCGAAGAGCATTATCAAGCAGGCGCACCAGCTGGTGGATGCAGGCTACAAGGAGATTGTCCTGACAGGCATTCATACGGGCGGATACGGTGATGATCTGGAGAACTACCGATTGTCCGATCTGCTCTGGGATCTGGACCGGGTCGACGGTCTGGAGCGCATCCGGATCAGCTCGATTGAAGCAAGCCAGATTGACGACAAAATGCTGGACGTGCTGAACCGTTCCAGCAAAATGTGCCGGCACCTGCATATTCCGCTGCAGGCGGGCGATGATACGGTGCTGAAGCGCATGCGCCGCAAATACACGACGGAAGAATTCTATAACAAGATGGGACTGATCCGTCAGGCGATGCCGGATGTCGGCATTACGACCGATGTCATTGTCGGATTCCCCGGCGAAACCGATGAAATGTTCCGTAACGGATACGATCTGATGAAGGCGATCCAGTTCTCGGAAATGCATGTGTTCCCTTATTCCAAACGTACGGGTACGCCGGCTGCGCGGATGGAGGATCAGGTGGACGAGGACGTGAAGAACGCCCGCGTGCACGATCTGATCGACCTGTCGGAGCAGCTGCAGCTTGCTTATGCCGAGCGTTTCGTCGGCCAGGTGCTTGAAGTGATTCCGGAACGAGAGTACAAAGGTGCGCCAAATGGCGGTAAAATGCAGGGATACAGCGACAACTACCTGCAGCTTGTATTTGATGGAACGCCTGACCTCGAAGGGAAAATGTGCCGCGTGAAACTGACGAAGGCCGGCGTGAACGAATGCGAGGGCGAGCTTGTCAGCGTCATGGAGAGCGAGCTTAAGGCTGCTGCCCAATAATTCCCAATAGCCGCTATATCAGACAAGGATTTCATTTCCAGCTATCCGGAAGTGGAATCCTTGTTGTACATGAAGGAGGAAAGGGACATGGCACGGACGAAATTTTCTGCAGGCGGCGTCGTGTACCGTTATCATGCGGGAGCGCTGCAAATCCAGCTTATTTTGGATCGCTACGGGAAACATTCGCTTCCCAAAGGCAAGATGGAAGCCGGTGAAACGATCGAAGAGACCGCTCTCCGCGAAATCAGAGAGGAGACGGGAATTGTCGGCTCCATTACTTCCCCCGTGGACATTATCGCTTATAAATATCATCATCCCGTGTATGGACAAGTCAATAAAGAGGTTCATTATTATCTGGTCAAGGCTGAAGGCGGCAGCCTCAAGCCGCAGATCGAGGAGATCAACGGAGTCGATTGGTATGAACCGCTTGCCGCGTGGAGGAAACAGCGCAGCAACGGGTATAACAATAATGATATTATCCTGCGCAAGGCGCTAAAGCTGCTGAACGTTCCCATTCCGCCGGCGGAGGATATCACGTTTTAGGCTGCCGCCTGGACCAGAAGGGCAGGTAGCATAAAGGCAGTGCAAGAAGCGAGCTCAGGACGTTGAATAAGGTCTGGGCGTGCGCGATTTGTCCGGCAGGGTCGGCCGCAAGCCAGCCTGACACGGCGGTGAGCCAGCCGATGAACGGCGCGAACAGGAGCGCACCGCCGATATTCAGCCCCATATGGGACCATGCAACGAAACGGCCGGCAGGCGTGCTGCCCATTGCAGCGATCAAAGCGGTGACGCAGGTGCCGACATTGGCGCCGAGCACGATCGCAACGCCGATCTCGGGCGGAAGCGAGCCGCCGACCGCCAGGCCCATCGCCATCGCGATGACCGCTGCGCTGCTGTGCATGAGCGCGGACAGAATGGCGCCGGCAAGAATGCCCCAAAAGACGCTGCGCGAAGCATGGTCAAGAAACCATTGAAACAGGCCCAGCTCCTGCAGGGTAGGCCCGATGGATTGCATGAATTGGATGCCGAGGAGCACTAGCGCAAAGCCGGTTACGGCTAGGCATAAATATTGGCTCCGGACAAGCGACATCTGCAATTTATCATAGCCGGAAGGAACGCGCTGGCTGAACAGCACGGCCCCTACCCATAGCATGAGCGACAGCACGAGCAGCGGCATGGCGGCTCGTCCGATTTGAAGGCTGATGAGCTCGGTCGTCACCGTCGTCCCGATATTGGTGCCGAGGATGATGCCGAGGGTTCCGGCGTAGCTTAATAACCCGGCATTCGCAAATCCGATCGCAAGCACCGTCACCGCCGTGCTGCTCTGGAGGAGAGCCGTGACGGCTGTGCTGGCAGCCATGCCTTTGACGGGCGTAGAGGTCGCGATGCGAAGCCATTTGTGCAGCAGCGGCCCGGCCCAGCGTGAAAGCGCGGCTTCCATCACCTTCATGCCGAACAGGAACAGGACCAGGCCGTAGCAGATGGGAAACCAGAGTGAGGATAGCATGCGATTCTCCTTTTTTCGAAATGGGGATCGAGGTTTTTGTTAATACGTATATGACCCCGGGCGGACATGCATGCCTATGAATTGCCGCCAGGGATATCACACAAGGAGTGAACTACTAGTGCCATCGGTTATATTGGAGCGCAGTCGCAAGAAAAGATTGGAGCAGGGGCATCCCTGGGTATACAAAAGTGAGATTGCCTCCGTCACGGGCGATCCTGCCCCGGGCGAACTGGTTTCGGTGCTGAATCATCAGGGGCGGTTTATGGCGGCCGGTTATTATAACCCGCAATCGCAAATTACGGTGCGGATCGTGTCGTACCAGCCGATCGAACGGATGGACGAGGATTTCTTCGCCGCCCGGTTTGAGGAATGCAAAAGACACAGGGAACGGTTCATCGAGGGCGAGAACGCCTACCGCCTCGTTTATGGCGAAGCCGACTTTCTCCCCGGCCTGATTGTGGACCGCTTTGCGGACGTACTGGTCGTACAGCTGTTAACCTTGGGCATGGACAAGCGCCGTGATGAGATCGTCGGCGCGCTTGTCCGGGTCATGCAGCCGAGAGGGATCTATGAGCGCAGCGATGTGTCCGTCCGCGAGCTTGAGGGACTGGAGCAGCGCAAGGGTCCGCTGTATGGAGACTGTCCCCGTCACGTCGTCGTTACGGAGAACGGGCTGTCGATCAAGGTGGATACGTGGGAAGGGCAGAAGACCGGCTATTTCTTCGACCAGCGCGAAAACCGGGCTTCGATCAAGCCGCTGATGACCGGCTGGGGAAGCCGCAGCGGCATTACGCTTCAAACGATCGAGGAGAACGGCGAGACCAAGACCGTGCCGGTGAACAAGAGCGGGAAGGCGGTCAGCTTCCCGTATTGGGACGGAGCGACGGTGCTGGAGTGCTTTTCCCATACCGGGAGCTTTACCCTTCATGCCTGCAAGTATGGCGCCAAGAAAGTGACCTGTCTGGATATCTCGGAGCATGCGATTGAGAGCGCGAGGGAGAACGTCGAGCTCAACGGCTTTCAGGATCGGGTGGAATTCGTGGTGGATGACGCCTTCCAATACCTGCGCAATCAGGTAAAAGGAGTCGAGGAGCGGCAGCAGCGCGCGCAGGCGGACCAGAAGGTGGACACGTCGAAGCCGCTAACGGCAGGAGGGGGACGGACCTTTGATGTGGTTATTCTCGATCCTCCGGCCTTTGCCAAAACGAAGTCGGCCGTTAAGGGAGCCTGCCGGGGTTACAAGGACATTAACCTGCACGGCATGAAGCTGGTGAACGAGGGCGGTTATCTAGTGACGGCAAGCTGCTCTTACCATATGCGTCCGGATCTGTTCCTCGAGACGATCCAGGAGGCGGCCAGGGACGCCGGCAAGGTGCTGCGGCTGGTGGAATGGCGCGCCGCCGGCAAGGATCATCCACAAATTCTGGGCGTCGATGAGGGACACTACCTGAAGTTTGCGGTGTTTGAAGTGCGGAGCAAGACAAACCTGTAGCTGATCTTGACATAGAGGGATCCGGGGCCTGTTTTAGCGCAGTGGCGAGCTGTGCTGAAGCAGGCTCTTTTGTCGTTATCGGTCTCCACTGGGAATACAATCCAAACGTATGTTCCTTCCGCCGCCGCTTATGCTATACTAATAATCAGTATCCTGGTGATAGATTCGCAAATTGCGGACCGGGAATTCCAACAACAATGAATATGACATTTCAATAGATAGCAATAGCAGGCGTAGATCCCATGATGGTCAGTTTGACAGGTTCATAGGGTCCCTTGCATGTAAACTGTCGGAAATAAAAGCGAAGGAGGCTTGAGGCGTAGATGACGATACAATTTATAATCGGCCGGTCGGGCAGCGGCAAAAGCACGGCCATTCGCGAAGAGATGAGCCGGAGGCTGGAGGAATCGCCCCAGGGCAGCCCGATGATTTTGATCGTTCCCGAACAGGGATCGTTCGAGGCGGAGCATGCGCTGGTGAACACAGGAGGCATCCGGGGCATCTTTCGTGCCCAGGTGCTCAGCCTGCGCCGCCTGGCTTACCGGGTCATGCAGGAGACCGGCGGTGCGGCCAGAGTGGCGATCAGCGAGGAAGGCAAGCGGATGCTGCTGTACAGAATCCTGCGCCGCCGCAAAGAGGAGCTGCAGCTGTTCGGCCCTTCGGGCGAGCAGCTCGGTTTTGTCGGCAAGCTCAGCGAGCTGTATACCGAAATGAAGCGGTATTGCATTGACGCCGCTTGCGTGGAGGAACAGCTCGAGCTGCTGACTTCCCAGACAGCGGGGCCGCCGATGCTGCAGCGGAAGCTGAAGGAGATCGCCCTAATATTTCGGGATTACGAGCTGGAAATATCGAGACTCTACATGGACGAGGAGGACACGCTTGCAACGCTGGCCGAAAGCATTGCCGATTCGGACTATATTCGCCAGGCGGATATTTGGATCGACGGCTTCCACGGCTTCACTCCACAGGAATATCGCGTCCTTCGAGAGCTGATGGCCCATGCAAGGCAGGTGACGATTGCGCTCACCTTGGACAAGCCTTATCCCGTAGGGGCCCTTCCCCATGAGCTGGACCTGTTCCATCCTACGGCGAGCACGTACATAAAGCTAAAAGGGATTGCGGATGAGCTGGGCGCGGAAACCGAGCACCGCACGCTTGCCCCGGAAGTTCCGCCACGTTTCTGCGAGCGGCCGGTGCTGGCCCATCTGGAGCGCGGCTATGACCGGCGGATGCGCTGGCGGGGAGAGGCGGACGTGCAAGACAATGGCTTGCGGCTCTATGCGGCCGCCAATCGCCGCGCCGAAATCGAGGGGGCGATCCGGGAGATGCTCCGCCTGGCACAGGAAGAAGGGGCCAGGTACCGGGATATGGCGGTATTCGTCCGCAACCTGGGCGATTATGAGCATTTGATCGGTCCGCTGTTCCGGGAATACGGCATACCGTACTTTCTTGATCAGAAGCGGAGCGAGCTTCACCATCCGGTGGTGGAGTTTGTCCGCTCGGCCCTGGATGTCAGCTTGCGCCGGTGGCGGTACGAGGACGTCTTCCGCTGCGTCAAGACGGATCTCCTGCTGCCGCTTGACGGTTCATTGTCCCGCGAAGACATGGATCGCCTGGAGAATCATGTGCTGGCTTCAGGCATTCAAGGATCCCGCTGGACGGATGGCCGCCCATGGAAGGGTGCGCCCAGTCTCTCGCTGGAGGAAGGGGAAACGAAAGCCCGCGGCACGGCGGAGCTGCAGCTTATTGAATATGCCAGGACGGCCGTGGCATCAGTCCTGCACCCATTTGAGAAGCGTCTGAAGAAGGCGGCAACCGCACGCGAGCAATGTACGGCCGTCTTCCGGCTTTTGGAGGAGGCGGATGTGCCGGAGAAGCTGGAGCTTCTGAGCAGGGCCGCGCTTGAAGCCGGACGTCCCGAGGAGGCGAGGGAGCATCGCCAGGTATGGGGGGCCGTGCTGGGACTGCTGGATCAGATCGTGGAGATGATGGGGGATGAAAAGCTCAGTACCGAGCTGTTCGCCGGCATATTGGATACTGGGCTTACGGAATTGAAAATGGCCCTCGTCCCGCCGTCGCTTGATCAGGTGCTGGTCGGCAGCATGGACCGGACGCGGACCGGTGGCGTGAAATACGCGTTTTTGCTCGGGGTGAACGACGGAGTCATACCGGCGCAGTTCGAGGATGACGGGATATTGACGGAACAGGAGCGAACCGGTCTGGCGGAGCGCGGATTGGAGCTTGCCCCGACCATATCGAGGAGGCTTCTGGATGAACGCTTCCTGATCTACAATGCTTTGACTTCGGCAAGCCTGCAGCTGTGGGTCAGCTATCCCGCCGCGGATGATGAGGGCAAGACGCTGCTTCCCTCCGAGGTCATCCGCCATTTGAAGCTGATGTTTCAGATCGGCGAGGGGCCGCTTGCCCCCCGGCCGCATGCCGGGCAATCCGCGGAGGAGCAGGCGGGGTACGTGACCCGGCCCGGGAAGACGATCGCTTATTTGACCGGCCGGCTGCGGGATTGGCGAAACGGCGAGGAGCTGCCAGGCTTCTGGTGGCACGCTTATAATTGGTTCGTCGGCCAGCCGGAATGGAAGACGCGGCTCGGTGTGATGCTGTCCTCTCTAACCTATCGCAACGAAGGACGAAATCTGACGGAGAAAACCAGCCGCCGCCTGTACGGCGTAAAGCTTGCAACCAGCGTATCCCGAATGGAACGCTTTGTTGCGTGCCCGTTTTCGCATTTTGCGTCCCACGGCTTGAAGCTGCGGGAACGGCAGCTTTACCGTTTGCAAGCCCCGGACATCGGCCAGCTGTTCCATGCGGCTTTAAGCCAGATGGCAGTGAAGTTTCAGTCCGAGCATCGAAGCTGGGGGGATCTGACGGCCGAGGAGTGTCTGCGCGAAGCGGAACAGACCGTGGACCGGCTGGCTCCGATGCTGCAGGGCGAAATTTTGCTAAGCTCCAAACGCTACGGCTACATTTCGCGAAAGCTGAAGAATATTGTCGGGCGGGCTTCTGTCATTCTGGGCGAGCAGGCGCGCCGCGGGAAGTTCGAGCCGGTCGGACTTGAGCTGGATTTCGGTCCCGGCAAGCCGCTGCCTCCTCTTACCTTTGAGCTGGACAACGGGGTGAAAATGGAGATCGTAGGACGGATTGACCGGGTTGACATGGCCCGGGGCGAGCATGGCGTCATGCTCCGGGTGATTGACTATAAATCGAGCCAGAAGGATCTTCGCCTGCACGAAGTGTACTACGGACTATCCTTGCAGATGCTGACTTATCTGGACGTGCTGCTGACTTATGCGGAGCTGTGGATCGGGGAACAGGCGCTGCCGGCAGGCACGCTGTATTTCCACGTCCATGATCCGGTGCTGCAATCGGCGAACGGCATGACGCCGGAGGCGGCAGCGGAGGAGCTGCTGAAGCGGTACAAGATGAAGGGGCTGCTGCTTGCAGACCGCGAAGCGGTATCGCTCATGGACTCCTATTTGGAAAAGGGCCACTCCGCGATTCTTCCGGTTGCCGTGAAGGCGGACGGCAGCTTCTACAGCAGCGCGGCCGTTGCAACGCCCGAGCAATGGGAGACGCTGTTGGCCGCGGTTCGCCGCAACATGACGGCCATCGGTTCGCGCATTACGGGGGGAGATGTGGCAATCGAGCCGTACCGGATCCAGCAGGAAACGGCCTGCACCTACTGTTCCTACCGGCCGGTGTGCCAGTTTGACGATACGATTGAGGGCAGTCAATATCAGCTGCTCGGCAAGCCGGGACGGGATCAAGTGTGGGATCTGCTCGGAGAAATGAAAGGAGAGGAAGCCGGTGGCAAACATGATGGCTAAGCCAGAGGACAGCATGTGGAGCGACGATCAATGGAAAGCCATTGCGCGCTCGGGCGACGATATACTGGTCGCGGCCGCGGCGGGTTCGGGCAAAACGGCGGTGCTCGTCGAACGGATCATTCGCAAAATTCTTGACGGGACGTCGGGATTCAGCGTGGATCGCCTGCTTGTTGCGACCTTCACCAAAGCCGCGGCGGCTGAAATGCGGCAGCGGATCAGAGAGGCGCTGGAACGGGAGCTGGATTTGGATCCGGAGAACGAGCACATCCGGCGCCAGCTGGCTTTGCTCGGGAGGGCCTCCATCACGACCCTGCACTCCTTCTGCATGGAGGTCATCCGCCGATATTACCAGCTGATTCCGCTCGATCCCGGCTTCCGGATTTTGAATGAGCACGAAGCCGATCTGATGCGCCAGGAGCTGCTGGAGGAGCTGTTCGAAGAAAAGTACGGGGAATCGGAAGACGAGCCCGGCAGCAATTTCATGCGACTGGCCGACTGGTTCAGCGGCGAACGGACGGATGATGCGCTGTACCGTCTCGTTCAGCGGCTGTACGATTTTTCCCGAAGCCACCCGTGGCCGGAGCGCTGGCTCCGGGATACGGCTGCCAGCTACGAGGCGAAGGACACGGAAGAGCTGGGCCGGACGCCATGGGTGCACAGCATCCTGGCCGATGCCCGGCTCGCGTTAAGCGGAGCGGCAGGTCTGCTGGAGCAAGCGAAGGCAATTGCGCTCCAGCCGGGCGGACCGGCGGCGTACGCCGACAATTTGGAGGAGGACGCGGCGCTGGTTGCCTCCCTGCTTGAGGCGGTTCGTCACTCCCCGTGGGAATCGCTGTACGAAGTTTTCCGCGACGCTTCCTTCGGCAAGCTGAAATCGATCCGCAAGGCCGAGATCATTCCCGAGCTCCAGGAGCAGGTCAAGGAGCTGAGGGAGCAAGCGAAGAAAACCGTCAATGAGCTGAAAGGCGCCTTATTCGGCCGGCCGGCACGGGAATTTCTGCGGGAGCTCCAAACGGCCGCTCCGCTGATGAAGGAGCTCGCCGAGACGGTCATTCTCTTCGGCGAACGCTACCGCGAAGCGAAGGCGGCCAAAGGAATGGTCGATTTTAATGATCTGGAGCATTATTGCCTTCACATATTGCGGCACCCGGATTCGGAACCGGGCAGCGTCCTGCCTTCGGACGCGGCAATGGAATACAGACAGCAGTTCGACGAGGTGCTCTTGGACGAATACCAGGATACCAACAGCGTGCAGGAGGACGTCGTCCGCCTCATCTCCCGCGAAGCGCCAGGGAACCGGTTTATGGTCGGTGACGTCAAGCAGAGCATTTACCGTTTCCGCCTCGCGGAGCCCGGTCTGTTCCTGGATAAGTATAAGAGCTACGACGGAGGCGATTGCGGTGAGGAGGCGAGCCGCCGGGGAATCCGGATCGACCTGGCCCGCAATTTCCGCAGCCGCATGGAGGTCGTGGATGCCGTGAACATGCTGTTCCGGCAGATCATGAACGAGTCGGTGGCCGAGATTGCCTATGATGCGCGGGCCGAGCTTGTTTGCGGCGCCTCGTTTCCGGAGCAGGAAGGCGAGGGCGGCAGCCCTTATAAACCGGAGCTGCTGCTGATTGACCGAAGCGGAAGCGGCGCCGAACCGGAGAGCGGGGAGCCGTCAGAAGACGACGAAGGGGCAGGCCTTGAGCTTGAGGCCGCCGAGATGGAGACGGCGCAGCTTGAGGCCAGGGCGATCATCGGCAAAATCCGCCAGATGACCGGGGAAACCGGCAAGCCGCTCATGATCTACGATAAATCGCTCAAATCGATGCGTCCGGTCGAGTATGGCGATATGGTTATCCTCCTTCGATCGGCCATGATCTGGGCGCCTTTAATGATGGAAGAGCTCCGCCTGGCAGGCATTCCCGCCGTCGGAGAGCAGAACAAAGGCTATTTTCAGGCAACGGAAGTCGAGATCATGCTCTCGCTGCTTGCGGTCATCGATAACCCTCGGCAGGACATCCCGCTCGCTTCCGTACTGCGCTCGCCGCTGGTCGGATTGACCGAGGAGGAGCTGGCGCAGGTCCGTCTTTGCGCCAAAGGAACTTATTATGACGCGCTGAAGGCTGCCTGCGCGATCCGCAGGACACCGTACGCAGCGGCATCCCCGGCATCGGGGCTGGTGGACGGCGCATGGAGCCTGGGAGAAGAGCTGGAGGGGCTGGCCGAGGCGGCTGCCGGACACGAGCTCGTGACCGGGGTAGGCGCCCTAGAAGCATCCGCTGATCCAGAAGCCGGGGCTGACATTTCTCCGGAGCTCGGCCATAAGCTGGACCTGTTCATGGGGCGGCTGCAGCGCTGGCGGGAGGAGGCCCGTCAGGGCGGCCTGAGCGACCTTATCTGGCGCATATACAGCGAGACGGGGTATTTGGACTGGATTTCCGGCCTTCCCGGGGGCAAGCAGCGCCAGGGGAATCTGGCGGCATTGTATGACCGGGCGGTTCGGTATGAGCAGGATACGTCCTCAAGGGGGCTGTTCCGCTTTCTGACCTTTATCTCCCGTCTGCGGGAGCGCGGCGGCGATCTGGGTGCAGCAAGCTCGGCGGAGAGCCATGGCAATGCGGTACGGCTGATGACGATTCATAAGAGTAAAGGGCTGGAGTTCCCCGTCGTGTTTGTTGCGGGGGTGTCCAAAAACTTCAATCAGCAGGATTTGAACGCGCCATTTCTGATGCACAAGGAGCTAGGCTTTGGTCCGAAATTCGTGGACGAACAGATGCGCGTCACCTATCCGACCCTGCCGAATCTGGCGATCCGCCGCCGAGCCCAGCTGGAGCTGCTGGCCGAAGAGATGCGGGTGCTGTATGTGGCCCTTACCCGTCCGAAGGAGAAAATGATCCTTGTCGGTACGGTGAAGGATTTGTCGAAACGGGCAGGGGCATGGGCCCAGGCCGTCAGCCATCCGGAGCTCCTGCTGCCTGACTACTTGCTTGCGAGGGGCCGAAGCTACCTGGATTGGATCGGACCGGCGGTCATACGCCACCCGTCCGCCGGTCTGCTTCGCGAGCTTGCAGGACTGCCGGCGACGAGCGAAGGCGCTGCCCTGTCGAAGGATCCATCCGATTGGATATTCGCGGTTGAGACCCCGGAGTCGTTGCTGCAGCCGACGGGCGTCGTGATCGATGAAGAGGGGGATGGCGGCCAGGAGCGTTTTGAACGGATGAAGGCCGTGCAGCAGCTTGAGCCGGTACCGATCGAAGAGGCTGATGCAGACTTGGACGGCGGGTCGGCAGAAATCCGGGAAGCCGTTTATCGTAAGCTGTCGTGGGTCTATCCTTATGAAGCCGTGAGCGGTATCTCGGCGAAGACGTCCGTCACGGAGATGAAAAAGCTGCTGGCGATGCAGGACGAGCCGTCGCTCGATTTGGTTGAGGAGCGGGCGGTTAGGCGCGGTGCGCAGGAGGGCCTGTTCGCGGGCATCGGGAGCCAATCGCCGGATGCTGACCATAACGGCTATTCAGCGGCCGCCTTTACTTTGAACCTTCGCCGCCCGAAATTTATGGAGGCGCAAAAGCTGACCCCTGCGGAACGCGGGACGGTCTATCATACATTGATGCAGCATTTGCCTCTCGGCGATTTCCGGGGCATACAAGCCGGGGCAACGGCCGTAGAAGCCCAAGAAATAGCCGACCGATGGCTTCATGAATCGGAAGCTCTGATCGCTTATTTGGTTGAGCGGGAGATCATTACGGCGGAACAGGCTGCAGCCGTAGAACCGTCTGATATCAGCCGGCTGTTCGAAAGCGAGGTGGGGCGGCAGCTGCTGGCGGCCGAGGAGGTATGGCGGGAGATGCCGTTCTCCTATGCGTTGCCTGCAGCCGAAGCTTACCAGGGACTGGCCTTTCTCGAGGAGCTGTCCCCGCAGGGCGCTTTAGACCGGCCGGATGTCCGGCTGCTTCAGGATGAAACGGTGCTCGTTCAAGGGGTCGTCGACTGCATGTTTCGCCGCGAAGGCAAGCTGGTGCTGCTTGATTACAAAACCGACCGGGTGCTGGAGCATCGGGGAGGTCTACCGGCTCTTGCGGAGCAATATCGTTTTCAATTGGAGCTGTATGCGAGGGCGCTGGAGGACATTCTGGGCGAGCCTGTGTGTGAGAAATGGCTGTACTTTTTTGACGGGGGCCATGGAGTCCGGATCTAAGCATGTTTCGCGGCCATTATGATCGAAACGAGCTGCGCCCTGCATTGTGATGGAAGTTATTATTAAAGGCAATCATTCTATGGTTTATGGTTTATGGTTCGCTTAAGGGCTTTAACCCCTTATGTCGGTGCCAAAAAGTGAAGTTTGTATCGGGGAGGAGAGATGCAGCGATGCGCATTTTGCATACGGGGGACTGGCATCTGGGCAAGACGCTGGAGGGCAGGAGCCGGCTCGCTGAGCAGGAGCAATTTCTGGAGGAGCTGGTTCGGCTTGCGGATGATCAGCAGGCGGACCTGATATTGATGGCCGGCGATGTGTATGATTCGGTCAATCCGCCTGCAGCGGCGGAGCAGCTGTTCTACGATGCGGCGGCGAGATTGACGGAGGGCGGCCGCCCCATGGTTGTCATTGCGGGCAATCATGACCAGCCGGAGCGCGTATCCTCGATCAGGCCGCTCGTATCGAGCCGGGGGATCACGCTGATCGGCATGCCCGTCTCCGAAGTGGTCACCACCGTGTCTGCCCGGACAGGAGAAACCGCCAAAATCGCCGCTCTGCCCTATCCGTCGGAGGCAAGGCTCAATGAGCTGCTTGCCATGGACGGGGATGAGGATCAGCTGCGCCGGGCATACAGCGAGCGGGTCGGCATGCTCATGAAACGGTTGGCCCATGCCTTTACGCCGGACACGGTAAACCTGGCGATGAGCCACATCTACGTGCTTGGCGGCGTGGAATGCGATTCGGAGCGGCCGATTCAGGTCGGCGGCGCTTATACGGTCGATCCGTCGGCATTGGCCGTGGGAGCGTCCTATACAGCGCTCGGACATCTTCACAGGGCCCAGGCTGTAAAAGGGGAAGGGGTGATCCGCTACAGCGGCTCACCGCTGGCCTACAGCTTCTCGGAAGCCGGGCAGGCGAAGTCCGTCACGATGATCGACGTTGCGCCCGGAGGCAGTCCTGTCATCGAGGAAGTGTTCCTTACGAGCGGCAGGCCTCTAGTCAGATGGAAAGCGAAGGGCGGACTGGAGGAAGTGTACCGGTGGCTGGATGAGGGCCGGGACGCCAATGCTTTTATCGATCTGGAAATCACGTTGACGGAGGCGATGGGGCTCGCGGATATTCAGCGCCTGCGTAAAAGCAGGGACGGTATCGTACATATCCGGCCGGTCTATCCGGAGATGGAGGCGCTGGAGCTTGAAATCGAGCGCTCGCGGATTCCGCTGCCCGATCTGTTCCGCAAGTTCTATCAGAGGCAGACCGGCGGGGCAGAACCGGAGGATCGACTGGTTCAGCTATTTCTGGAGCTGGTCGAAGAGGAAGAACAGGATGCGGCGGAGGTGAGCGGCGGATGAAGCCGGTTATGTTGAAGCTGTCGGGTCTGCAGAGCTACCGCAGCCCGCAGGAAATCAATTTTGAAGCGCTGTGCGAAATGGGGCTGTTCGGCATATTCGGCCCGACGGGCAGCGGGAAATCGACGCTGCTCGATGCGATCACGCTCGCCATGTACGGCAAGGTGGAGCGGGCGGTCAACGGCACGCAGGGCATCATGAACCATTCGGAGGACAGCTTGTTCGTGTCCTTTACGTTTGAGCTGAGCTCGCCGGCCGGAGCGGAGCGGTACCGGGTAGAGCGGCGCTTTAAGCGGGTGAATGAGCTGTCGGTCAGCAACACGGTCAGCCGGTTCATACACGTCACCGCAGACGGCGAGCAGGTCGTGGCGGACAAGCTGGCGGAAGTCACGCGCTGTGTCGAGGAGAAAATCGGACTGAAAATGGATGATTTTACCCGCGCGGTCGTTCTGCCCCAGGGCAAGTTCGCGGAATTTCTGTCGCTGAAGGGAAGCGAGCGCAGACAAATGCTGCAGCGCCTGTTCCACCTGGAACGGTATGGCGACCAGCTGGCGATCAAGCTGAGCCGAAGAGTCAAGGAAACGGACGGTGCATTGAAATCCGTGGAGGCGGAGCAGCAAGGGCTGGGAAGCGCAGGCAAGGAGGCGCTTGCGGAGGCAGAGCTGGCGCTGGAGCAGGCCAAGAAGCACGCCGAGGCATCCAGACGGCGGCTTCAGTCGATTCAGGAGCGCCACGAATCGCTGTCCAAGCTCCGGGAATTGGACTTGGAGCGGCAGCGGCTTCAGAGCAAGCTGGATGAGCTTGCTGCGCATGAAGAAGAAATTCGGCTGCTTGAGCGCAAGCTTGAGCTGACCGGAGCGGCAGCGGCGGTGCTGCCAGCCCTTGAGGCCTGGCGCGAGACCGGCGGACAGTGGGAGCAGCGGCGACGTGCGGCCGAAGCGCAAGCGGCCCAGGCGGACGGCATGCAAAAGGCAGCGGCCCAGGCAGCCGAAGCTGATGAAGCGGCCCAGACCGCGCTTGCCGCTGAAGAACCGAAGCTGCTGCAGCGTGAAGAGCAGCTGGGCCAGGCCGTTCTGCTGCAGCGGGAGCGGGATTCCTTGCGCGAAGAGCTGAAGCGGCTGGACGAGCTACGGGCAAGGCTCAGGAAGGAGCTGGAGGACGTGAACGCCCGGCTGCAGAAAGAGCAGGAGCTGCTTCTTCGCGGACGGAGCCGCAGGGATGAGCTGCAGGAGCAGCTAAAGGCGCTGGAGACGCGCTCCGACGACCGCCAGGCGCTGCATGAGGCGATGCAGCAGCTTCAATCGCTGCGCGCCGTAGAGAAGCTGAAGGCCCAGGCCGGACAGGAACTGAAGGAGCAGGAGAGCTCCGAGCAGGAGCTGCGCCTAAAGCTGGCCGAATTGGAGCGTAAGGAGCAGGAGCTTCTGCAGCACCTTGCACGATTGGCCGGCCACGCGGGACGTGTCAAGAGCAGGGCTGCTGAAGCGTCCGCGGCGATTGAGCGCATCGGGGCGGCCGCATCCGAGCTGGGCAAGTCGATGGAGGAAGCCCGGCGGGAGCGGCAGCTTCATGCGCTGTCGCTGTCATTGGCTGCCGAGCTGCGGGAGGGAGAGCCTTGTCCCGTATGCGGCAGCAAGGACCATCCCCATCCGGCCGCGCGGCCTGCTGAAGGCGAGGCTTCGGATGATGAGGCGATGGAGCAGCTGAATGAGATCGTGCATCGAATTCAGGAGACACGCATGCAATTAAGGCAGCAGCTGAGCGAGAGCGACGCGCTGCTCCGGCAAATCGGTGCCGAAGCTGCAGCCCGTCAAGGGGGTGGGACGGCCGCTTTGGAAGCCGTCCACGACGAGGCAGGAAGCAGCATGCTCGAGGCGGCTGTAGCGGCCGTGCCGGATACCCGCCCGCCGTATGACTTGATCCGGCTTGCAGAGGAGATCAAACAGCTTGAGCAGGCGGCAGGCTCCCAAGCGGAAGCGATCGAGCTGTGCCGTGAAGATGCTTCAAAGCTGCAGCAGCAGCTGCTGCAATGCCGGCAAGAGCTGGCGAAGCAGGGCGCGGCGGTGGACGGCAGGACCCTGTCCGTCCGGCAGCTTCGGGATAAACTTGCCGGACTCGAAGCTGAAGCCGCGGGCATCGTGCAGGTATGGTCCGGCACACGCCCGAATCTGCCGCTTGAGGAGGCTGAGATCCGCTTCAAGCATATGCAGGCCAGCGATGCCGAAGCCGAGAAGATCAAGGAGGGGCTTGAGCGAAGCGTTCCGTTTCTGGAGCAGAAGCAGCAGGCCGTGCAAGAGCTCGAGGGCAAGCTGCGCGAGCTCGAGAAAAACCTCATTCTGGCCGACACCCAGCGGGAAGGCAAGGCGGAAGTGCTGAAGGAGAAAGAAGAGCGGCTGTCCGTATGGATCGGAGACCGCTCGGCCGAGGAGCTGATCCAGGAGTGCCGCTCCAGGCTGAAGCAGCTCAGAGAAGCCGCCGAGCAGGCGAGAATGCAGCGCCGGAAGACCGAGGAAGCGGCGCAGCAAGCCGCGAAAGAGGCTGCCATTGCCGAGCAGGCCGCCCGCTCCGCAGAGGAGCATCATGAGGCGGCGAAGCTGACTTGGGAGAAGCAGCTTGGCGCTTCGCCGTTCGCGACGGAAGCCGACGTTCGGGACGCCTGCCTGACTGGCGAAGAAATCGAGCGGATCTCCGGTGCCGTCAAGGCGCATCGCGAGGGACAGCGGGAATGGACGGTCCGGCTCGGCGATGTTATGCAGAAGCTCGGAGCGAGCCCCTACAATGAGCAGGACTGGCAGCTATGCTGCTCGGAGCTTGCGACCGCCCGTTCGGCCGACGAGGAAGCCCTTCAGGCGAAAGCGAGAGCAGAGCGGGATCTGGAGGATCTGAGCAAGCGCCATATCCGCTTTATGGAGCTTGAGGCCAAACGGGCAGAGCTCCAGAGCGAAAGCGACCGGCTGTCGAAGCTCCAGTCCTGTCTGCGCGGAAACGCATTTGTGGAGTATATTGCCGAGGAGCAGCTGATGCAGGTCAGCCAGGCGGCTTCCCAGCGGCTGCGCTATCTCACCAAACAGCGTTACTCGCTGGAGGTGGATTCCGGCGGCGGGTTTGTGATCCGGGACGATGCCAACGGCGGCGTTCGCCGTCCGGTCTCGACGCTGTCCGGCGGTGAAACGTTCCTTACGTCATTGGCGTTGGCATTGGCCCTGTCGGCTCAGATTCAATTGAGAGGTCAGTATCCGCTGCAGTTCTTCTTCCTGGACGAAGGCTTCGGCACGCTTGATCCGGAGCTGCTGGAGACCGTCATTACAGCACTGGAGCGTCTGCATACGGATAAACTGACCGTCGGCATCATCAGCCACGTGCCGGAGCTTCGGGCGCGTCTTCCGCGCAAGCTGGTGGTACGGCCTGCCGAGCAGGCAGGCGAGGGCTCGCAAATCCTTATCGAATCTATGTAAGCCTTATCGAATCTATGTAAGCTTCGGTCTGTAGATGAATTCTTTCATTGTGATGGGGATCACAGATACAGCCGCAAGGCGCTGTTATAATACAGTCAAGCCGACATGCAATAGAAGCACCTGACAGTGCTGCGGCCTTCAGCGGATACACTCTTCCCTTTCCCTGCGAGGCTGGCCTGCCATTGCCGGACGTTCGTCCTTGGCGGGTGCTTCTCTTTTTTTATCGCTCAAGGCGGCATAATGGACGAATCCCCCCCTTTTCTTATATGATGGGAGCATGAGACTCTATGAAAGGGGTAATGATGTGATGGATTGTATTTTCTGCAAAATCGTAAACGGAGATCTCCCTTCCACCAAGGTGCTTGAGAATGATAAGGTGCTGGTGTTCCAAAATATTAACCCGGAGGCGCCGGTCCATGTGCTCATCATTCCGAAGAAGCATATCGCCTCGATGAACGATGTTCAGGAGGAGGACTTGGCCTTGATCGGCGAGATGCACCGCGCTGCGCAAGAGGCTGCCGCTGAGCTCGGCATCGCCGAGAGCGGATACCGCCTGATCAACAATTGCGGTCCAAATGGAGAACAGACGGTGTTTCACCTGCATTACCATTTGATGGGTGGCAAACGGCTGGGTGCGTTGACAGGAATCTCCCCATCGCATACATAACGGCTGGACCAGCGGATAACTGCAGCTTCGCGGCATTTTAAGCCGGCGGGGCTGCTTTTGCTTGCCTGACTTTTTTTAGTTGCCGTCAAGGTTGACACCATATTTCCGTTTGCCCTATAATGAAGTTTGATGAACCGTGTTATTGCTCTTGGACGGTCTGGTCGGAGGGAGGGAAAACTGGTGTCTGAAACTAAAGTTCGCAAAAACGAGACAATTGATGCTGCACTTCGTCGCTTCAAGCGTTCCATCGCTAAAGATGGCGTATTGGCTGAAGTGAAGAAACGCAAGCATTATGAAAAGCCAAGCGTAAAGCGCAAGAAAAAGTCCGAGGCTGCTCGTAAGAGAAAGTTTTAGGAGGATCTGAACTAGCATGAATCTTAGCGAACGATTGAACGAAGATATGAAGCAAGCGATGAAGAGTAAGGACAAGTTCAAACTCTCTACGATTCGGATGGTTCGTTCGACGATAAAAAATCTTGAAATAGATTTGAAAAGAAGTTTGGATGACAACGAAGTGCTTGATATTTTAAGTCGTGAAATCAAACAGCGAAAAGATGCCCTCCAAGAATTTGAAAAAGCGGGACGCGACGATCTTGCCGCCGATGCGAAAGCAGAAATTGAGCTCCTAAGCGCCTACCTCCCGGAACAGCTTACTGAAGAAGAAATTAAAGTCATTGTACAGCAGACCATCCAGGAAACCGGTGCTTCTTCAAAAGCCGAGATGGGTAAAGTAATGAGTGCTCTCATGCCGAAGGTTAAAGGGCGTGCGGACGGAAAGCTTGTCAATCAAGTTGTTCAACAATTTCTGTAACAACATAAGTGAAACACCCCTTGATTTCAGGGGGTGTTTTTTCTTGTTTTCGGGCTTTTTTAGCTAAGCTTTGAAGGAATTTCACCGTCCGGGCATACTTTCTTGAAACGAAATCGCGGCTGAACCGTAAATATAACCATAGGAGAGTGACTTGATACATATGCTTATGCAGGAAGGTCATCCTCTCCTTCATGTCGAAGACAGAAGAAGGATGGCCGTATAAGTCGAAGAGAAGGGAGGAGTATGATGAAAATATTGAATGGGCCCCGCCGATGGATCGCGATGACGGCCGCCGTTATTATTTTGTTCATAACCGCCTCGATGTGGGTGCTTCCAACGCAGCCGGTTTCGGGAGCCAACACCGGCTCGGTGTATGTAATTCCGGTCAAACAGCCGATTGAACGCGGCTTGACCAGCTTTATGGAACGCGGTTTCAAGGAAGCCGAGAAGATGAAGGCCGGACTGATCGTCCTTGAGATCGATACGCCGGGCGGACTCGTTGACCAGGCGGGGGAAATCGCCAAACTGATGAAAGGGAGCAGCATGCCGATCGTCGCCTTTGTTACAGGCGATGCGGCCTCGGCCGGAAGCTACATCGCCCTTAATGCCGACAAGATCGCCATGGCGCCGGGAACCATGATCGGAGCCGCGGCGATGGTGGACGGCAGCGGCAAACCGATTGAGGATGCGAAGCTTGTGTCCTGGTGGAAGACGACGATGGCCAGTGCGGCAGAAGCCGGCGGCCGCAACAAGGAGATCGCCATGGGGATGGCGGATGTCAACATGCAAGTGGAAATGCCCGAGATCGGCCGGACGAAAGGACCGGGGGAAATCATCTCGTTAACGCATGAGGAAGCGTTAAAGACGGGATATGCGGACACGATCGCCGACAACACCGAGGAAGTGATCACCTGGATGAATTATTCGACCCAGGATGTGTTCCGGATAGAGCCTACGTTTTCCGAGAAGCTCGCGACCTTTCTGACGCATCCCGGCGTCATGACACTGCTCTTGTTCATCGGGATTGCGGGCGTCATTATCGAGGTGCTTGTACCGGGATTCGGCGTTCCGGGCATTCTTGGCATCGCGGCCTTCGTGCTGTATTTCTTCGGCAACTATGTGGCCGGTTTTGCAGGCTGGGAGACCTGGGTCCTGTTCATCATCGGAATTCTGATGCTGGCGATGGAGCTGTTCGTTCCGAGCTTCGGAATCCTTGGGATCATCGGCTCGATCAGTCTGATCGCCGGTGTGGTCCGAGCTGCGTACAGCACCTCGCATGTCGCGTGGTCCCTCGGAATCGCTGTGGCGTCGGCATTCGTCACTATAGTGGTCGTGGCCTTTGTGTTCAAGGAGCGGGGAATATGGCGAAAATTCATTCTGAACGACAGCTTGACCAAAGAGCAGGGCTATATTCCGAATGAGGACCGGGACAGTCTTATCGGACTCGTAGGGAAGGCCATAACGCCTCTCCGTCCAGCAGGCACGATGGAGCTCGAAGGAAGGCGGCTGGATGTTGTCACGCTCGGAGGATATATTGAATCCGGCAGCCGGGTCCGCGTGGTGAAGACCGATGGAACGCGGATTGTCGTGGAGGAAGAAAAAGGGTGAAGCTTCTTCTGGAATTGTGTAGTATGGGATAGAGCAATGAAGTCAAGCTTGGTTAACAGCAGTACCTGATTACATTCGTTATTCAAAAGATGGAGGGTGAAGAGACAATGGGTTTGGATAGTTCCTTGGTGACAATATTGCTGATCGCGGTCGTTGCGATCATCGCGCTTAGCGTGTTTTTCAGCTTCTTCCCGCTGATGCTCTGGATTTCGGCGCTCGCTTCCGGCGTGCGCATCGGAATCATTACGCTGGTGGCCATGCGGCTGCGGCGCGTAACGCCAAGCCGGATCGTCAATCCGCAGATCAAGGCGACGAAGGCGGGGCTGGGGCTGAACATCAATCAGCTCGAGAGCCACTATTTGGCGGGCGGTAACGTGGACCGCGTCGTTAATGCGCTGATCGCTGCCCAGCGGGCGAATATCCCGCTCGAATTCGAACGGGCGGCCGCGATTGACCTTGCCGGCCGGGACGTGCTTCAGGCCGTGCAAATGAGCGTTAATCCGCGTGTCATCGAGACGCCGGTTGTCGCTGCCGTAGCCAGAGACGGCATTGAGGTTAAGGTTAAAGCCCGGGTAACCGTTCGGGCGAATATCGACCGCCTCGTCGGGGGTGCCGGTGAAGAAACGATCATTGCCCGCGTAGGGGAAGGGATCGTTACAACCGTAGGTTCCAGTGACTCCCACAAGGACGTTCTGGAGAATCCGGATTTGATCTCCAGAACCGTACTTGCGAAAGGGCTTGATGCCGGAACGGCGTTTGAGATTCTGTCGATCGATATCGCCGACGTCGATGTAGGCAAGAACATCGGGGCCTACCTGCAGACCGAGCAGGCGGAAGCCGACAAGCGCATCGCCCAGGCGAAAGCGGAAGAGCGCCGTGCAATGGCGGTGGCGCAAGAGCAGGAGATGAAGGCTCGCGTCGTCGAAATGAGAGCGCGGGTGGTGGAATCCGAATCCCAGGTTCCGCTTGCTATGGCTGAAGCGCTTCGCAGCGGCCAGCTCGGGGTGATGGATTACATGAACCTGAAGAACCTTGAGGCCGATACGCAGATGAGAGGCTCGATCGGCAAGATGGGCGATAACACAGGCAACCCGGGAGACAATCCGAACAATAACAAATGATGATGGGGTGAGCCTATAGTGCGCTGGTTAATCGAGAATTATTATATCGTAGTTGTTATAGGCTTCTTCATCATTACGGCTCTGGGAAAGCGCGGCAAGAATGCGGGGGAGAAGGGGCAGCCCCGCATGCCGTCGTTCGGCGGGGACGGTCATCGTCAAGGCAGGCAGCAGCAGCCGGAGCTCCGCAGAACGCAAGCGGGAAGGCCCCAGCCCTTTCCGCAAGCTGAGCGCCATGCCCCCGTTCAACAAAGCGCCGGTTCGGATTTTAACGATGAAGAGGATCTGAACACCGGAAACGGATATTCGCTGGAGCATGAGGAGCTGAACCGACCGCCCCGCTTCCAGGAGATGGAGCGGAAGCCGGACAGCATGGATCGCCGGATGGCGATGATGGAGTCGGATCTGGACCGGATTCATGCGCAGCTGAACCGGATGACCGTCGATATCCCGGAAACGGTCGTTGAGCTCGCCGAAGAGGACCATGGACCGGAGCGTCGAAGCCATTCGAATGTTGCGGAGCAAGCCCGAAACGGCATCGTGTGGTCCGAGATTTTGGGACCGCCCCGTTCGAGGCGTCCATCAAATGTTCGCCGTTAAAAGGCCATGTTCGAGGGTTATGCGGCCATTCCGCAATGGCCCTGCATTTGGAGACCGCGAGCGAATGGAATTAGGCGCATCAGCGCCGGCCCACCACATACCAAGAGGCTGTACCAGGTCAATTGACTTTGGTACAGCCTCTTTTTCTATATCGGAAATACGCCCCGACTCTTATCGGAACAATTCTTTGCAGGTTTCTGGCTGTACATTTCATAAATCGGGATCCCGGGGCATATGGTGTACAGTACAGGAAGGGGGAAAGTCTCCATATGTCCCGCATCAGCCGCAAGCTGCAGAAATGGACCCAAGAAATGCTTGATTTGCCACAGGACCTGTTATTCGATTTACCGCGGTTGACCCTGATCGGCAATAAGGAGCTTCATATTGAGAATCATCGAGGAGTTCGGCATTTCTCCGAGAAGCGGCTTGTGCTGTCCCTAACCCAGGGCTCCTTGGAGATATCGGGGTCGGATCTCGCCATTCAGGCCATTCAAAGCCAAGAAGTGACCATTATTGGTACAATCCATCATATTCAATACATAGGAACGGAGGAGAAAGCGTGAACATCCCAACCATGATCCAGCTTCGAGGCTATTTGACGCTCACCGTGCGCGGCGAGCATGTGGAAGCATTCATCAATTCCGTAGTGGACGCGGGGATCCCGGTGTGGGATGTGATACCGACCGGGACACAGTCTGCGGAGCTTAAGCTGCTGCTTAAAGACTTTAAGGGGCTTCGTCCCTTCTTGAAACGGACAGGCTGCCGGACGCGGATCAAGGAGCGCAGCGGATATCCTTTCAAATTGCGGCGCTTGTGGAAGCGCAAGGCGTTTGTTCTCGGGATGGTCTTGTTCTTTGCGATCCTGACCGCCCTCTCCTCCATGGTATGGAACATTGAGGTGGAAGGAAATGAGACTATTGCTACGGAAGATATTCTGGATGCCGCCAAGCAGGAAGGAGTCTATCCGTATCAATGGATATTCAAGCTGCAATCGATGGACAAGCTGTCCGGCAGCCTGGCATCCAGGATTGACGGCGTGTCCTGGGTCGGCGTGGAGCGGAATGGGACGCGGATCCGAATCCAGGTCGTTGAGGCCTCCGTTCCCAAGAAGCCGCCTTTGCAAAGCCCAAGGCATCTGATCAGTACGCAGGATGCGGTGATCACTTATATCTATGCAGAAAAGGGGCTGCCCAAGGTTCAAATCAACAGCCGGGTGAAGAAAGGCGATGTTTTGATCTCCGGCATTTTAGGCGATGAGGAAAATTCGGAGATGATCGTGGCCAAGGGTGAGGTTAAAGGGCTGGTCTGGCATGAGTACGATATTGAGGTTCCGCTCGTCAAAACAAGGAAGGTGTATACGGGCGAAGGCAAGAAACGATCCTATCTCGTTCTCGGCGACCGTGCCGTCCAGGTGTGGGGGTACGGGGACGTGCCGTACTCGAAGCACGAAATGCTGACCTATTATGATCCCCTCACCTGGCGATCGCGGGCGCTCCCGATCGGATGGATGACCGAAAAGATCATGGAGGTTACCCAGGTTCAGCATACGATTACCGAGGAGGATGCCAAAAAAGAAGGATTAGAGGGCGCAAGACGCGATATTTTGGCGAAATACGGCACCGATTCCCGATTTGTGAGCCAAAAAATTTTGCATGAGAAGAAAGAGAATGGTAAAGTTTATATGAAAGTGCTTTTCGAGGTGGAAGAGACCATCACGAAAGAACTTCCCATAGTATACAATCAAGGAGAATGAGACTATTTGCCACAGCAAACGACCAGCATTCAAATTTTATTACAAAGTGCGTCAGAAGGCTTGGCCTTATTCGGACCGCAAGATGCTTTTCTGAAATTGATCGAAGCGGAAATCCCCGCCACTATCGATTCGCGGGAAGCCGTCATTACGGTCCGCGGAGAACACCGCAGCGTGGAGCGTCTTCAGCAGCTGTTCGAAGTGCTGCTAGAGCTCATCCGCAACGGGTATACATTGACCGAACGGGATATTCTGTACGCCGTAGAGCTGGCCAAGGATATGCGAGCGGATCAGCTGCTTGATCTGTTCAAGGGTGAAATTACGTCAACCTACAGAGGCAAGCCGATTCGCGTCAAGACGATCGGACAGAAGCATTATGTGACGACGATCAAGAAACGGGATGTCGTATTCGGTATCGGTCCTGCGGGAACGGGGAAGACCTATTTGGCGGTTGTGCTGGCTGTTGCTGCACTGAAGGAAGGCTCTGTGAAACGGATCGTCCTTACGAGACCGGCGGTTGAAGCCGGAGAGAACCTGGGCTTTCTGCCGGGCGATCTGCAAGAGAAGGTAGACCCTTATCTCAGACCGCTGTATGATGCATTATATGATGTGATGGGCTCCGAGCAAGTCGCGAAGGCGCTTGAACGGGGGCTGATCGAAATCGCGCCTCTCGCCTATATGCGCGGGCGGACGCTGGATGACTCGTTTATTATTCTAGACGAAGCGCAGAACACCACGCCGGAGCAGATGAAGATGTTCCTGACGCGGCTTGGCTTCGGCTCCAAGATGGTCATTACCGGAGATGCGACGCAGATCGACCTGCCGCGCGGCAAAAAATCCGGGCTGATCGAAGCGAAAGCCATTTTGAGCGGCATTGAGGAAATCGGATTCGTTTATTTTGCTGAGCAGGATGTTGTACGGCACTCTTTAGTACAAAAAATCATCGTTGCCTATGATCAAGCTGCAGAAAACCAAGATTAAAGGGGATTGTCGATATGGCCTCCAAAGAACCATCGACGGACAAGTCCATATGGGGCAGGCACAGCGGCTGGAAATATAGCGTGGCAACACGCTATATTCTGTTTTTGCTGCTAGCGCTGCTCTTTTATATCAGTCTAGCATCGAAGCTGGTGCCTGAACGCTATGATATTCAGGTCAATACGAAAAGCGAAAAGAATATCGTGGCTCCCGTCCAAATCGAGGACAGCAAGGCGACCTTGAAGGCGCAGGAGCAGGCGGCCGAGCGGGTTCAGACGATTTATACCAATCTCAATGTGAGGAACGATGTTCTGGTGACGCAGATCTTGGATCGGATCGAGCGGCTGAACCAGGACGTGGATATCTCCACTCAGGAGAAGGTCAATATCTACCGCGAGGAAATCCCTCGCAGGATTAACGAATTCGTCCAAAATTTCGTATCCGCCAACCGGGACAATGAGGGGTACTCCAACGAGCTGCTGGAGGAAATGCTGCGCGTGATCGACCAGCAGACCTACCGGATCCCGGAGGAAACTTATATCAAAATACCCAGATTGAGCGCCGAGGACATCAATGCGATGAAGCCGGTAGCCCGCGATATCGTCTCCAAGCTGACCATGAACGAAATCGTGGACGCGCAGACGGCCCGGGCACGGGTTGCGGAAATGGTGAGCACGAGCTCGCTGGATGATCGCGTTGCCAGGGAGGTTGTTCAGGAGCTGGCCCGGGCGACGATAACCGCCAACAAATTCCGGGATGAGGAAGCGACCAAGGAAGCACGGGTCGAGGAACGCGAGAATACGCCGCCTGTGTTCATTAAGCAAGGGGATATTCTCGTTAAGAAAGGGCAGGTCATTACGCCGGAGATGTATGAGCTGCTTGGCAAGAATGGTTTGCTGAAGGATGATGTAAACTATTGGCCGGAGCTCGGCGTGCTGCTGCTGTCCGCTTTATTATCGCTCGGGATCCTGATGTTCATCCGCCAGTCGAATGCCGGCAAGTTCAAATACAATAACTCCCAGCTGCTTATGCTGGTGCTGATCTATGTGATCACGCTTATAACGATGCATCTGGCATCCATTTTGCAGAGCGACTCGCGGATATATGTCGGCTATCTGGCTCCTGTAGCCATCGGTGCGATTCTGGTGACGCTGCTTCTGGAAATGTCGCTTGCCTATTTCAGCGTCATTATATTCAGCATTATGGCGAGCGTCATTCTGAACGTTCAAGGTGAAATGTTCGACTTCCAGTTCGGACTGTTCGCCGCAGTGACGTCGTGCGTGGCCATCTTCTCGATTCACCGCGCGAGCCAGCGCTCCACCATGCTGAAGGGCGGGATTATGGCTTCCTTGTTCGGCGCACTGATCGTACTGATCATGCTGCTGATCAACGACGATTCCTGGACGACGACGGAAACGCTCTATGCGATCGGGTTTGCGATTGCCGGAGGCCTGCTTACCGCCGTTCTGGTGATCGGGCTGATGCCATTCTTCGAGGTTACGTTCGGCATCTTGTCGGCTTTGAAGCTCGTGGAATTGTCGAATCCGAACCACCCGCTGCTGCGCAAGCTGCTGACGGAGACGCCGGGAACGTACCACCACAGCGTAATGGTCGGCAATCTGTCGGAGGCCGCTGCCGAAGCGATCGGCGCCAACGGCTTGCTGTGCCGCGTAGGATCCTACTACCATGATATCGGGAAGACGAAACGGCCGATTTACTTCATCGAGAACCAGAACAATATGGAGAATCCGCATGATTCCATCGAGCCGAAGCTGAGCAAGTCCATCATTGTGGCTCACGCAAGGGATGGGGTTGAAATGCTGAAGGAATACAAGCTGCCGAAGCCGATTCGGGATATCGCGGAGCAGCATCATGGTACGACCTTCCTGCATTATTTTTACCATAAAGCCATCCGACAGGCCGAGGAGCAGGGGATCGAGCCTGACTTTACGGAAGACGATTTCAGGTATCACGGTCCGAAAGCCCAGTCCAAGGAGGCAGCGATCGTCGGTATCGCCGACAGTGTGGAGGCGGCGGTCCGCTCCCTCCGCAAGCCGACCGTGGAGCAGGTGGAATCGATGATCGAGAAGATCATTAAAGGTCGCCTGGATGACCATCAGTTTAATGACTGCGATCTGACGATGAAAGAGCTCGATACGATTGCAAAAACCTTGAAGGAAACGGTGATGGGAATTTTCCACTCCCGCATCGAGTATCCGGAGGAGGTCAAGCGGCCGAAGCCTGATGCAGGGGCGGTTTCGGGTGATTCATCCAAGCATGCAGATTCATCCGCGCCTGAAGCGGATCAGAGAAGGAGCGTTTAAGGAATGAGCCTTGAGCTTGTATGGAACAATGAACAAGACCAATTTGAGATTACGGAGGAGCTCATCGCTTTGCTTGAATCGATTCTGCAGAAGGCCGGCGAGGCCGAAGGGGTCGAGGACGGAGAGGTGGATCTGACCTTTGTCGATGATGAAGCCATCCATGAATTGAACCGGGAATATCGCGGAATCGACCGTCCAACGGACGTATTGTCCTTCGCCATGCATGAAGTAACGAATGACGAGCTGGAGATCATTTATGAGCTCGATGAAGGCGAAGAGCAAGGGAACGTGCCGGACGTGCTGGGGGACATCATTATTTCGGTCCCGCGCGCGAAGCTGCAAAGCGAAGAGTACGGCCATTCGCTTGAACGCGAGCTCGGATTTTTATTCGTCCACGGCTTCCTGCATTTGCTCGGCTATGATCATCAGGACGAGGCAAGTGAGGCGGAAATGATGGGCAAGCAGGAGGCCGTTCTAGCCGAAGTGGGACTGACGAGATAGTGAAGCCGTACAGATCCACCTTGCTTAGAGCTTTTGGTTACGCGATGACGGGCATATGGACCGCCGTACAGCGTGAACGAAATATGAAAATTCACATTGCTGCTGCCGTGAGTTGCTTCATCGCAGCAGCTTTGCTGCAGCTGGACAAAATCAGCTGGCTGTTTCTACTATCTGCCGTTGCGGCCGTGTTCATTGCGGAGCTGGTGAATACGGCGATAGAAGCCGTTATTGATCTCGCATCCCCGGCGGAGCATCCGCTTGCCCGGGTGGCGAAGGACACGGCTGCGGGTGCGTCGCTGGTTGCCGCGGTTTATGCAGCAGCTGTCGGCATCCTTGTATTTTGGGAACCGTTCATGCAGTGGATTCAATCCATAACAGGCTGATGAAAGGGAGGAATTGGGTATGGATACAGGATTATTGATGCAGGAAGCGATTAAGGCGCGTACACGGGCTTACATACCTTATTCGCAATTTGGTGTAGGTGCTGCTCTCTTGGATGCGGGCGGTAAGGTTCATCATGGCTGCAATGTCGAGAATGCTGCCTATGGTCCAACCAACTGCGCCGAGCGAACCGCGCTCTTCCGCGCGATTGCCGACGGACATGAGCCCGGAAGCTTCAAGGCGATTGCGATCGTGGCCGACACCGAAGGCCCCTGCTCGCCGTGCGGGGTATGCCGGCAGGTGCTGGTAGAGCTGTGCAAGCCGGATATGACGGTCATTTTGGGAAATATGAAGGGAGACATCCGCGAAACAACGGTAAGCGAGCTGCTTCCGGGCGCGTTTGGTCCTTGGGATCTGAACAACGAATAATCTTCGCATAAATATAGACTGAAATTTAGGTTATCATGTAGTTACGTAGGCGGATGTTGGACCGGCAAGCTGTAGCGTCACCCACGGCCATTTTTTTGGTCAAGAACCTAGATGACGGAATCTCGGAGGGGGACGAAAAAAAGCTGTCAAAGTGCCCATTCGCCTTAAGGTGTTAGTAACGCAGCTGGAGGAATGGTATGCAGAAAAAACAATTCAAATCAGGCTTTGTGGCGATCATCGGCAGACCTAACGTAGGGAAATCTACGCTGATGAATCAGGTCATCGGTCAGAAGATTGCCATTATGTCGGATAAACCGCAGACAACAAGAAATAAAATCCACGGGGTTTACACTACGCTGGACTCCCAGATTGTATTTCTGGACACGCCGGGGATTCACAAGCGTCAATCCAAGCTCGGCGATTACATGAATCAGACGGCGCTCGGCACGCTGGGTGAAGTGGAGGCCGTATTGTTTCTGGTGGACGCATCCGAAGGTATTGGCGGAGGAGACCGGTTCATTGCCGAACAGCTGAGCAAAATCAAGACCCCGGTCATGCTGGTGATGAACAAGATCGACAAGATCGAGCCGCCGGCGCTGCTCCCGCTTATTGAAGAATACCGGAAGCTGCATAATTTCGCGGAGATTGTTCCGATTTCGGCCAAGCTTGGCAGCAACGTCGAGACGCTGCTGGATCAAATCCAGAAATATTTGCCGCCGGGCCCGCAGTACTATCCGGAGGACCAGGTGACGGATCATCCCGAGCAGTTCGTCTGCGCTGAGCTGATCCGGGAGAAAATCCTGCACATGACCCGGGAGGAGGTGCCGCATTCCATCGCTGTCACGATTGAGGATATGCGCGTGGAGGAGAACGGAACCGTCTATATCTCCGCCGTCATTTTTGTGGAGCGCGATTCACAGAAGGGCATCATTATCGGGAAGCAGGGGGCCCTGCTCAAGGAAGTCGGCAAGCAGGCCCGCCAGGACATTCAGCGGCTTCTCGGCTCTAAGATTTTCCTGGAGCTATGGGTTAAGGTAAAAAAAGATTGGCGCAACCAGGAGCGTGTTCTTCGTGACCTCGGATTTCACCGCGGGGAGTAACTAAATACCCGTACCGAAAGAAGGGAGCCTTCGGGGAGCGGTGCCGCCGATTGCTGCTCGCGCAGCCTGCCAACAATTGCAATTCATAAATCCGCACGGTACGCACATCCTATTCTTCGTAGATGCAGACGTCATTTCCGAAGAAAGGATGAATACGAATGCGAGATTTTTCGTGGAAGTATTTTGCGATGACTGGAGATGTCGATGCTTATTTGCTGTATAAAGAAACCGACGGTGAACGGGTTCTTGCAGCTGCATCCGCAGAAGATGAGGCGGCCCAGCATGAAGAGGACGAGTAATTATTGGTTGTTCCAAGAATGGTTGGGGGATAATGCATGCTATATCGGGCGGAAGGAATTGTCATCCGCAGCATGGACTACGGTGAAGGGAACAAAATCATTACGCTTTGCACCAAGGAATCGGGCAAGGTAGGGGTGCTGGTCAGAGGAGCCAAAAAGGTCAAGAGCCGGCATGCTGCTCTGACCCAGCCTTTTACGTATGGGGAGTATGTGTTTTTTCGCAATACGGGGCTTGGAACCCTGAACGCGGGCGAGATTATAGAATCCCATCATGAATTGCGGGAGGATTTGATCAAAGCTGCCTATGCTTCCTATGCCTGCGAGCTCCTGGACCGGGTGCTGCAGGATGAGGAGACGGGGGCTTTTTGGTTCCATCAGCTGAAGGCATGCCTGACATCCCTTCAAGAAGATAAGGATCCTCAGATCATTATCAATCTCTATGAGATGAAAATTTTGCAGGCGGCAGGGTACGGGCCGGAGCTCCATGTATGCATATCGTGCAATCAGCCGAGAAACGATGAGGACATGCTGGTCAGTCCGCGTCTAGGCGGAGTCCTGTGCCGTTATTGCAAGCATTTGGATCCGCCGGCGATGGCTGTATCGGTCCGGACCTTGAAGCTGCTGCGCCTGTTCGCCAGGCTGGATCTCAGACGGCTCGGTAATGTGGACGTTAAGGCCGAGACGAAGGATGAGCTCAAGAAGGTGATGAGAGCCTTGATGGATATGCAGCTCGGCCTCAGGCTCAAATCCCAAAACTTCCTGGACCAGATGGACAAATACAACATTTGACGTAAGGTTCGGATTGAGGTATTATATTTATCAGTTTATTAGTTATTGCATATTGACATGCGTTGAACGGGAAAGTAGTGAATGGCCATTCGTTATAGCGAGCCGGCGGCGGTGGGAGTCCGGTACGAAGCATTCATGAACATGGCACCCGGGAGCATACTTGAAACGATAAAGTGGGTTTAGCTGAAGCGCTGCTGCACGGCGGCTGCGGGGAGGCTGGCCAAGTAGGGTGGAACCGCGGGAAGCGACAGCTCTCGTCCCTATGTCTGTACAGCAGGCATGGGGCGAGAGCTTTTTTGCGTTGTACAGACTGGATTGTCGGATGGTTTATTATGAAAATGAAAGCAAAGGAGCTAAAAATCATGAATTTCCAGCAGATGATTTTGACGCTGCAGCAGTTCTGGGCGGAACAGAATTGCATCATCGTGCAGCCGTATGACACCGAAAAAGGTGCAGGCACCATGAACCCGATGACCTACTTGCGTTCGATCGGGCCGGAGCCGTGGAATGTCGCATACGTTGAGCCATCCCGCCGTCCGGCAGACGGCCGTTACGGGGAAAACCCGAACCGTTTGTACCAGCACCATCAATTCCAGGTCATTCTGAAGCCTTCCCCGGACAATATTCAGGAGCTGTATCTGGAGAGCCTGAAGCGTCTTGGCATTGACCCGCTCGATCACGACATCCGCTTTGTCGAGGATAACTGGGAAGCTCCGACTCTCGGCGCATGGGGCCTCGGATGGGAAGTGTGGCTCGACGGCATGGAAATTACGCAGTTTACGTATTTCCAGCAGGTCGGCGGCATCGATGCCAATCCCGTTGCGGTTGAGATTACCTACGGTATGGAGCGGCTCGCGTCATACATTCAGGACAAGGAGAACGTATTCGACCTCGAATGGGTGGACGGCATTACGTATGGCGACGTGTTCCACCAGCCGGAATATGAACATTCCAAGTACACGTTTGAAGTGTCGGATGTGAAAATGCTGTTTACGCTGTTCAACATGTACGAAGAGGAAGCCAACAAGGCGATGAATCAGCATCTCGTCTTCCCGGCGTACGATTATGTGCTGAAGTGCTCCCATACGTTTAACCTTCTTGACGCCAGAGGAGCGATCAGCGTGACGGAGCGAACCGGTTACATTATGCGCGTGCGCAATCTCGCGCGCCAGGTGGCAGCTACGTATTTGGAGGAGCGGGAGAAGCTTGGCTTCCCGTTGATTAAGAAAGGGGGCGCTGGACATGCCTAAGGATTTATTGTTTGAGATCGGGCTGGAGGAAGTCCCTGCAAGATTTCTGCGTGCGGCGATGGAGCAGCTGGAGGACCGCCTCGTGAAATGGCTGGAAGCATCTAGAATCGGACACGGGGAAGTAACCGCCTATGCAACGCCGCGGCGGCTTGCCGTATGGGTCAAGGATGTTGCAGATAAGCAGGAGGATGTCAGCGAGGAGGTTAAAGGGCCTTCGCGCAAAATCGCGCTGGACGAGAACGGTCAGTGGAGCAAGGCGGCGCTCGGCTTCGCCCGGAGCCAGGGCGTCGATCCGGAGAGCTTTACCTTTAAGGAGCTTGGAGGCGTCGAGTATATCTACGTCACCAAGAGCAGCATCGGCGTGGATACCCAATCGATTCTGTCCGAAGGGCTTCACGGCATCCTGACAGCGATGACGTTCCCGAAAAATATGCGCTGGGGTGCGCATGAGTTCAAGTTCGTACGTCCGATCAAATGGATCGTTGCGCTCCTGGGCAGCAAGACGATCGCGCTTGAGGTCGCCGGCGTGCAGGCGGGCAATGTCACGAGAGGGCATCGCTTCCTGGGATCCGATGCCGTCATTCCGGAAGCGTCGGCCTATCGGGAGATCCTTCGCGAACAGCATGTGATCGTGGACGTGAATGAGCGCCAGGAGATGATCGTATCGCAAATTCAGGCGCTCGCCAAAGAGAAGGGCTGGAATATCGCAATCAAGGATGATCTGCTGGAAGAGGTATTGTTCCTTGTTGAGACGCCAACGGTGCTCTACGGAACCTTCGAATCCTCGTTCCTCCATATCCCGCAGGACGTGCTGATCACCTCGATGCGCGAGCATCAGCGCTACTTCCCGGTTCTGGACGACAAGGGGCAGCTGCTTCCTTATTTCGTGACGGTGCGCAACGGCGATTCCCGTTCGCTTGATGTTATTGCCAAAGGGAATGAAAAGGTATTGCGGGCACGTTTGTCGGATGCGAAGTTTTTCTATGAGGAAGATCAGAAGCTCCAGATCAAGGACGCACTGTCCAAGCTGGAAAGCATCGTCTTCCATGAGGAGCTCGGCACGATCGGGGACAAGGTTCGCCGCATCCGCCGCATTTCCGATCAGCTGGCCGTCAAGCTTGGGATCCCCGCGGATGCAGCGGATTCTGTCAGCCGCGCCGCCGATATCTGCAAATTCGATCTCGTAACCCAAATGGTGTATGAATTCCCGGAGCTCCAAGGGGTTATGGGTGAGGATTACGCGCGTAAAGCAGGAGAGAAGGAAGAGGTGGCCAAAGCGGTATTCGAGCATTATCAGCCGCGCTTTGCCGGCGATGCCGTTCCTTCGACGCAGGTCGGCTCGATCATAAGCATAGCGGACAAAATCGACACGATTACCGGCTGCTTCTCCATCGGCATCATTCCGACGGGCTCCCAGGATCCATACGCGCTGCGCCGCCAGGCGCAAGGCATCGTGCAGATCATCCTGGACCACAAGCTTCCGATTGCCTTGTCTGACGTGTTCGGCATTGCGCTGGACGTTCATGAGAACATCCGGGCGCTCAAGCGGTCCGCGGGCGAAATCCGCAAGGATCTCCAGGAATTCTTCGGGCTGCGCGTGAAGAAGCTGCTGTCCGAGAACCAGCGGTATGACGTTGTCGATGCGGTGATTTCGGCCGGCTTCGATTCCGTGGTATCGGTTGTGAACCGGGGACAGGCGCTGATGCAGGCGGTTGAGTCCGCCGAGGACTTCAAGACCACGGTGGAATCCCTGAACCGCGTCAGCAACCTTGCAGCCAAGGCCGGCAAAGCTGCGGTGAACCGGGAGCTGTTCACGGAATCTGCGGAAGGCGAGCTTTACGAAGCCTGGCAGGCGATCCGGAGCGACTACGAAGCGGCACTGGATGCTGCGGACGGCGAACGCGCATTGTCCCTGCTCAGTGGACTGAAGGCGCCGATTACCGGCTTCTTTGACTCCGTCATGGTCATGGCCGAGGACGAATCGGTGCGGGCCAACCGTCTTGCACTGCTCTCCGGCATTGACGGCGATTTGAAGCGGTACGCCGATTTTTCAAAATTAGTGTGGTAAGCATAGTGACATGATCATTTTGCAAATGTTATAATGGTTTGTTCAGCGAAAGCGACAGCCCGTGCGGTTAAGGCACAGGATGGCGCTTTCGCTGTGAGTAAGAATGGTTGGCCGTACAGCAAGGCAGACTGCAGCCCGTTGTTTTTTGGGAAGCAGGATTTTAATCGGTTCAAGACGTATATAATAGTAAACAGCACAGGATGGTTCCAAAAGTACAGGAAAAGCCGGTGATATCAATGATTGAAGGTTCCTCCTGCCGGATCGTGGTAGACGGCGACGCATGTCCCGTCAAGAAGGAAATCGCAGAGACCGCCCGTGCATTTCAGGTGCCGGTGCTGCTCGTTTCTTCCTATGACCATATGCAGCAGGCCGAGGAAGGCGTCGTGACGATCCAAGTGGACCGGAGCGACCAAAGTGCGGATCTCTATATTGCGAACCATATATCCAAAGGGGATATCGTGGTTACCCAGGACTATGGTCTGGCTGCGCTGGCATTGGCGAAATCCTGCTATGTCATCTCGTTCCGCGGTCGCATATTCCGCAATTCCGACATCGATTTCATGCTGGATTCGCGCCACCATCAAGCCAAAGCCAGAAGGCAGGGGAAATACGGCAAAGGACCAAAAAAGCTGCTTGACGAAGACCGGGTTTTTTTTCAACATAAACTGACAAAACTTTTGCGTGAATTGCAGGAGAATGTCCACTCGTAGCGAATACTATTTACGTGCCAAATGAGATGAAGGTGGTTTGGATGAATACCGGACAAGGCAATATTCCGGATGATGTCATTGAGGCGGTGCTGGCCAAAAGCGATATCGTGGATACGGTCAGCAAATACGTGCATCTTACGAAACAGGGGAAGTATTTAAAGGGCCTTTGCCCTTTTCATTCGGAAAAGACCCCATCCTTTACGGTTACACCGGAACGCCAAATCTTCTACTGCTATGGCTGCGGCAAGGGCGGTAACGCCATTAAATTCAGAATGGAAATCGAAGGATTTTCCTTCCCCGAAGCCGTAAGAACCATGGCCGAAGAGAACGATATCTCGTTACCGGAAGGTCAAGGGGCTCCCGTAATTCCCCGCAATCCGGAGAAAGAACGTTTACTTGAAGCTTATGAGCTGAGCGCCAAGCTGTATCATTATCTGCTTAAGAATACGGAGCATGGCACCGAGGCGATGAAGTACTTACGGTCCCGCGGCATGAGCGACAAGATGATCGATCAGTTTCAGATCGGCTATGCGCCGGATCGCTGGGATACGCTGGTCCAATTTCTTACCAAGCGGTCATTTGACCTGAAAGAGATGGAGAAGGGCGGCTTGTTGTCCGCAAGACATGAACAGGAAGGCTATCTCGACCGGTTTCGGGGACGCATCATGTTTCCGATCCATGACCGCAGCGGCAAAGTAATTGCATTCGCCGGAAGGATACTCGGGGATGGACAGCCGAAATACTTGAACTCCCCGGAAACGCTATTGTTTAACAAAAGCCGTACGTTGTACAACCTGCACCAAGCGAAGACGTCCATACGCAAATTGCGTCAGATCCTATTATTCGAAGGTTACGGCGATGTGATCTCGTCTTGGGAGGCTGGGCTTCAGAACGGCGTGGCAACGATGGGCACGTCCCTAACGGAAAATCAAGTAGCCATCATGAAATCCATGGCCGAAGAGGTTGTTGTCATCTATGACGGCGACCGGGCCGGTATGGCAGCGGCGATGAAGGTCATCCCGATGCTGGAAGGCGCAGGCCTTCGGGTGAAGATCGCGCTTGTCAGCGAAGGGCAGGATCCGGATGAATACATCCGCAAATTCGGTGCCGAGCGATTCAGGCATGTTGTGGAAACAGCCGTTTCAACCACGAAATTTAAACTTATATATCTGAAGAAAAACCATATACTGCTAGAAGAAGATGGCAAGATCGCGTATACGAAAGAAGCGCTGCCGATTATCGCCGCACTTCATTCCTCAACCGAGCGTGAGGTTTATTTGAGGGAATTATCCTCGGAGCTGAACCTTTCCTACGAGAGCCTCAAGCAGGATTGCAATTTGCTCAGGCAGTCCATGCAAAAAAAGAGGGGCGATGGGGATAATAAGGAAAAAAGGTGGAATAATGGTAGGCATATTAACGGGCGTCAGCCCGCCCCGGCGCTGCTGCCTGCCTATCATGCGGCCGAACGGCGGCTGCTGTCGCTGATGCTGCAGGATGCGGAAGCCGCGCGATACGTAGGCGAACGACTGGGAGAAGCGTTTAATATCGAAGATCATGCGGCGATAGCTGTTTATCTATATGCTTATTATGCACAGGGCAAATCTCCGGATATTAGCCGTTTCATGTCATCTCTCCATGACGATCGTCTGGAGAAGACCGTCAGCTCCATTATGATGATGGAGGCACCCGCGGAATGGAATATTCAAGTGCTTGACGACTGCATCCGGGAGGTACTGAAATATCCGCAGCAGCGGGAGATCGAGCAGAAGAAAGAAGAAATGATGAAAGCAGAGCGCTCGGGAGATTTTTTGCGGGCCGCACAAATTGCAAGTGAGATTATCGCCCTAGAAAGACAATGATGTCCGCACATTGCCGCTTCTAGGGAGGAGGGAGTCGAAAAATGGCGAATGATCAGCATACTGAACTAGAAACGGAATTTACGCTGGATCAAGTCAAAGATCAATTGATTGAGCAGGGTAAAAAGAGATCCGTATTAAGCTATAAAGATATTATGGAGAAACTGTCGCCATTCGATCAGGATACGGAGCAAATGGAGGAGTTCTACGAGCAGCTTGCCGACCTCGGCATCGATGTGGTGAACGAAAGCGACGATGAGGTCAGCCACCGGGCATCGGATGATCATGAATCCCATGACAATGAGGATTTCGGCTTCGATGACGATTTGTCGCTGCCGCCGGGCATCAAGATCAACGATCCGGTGAGAATGTACTTGAAAGAAATCGGACGTGTACCGCTCTTGTCCGCGGATGACGAGATTGAGCTTGCGAACCGGATCGAGCAGGGGGATGAGGAGGCCAAGCGCCGCCTGGCCGAGGCGAACCTGCGGCTGGTTGTCAGCATCGCGAAGCGGTACGTCGGTCGCGGCATGCTGTTCTTGGATCTGATCCAGGAAGGCAACATGGGTCTCATTAAAGCGGTGGAGAAGTTCGATTACAAGAAAGGCTTTAAATTCAGTACGTACGCCACATGGTGGATCCGGCAGGCCATTACGCGCGCGATTGCCGACCAGGCCCGTACGATCCGGATTCCGGTGCATATGGTTGAGACGATCAATAAGCTGATCCGGGTATCCAGGCAGCTGCTGCAGGAACTGGGTCGCGAGCCATCGCCGGAAGAGATCGCGGCAGAGATGGAGCTTAGCGTGGAGAAGGTTCGGGAAATTATGAAGATCGCCCAGGAACCGGTGTCCTTGGAAACGCCGATCGGCGAAGAGGACGATTCCCATCTCGGCGACTTTATCGAGGATCAGGAGGCACTCGCTCCAGCCGATGCGGCAGCATACGAGCTTCTTAAGGAACAGCTTGAAGACGTGCTCGATACGCTGACGGAGCGGGAAGAGAACGTGCTTCGTCTACGGTTCGGTCTTGACGACGGGCGCACAAGAACGCTTGAAGAAGTAGGCAAGGTGTTCGGCGTTACGCGTGAACGGATCCGGCAGATCGAGGCCAAGGCGCTTCGGAAGCTTCGTCATCCGAGCCGCAGCAAGCGGCTGAAGGATTTTCTCGAATAGCGTGATCAAGGGACCTTCTGCATTTTTCGGGCAGCAAGGTCTTTTTTCTGTATCAAGATAATCTGCTTATAAGCGCGTAGCAATTGGAGGTTAAAGTTCACCGTAATACGTAATGCGGTTTGCGCCGGACGGCTTGTTCTCCTTGGTTCTGGAATTTCTGCCTGTATTTGTTGTATTGGTCTTTATTTTATCTCTTTTCCAGGATCAATGCAAATGATGGACGGGCCGAATAACCTGAGAATAAAGAACGGTTTTCGAATGAGATGGAATGATTGGGTGGACTCAATATGCTGAGCGGATTTGCAGTTTATGATGCGGTCTGTTACGTTAAAAATGTAACGCATCGTGCAACTATAATGGATGTAGGAGTGTCATCGTGAAATTATCAAAAAGGTTACAGCTAATCCTGGACCAAATCCCCCAAGGCAGCCGGTTGGCCGATATCGGGTCTGACCATGCACTGCTCCCTGTTGCAGCCGTGGAATGCGGAGCGGCCGTCCAAGCGATTGCAGGCGAAGTGAATCAAGGCCCGTTCGAGGCTGCCGCAAAGCAGGTGAAGGAATCCGGGATGGAGGACTGCATTCAGGTCCGCAAAGGGGACGGCCTTGAAGTCCTGTCAGCAGGCGAAGCGGATGTCATTACAATCGCGGGCATGGGCGGGAGTTTGATCGCTGCGATTCTCGATCGAGGCATCGGCAAGCTTGAAGGGGTTCGCCGGCTCGTGTTGCAGCCGAACGTCGGTGAGGATATTTTGCGCAAATGGCTGCTTGCCCATGGCTGGGTGCTGATCAACGAGTTCATTCTGGAGGAAGACGGGAAAATTTATGAGGTGCTCGTGGCCGAGCCGGAGGGTCCGGAGAGCCCTGTGACGAATGAGGAAATCTACTCGCGGCGGAGCATCGCCGGAAAGATCTCGCTATCCGCCGAATGGCTGCAGCGCATGGGCCCGTGGTTAATCCGGGATGCGGGCACCGTGTTCCATGATAAATGGAAATCCGAGATCGGGAAGATGAATCAAATTCTGAAGTCGTTGTCGCGCTCGGATCTGGAAACGGCTAAAGGCAAGGCAGCGGAGATTCGGGCGGATATCGAGTTTATCGAGGAGGTGCTGGCATGCTTGCCAAAGGACAAACCGTAATACAATATATGGAGCAGCTTGCTCCGAAGCATGTGGCTGAGCCGGAGGACCGGATCGGACTTCAGCTCGGTACCCTTCAGAAGGAAATTCGTACAGTGCTGGTTGCGCTGGATGTGAATGATGAAGTGGTTGACGAGGCGATTCGCCTTGAAGCCGATTTGATTATTGCCCATCACGCCATTATCTACCGGCCGCTCAAGCAGCTTCAGACTGATACGCCGATGGGCAAGGTCTACGAGAAGCTGATCAAGCATGATATAGCCGTTTACGTCAGCCATACGAATCTGGACGTAACCGAAGGCGGGATGAACGATTGGATGTCCGAGGCGCTCGGAATCGAGAATACTTCCCCGATTCATGATCTGCATAATGAGCAGCTGTCCAAGCTGGTGGTATTCGTGCCGAAGAGCCATCACGAGGAAGTGCTGAACGCGGTGCTGGGCGCCGGTGCGGGCTGGATCGGAAACTACAGCCATTGCAGCTTTAACATTGAAGGGTTCGGTACGTTTGTCCCGAGAGAAGGAAGCAACCCGTATCAAGGCAAAGCCGGCCGGATGGAACGGGCCGAGGAGGTGCGGATCGAGACGATCGTGCCACATACGATCCGGAACAAGGTCATCCAGGCGATGCTAAAGGCCCATCCGTACGAGGAGGTAGCCTATGATCTGTATGCCATGGATTTGAAGGGACGGTCGCTGGGACTCGGGCGCGTCGGCAAGCTGAAGGAGCCGCTGACGCTGGCGGAGATGGCCGAAGTCGTGAAGGAGAAGCTGGACGTTCCGCATGTCCGGGTCGTAGGCGATCTGAACCGGACGCTTCGCAAGGCGGCGGTGATCGGAGGCTCCGGCGGGCGCTTTTATCCCCAGGCGTTGTTCCGGGGCGCAGATGTGCTCGTAACGGGTGACATTGATTACCATACGGCGCAAGACGCGCTTGCCGCAGGCCTGACCCTTATCGATCCCGGACATAATGCCGAGAAGATCATGAAGGGCAAGGTTGCCGAATGGATGCAGCAGAAGCTGCAGGAGAACAAGTATGACACCAAGGTCGTCGCTTCGTCTGTCAACACGGAGCCGTTTCAATTTATGTGAGTGTCGGTATATCAGCCGTCATTCAGGTACGCGGCGTACAAGGAGGCGGGCGGTTGATATTCAGGCATGATGATTGATGGCCGCCCTGGTAATTTCATCATCATCTGCTAATGATTTAAGGGTTGTGCATGGAGATAAATCAAGATATAATATGTAATGTTGTCCGGAAAGTTTGACAGACAATCGCTGGCGGCGAAAAGCCGCGAGAGGAAAGTCCGGGCTCCATAGGGCAGGGTGCTGGATAACGTCCAGTCAGCGCGAGCTGAAGGATAGTGCCACAGAAATGGACCGCCGATGGCTGTGAATTCACAGCACAGGCAAGGGTGGAACCGAGGTGTAAGAGACCCCGAGGAACGCTGGTGACTTCGTTCCTGGTAAACCCCACCTGGAGCAAGACCTAATGGGACGCGAGTCTCCCTTGAGGAGACAGCCTTTGCCCGAGGCGCGTCTGGGTTGGTCGCTTGAGCCGGTTAGTAATAATCGGCCTAGATAGATGATTGTCGCTTATAGTGGCAGGGTAGTTCCCGAGATGACCACGAAGAGCACAGAACCCGGCTTACGGAAAACTTTCCAAACTGAACAACTGCTACTTTCAAATGTAAACAACCTTATAAACGCGCATATTCTTGAGCTTCCCTAGGGGATACACAAGAGCATGCGCGTTTTTTCATGTCCGGGACCGGGATATTTTTTAGATAACATTTGCCTGAAAAAGGACAGTCGTCCATACCATAATGCCCTTCTGTTAATAAGCTATAATCATCAACGGAAAGGAGATGCGAAAATTATGTCATGTCAACATCATGGACCATGTCCTGAGGTTTCGCCAATCGTGTGCGACCCGATCGTTATCGTAAGAGATCATTATGTTCCGCAAATTGTCCCGGTTATCCATCCGATTAAAGTGGTGGATAAAATTCATTGCTGCCCTGTCGAGAAGCATATTTATACGTATTCGCAGGAAGTGGAGGACGGCGTTTACGGCGGTGCCGGTGTCAGAAACGTTGCGGTTTCCGCCAAGTCGTCCAAGAAGCGCGAACGCGCCCGCTCACGCCGCAAGAGATAACCTCGTGCCGCGTACTTGAGATTGGAGTGCGTACGGCTGACTGAGCAGTTCGCCCGCCGCTTATAAAGAAATTGACCCGCAAGGAATGGCCGCTAATCGAAGCTTCGACCAACCCCTGCGGGTCCTTTATACCAGGTGTAAGCTGCTTTTATTTACTTGCTCCGCCGAGCTTCTGAAGCTCGTTCTCGAGATGGCGAAGCGCCTGGCTCGGCCACATTTGGAGCGGGACCCCGGAATTGCCGGCTGCCTTCAGCGATTGGAAAATATCGATCTGGCCATGGCCGTAATACTTGTCCTTTCCTTTATCCCCCAGATCCACGGCATGGTTGATCATAAGATCCATGACCTCCTGGTTCGTCAGCTCAGGGTTCAAGGAGCGGATAAGCCCCGCCATGGCGGCTGCATGCGGGCTGGCCATCGAGGTTCCCGAGAGCGCTGCATACTGGTTGCCCGGAAAGGTGCTGGCGATATTCGTGCCGGGAGCCGATACGTCGATGTAGTCGCCGTAGTTCGAATATTCGGCACGCTTTTGGTCTGCATCGATGGCAGCGACGGCCAGCACCTCCGGATAAGCGGCCGGGTAGCCTGGACGCTCGGTATTGTCGTTGCCGGAGGCGGCGACAAGCACAACGTCACGATCATAAGCGTACTTTACCGCATCGTGCAGAAATTGGGAATCGGCATAGTTGCCGAGGCTCATATTAATGACCTTGGCCCCGTGATCGGTTGCCCAAATAATGCCTTCGGCGACGGCATAGGTTGTGCCCGAACCTGTGCCGTCAAGCGCTTTGACCGGCATGATCTTGTTGTACCAGCTGACACCGGCAACGCCCTCGCCGTTGTTGACAAGCGCGGCGATAATACCGGCTACATGGGTTCCGTGACCGACATCGTCCTGAGGCTGGGCCTCCTTGTCCACGATGTTGTACCCTTCCACCAGCTGTCCGTCCAGATCGGTATGGGTCAGATCAACGCCTGTGTCGATTACCGCGATGATCACATCCTCGCTGCCCTTGGAAATATCCCAGCCGCGATTCGTCTCGATGACCGGCAGATTCCATTGATACTCGGAGAAGAGCAAATCATTCGGGATGTTGACCTGCCCGTCCGGACCTTCAGGCATGATATCCGAGGCTGCACCGGATTTAGCCTGCCGGTCGTTGGTTAAATAAATATAGTGGGGCTCGGTGTAGTTGATGCTCCACTGCTTCCCGAAATAGCTCCGCAGTTTGTTGTAGTCCATATGTTTGGAGCGGAATACATAGGCATAGCCAAGCTTGCGGGAGGATTCGGCTGAGATGTCGCGCTCGATGCGGCTGAGGTCCTCCTTGCTCGGTTCGGACTGAAACGACACGACGATTTCGTTCTCGTAATAATGGCTGGCCTTTTCATTGTCATGCCCGGTCTTGACGGTAATGTCCGATAACGTATCGGCGTGTATCGATTCGACCTTGAATTTCCCTTCCTTCGGATAGGGAATCATGCGAAGATTGCGCTTTTGATGATTGGACACCTCGTGCAGCACCGCTTGATTCACCAGGGCAGCGGCACCATGCTTGCCGTCCTTCGAGGGCTCGGCCACAACGAAGTAAGGCTTGCCGGCCGCGTAGAATTTCGGGGAATCGTAAGGCTTACCCTGCTTCAGGTTCTGCAGCGCCATCTGGAAATGGTGGGCGATCAAGGCCTTATCCTTTTTGCTCATGGGCGGCAGCTTTCCGTTAATGTCCGTGCTTTGGTTGTTCCGGAGCTGGTACCATCTCACCTGCTCGAAATGCTGATGGGATTTCTGCTCCTTGAGGGCATAGGATTTCACTTGCCCGGCGTTGCGCAGTTTATCGTTGTTCAGCATCGCCCGCAAATGCCCCTTCGCATCAACCCGGTTCAATCGGTCGGTTGATTCGATATCGCTGAGCAGGGTCATATGCTTGGCTTTATGCTCACCCTGAGGCTTCAGCGGCTGCGGGGGCTGTGCGGTCTGGCCGGGCTCCTTGGAGCCTGGAATGAACAGGAGGACCAGAAGCACTCCCAGAACCGACCCCGCAGCGATCCAAGTCCACAGTTGACGTGATTTCACATGTATTCCTCCTCACCGCCTAAGACGGATTTGATATGGTTAGCGTGGGAAATGGGCACCTGTTTTATTCGCGATGAGGGGCTTGTGGAAAGTGGAAGAACTTGAGCTAAGGTCAGCACCATAAATATCCTTGTAAGTGCATTCAGAAGGGATTTCGCTCGCTCCAAATTTGTGTTAGGATAGTACATATTAGTACGACCGTTAGCGTGCAGGGATATTAGCTCTGGCGGTCACACCATTAAGGGGGATCTATCGTAATGCCAGCAGACAATCTTCAGAAATTATGTTCGGAGTCCAGAGACAAGTTGAAATCTGCTATTTCGATTATGGAAGCGTTTTTGAACGAGTATGCTTTACCGCAGCTGGTCGAGGAACGCGATGAAGAGACCGTACATTTTTATAAGGGATTTCTGTCCGATGTTCGTCATCTGCTCGTATTTTCAGAAGTTTCCTATGAGAAGCTTGGCGTTGTGCAGCGTCGCCCTAATTTTGATGCCGATTTTGCCGAGAAGGCTTTGTATAATGTGTATCATCGCTGCGTAAACAGCTTTTTTTATCCTGTCAACGAAAGCTACTCCGAAGACGGCCGCTATGCCTACACTGGCCAGGATGCGATTCGCTTCCGGAAGAAGCCGGTGCGTCCGGCACGCGACGTCATCATGAACATTACGAAGATCTACGAAGAGCTCCGTGACGACCTGGCTTATTATGAGAGTGATTATTTGACGGAGCGCCGGATGCATTCCGAGAAGAGCCACGCTTAATCAGAAAACGCCTAAAAACTTGAACGCCGATCCTTATCCGGCCGCAGGTTGTTCCGCACTCATTTTTAACCTGACAAGAGCTGTCCCCATGCAGTTTGCAACTGCAGTGGGGATGGCTCTTTTTTTTGTGCTTCAGAACTCATCATTGAAACTGATTTGCTCTTAACCTTGTGCTACTCCGCCGGAAACATAAATAGCCTGGCCGAGCTTCGGATTCCTCGTCCTGACACCAACTGACAGTCGAAACGGTGCATACCGCCGCTGTACTCAGGAAAAAATGTTGACGAGGTGATGCTAAATGGCCAACGAAGCCAAACCATTAGTGAAATGCAGTGTAAGCAATTGTCATTATTGGGGAGAACAAAACGTGTGCAAAGCCGAAATGATTATGATCGAAATTGACCGCCATGCCCACATGAAGCTGAATGAGGAGTACGGAGCAGAGGCGTACACGAATGACCACCAGGATGTCGCGGACAAATCCTCCGAAACCTGCTGCTTGACCTTCAAGCCTCGGGCATAATGCTTGGGCGTACGGTAACAATGATTTGTGGTCTCATTCCTTAAATTTGGCAGCTATTCAGGCATTTTAGAATGATCCAATTAGGAGGTGTATGCATTGGATAAGAAACAGGGACGAACTAAGATGAAGGTGGTCAACGGTAAGCGAAGCCGCGTCGATTTTCCGCGCAAGGATCACCGGGAGGAATATGCGGCCGAGGTTGCCCCGCCTAGCGACGTGTCCGTCAACCGGGCCGAAGATGCGGGCAGGGAAGGGACCGCTGGCCGGACCGCCGGATATGTCGGGCTCGGGGTCGGTATCCTTTCATTGTTCATGTGGTCTGTTATTTTGGGGCCGATTGCCGCTGTGGTTGGTTACTACGCTTACAATAAAGGAAGCAGAACGACCGGCGCATGGTCGATCGGTCTTGGCATTCTGGCCACGATCAGTTATTTCATTCTGATTCCGTTCGCCAGATAAACCCATAGCCGCGAAAAGAAGCATTGGGCGAATCCATCCTAGGAGAAAACAAGGGGGGTTCGTCTTTTTTTGTCGAATAGGCCTAGCAGATTGTTCCAAAGCCATGGTAGAATAGGACCAGAACATTGAATTTTGCGGAGGAAAGTGAGTTAGAATTATGCAAATTGATCCGATACTCTGGTCGCAGAGCACAACCCATGTGCAGCGGATGCACACCGGCTCGGGAGAGACCGTGTCAGGGTTCAGCGATGTGCTTAGCCAACTGTTGACGGAGGAGCCGACAACCGCGCCTCAAGCCCGAACGATAAGCGCGCTGCCGCCCGGCGTGACTTGGGAGGACGGTCTGCTGTGGCAGCAGCTCGGTCCGGTCAGCGATACGAACCCGGTTATCGGGACTCAGGATTATTCAATCGAAGAAGATGCGGGATCTACGGTCAAGACAAGCTTTGACGATTTAATCGCCGCGGCTGGGGAACGCTATGGTGTACCGGTATCTTTGATCAAAGCCGTCATTGACGCGGAGTCCTCCTTTAATCCCGATGCGGTTTCATCCGCCGGCGCCAAAGGATTGATGCAGCTTATGGACGGTACCGCCCGGGGCTTGGGTGTAACCAACCCGTTCGACCCGGCGCAAAATATCGAGGGCGGCACGAAATATTTGGCCAATCTGCTCCAGCGGTTCGGCGGGGAGCTGGCGATGGTGCTTGCCGCCTACAATGCGGGACCGACCCGAATTGCGGGGCTGGGCGTTTCGAGTGATGAGGAGCTTATGTCCATGCTTCATGTCCTCCCGGAGGAGACCCAGGCCTACATCGGCAAAGTAATGAATGCACGCACGAAGTATATGGCATAACAAAGATGGAATAATCATGCGCGCTCGCTTGAGGATCAAACGGTAAGCTTGTGGATGTCCGATTCACGGACGGCGGCTTTACCGTTTGATCTTTTTGTGTAAATATAAAAGTCTGGGTTACAATGAACTGCCGTTAGTGGGAATGGAAAGGGGAAATGACCTTGATATATTGGGATCACGCCGCTACGACGCCTCCATTGGAGCAGGTGGTGGATACGATGTCCGAGATTATGAAGATGCATTATGCAAACCCGTCAGCCCTTCATCGCTCAGGCGAGGCTGCCGGGAAGCTTCTGAAGCGGGCACGAGAAGTGTGTGCGGCCGCGCTGCAGGTGCAGCCAAGTGAGATCGTGCTGACATCGGGGGCCACGGAAAGCAACAATATGGCGATTAAGGGCGCAGCGATGAAGTATCGCAGCAGAGGGCAGCATATCATTACGACCGGGACCGAGCATCCATCCGTATACGAATGCTGCAAGCAGCTCGAAGCTCTGGGCTGGGAGGTTACCTATTTGCCGGTGGACGCCGAAGGCGTTGTCGATCTGGCTGAACTGGCCGATGCGATACGGAAGGACACGGTGCTGGTGAGCATCATGCATGTCAACAACGAAATGGGAGCCATCTCCCCGCTTGCGGATATCGGCCGGATCGTGAAGGAACTGAATCCGCGCACGCTGCTGCACGTGGACGGCGTCCAGGGATTCGGAAAGCTTCCGGTTGAGCTGGCCGCATGGAAGGCTGATCTGTACAGCCTGTCCGCTCATAAATTCAACGGTCCCCGAGGAATGGGCCTGCTGTACGTCAAACAGGGCGTCCAGCTATTTCCAATCCTGTCGGGCGGATCGCAAGAAAGCGGCCACCGGGCCGGTACCGAAAATGTTGCCGGAGCGGTCGCGATGTCCAAGGCGATGCGCCTCGCACAGGAGGGCCAGCCTGAATTGTTTGCCCGAATGACCGAAATCAGGGATCTGATGCTTCATGAAATTCGCCAAATTCCGGGACTGGAACTGAACAGCAGCGAACGGAGCGCGCCGCATATCGTTCACTTCTCTTGTCCGGGATTGAAGCCGGAAGTAATGGTGCATGCCTTGGAGGAGCAGGGGATGCTCGTGTCGACCAAGTCGGCGTGCTCCTCCAAGCTAAGCGAGCCGAGCCGGGTACTGCTCGCCATGGGCAAGGATACGGCCCATGCTTCTTCCGGCATCCGCATCAGCCTCGGCAAGGAGCATCAGCCTGAGGATGCGGCTTCTTTGGCGCAGGCGCTCCGCATTGTGTGCGACAAGCTGCGCCCGATTATGGAAAGAGAGGGACAACGAGAATGACTTATGATATGCTGCTGCTTCGCTTCGGCGAATTTACGTTAAAAGGAAAAAACCGCAGCCGGTTCGAGAGATCGGTGCATAACCATATCAAGAGCGTGCTGCGGCCGTTCCCTAACGCGAACATCATAAAGGAATACGGAAGATTGTATGTGGAACTGAACGGGGAGTCTCCCGAGGCGCTGGCGGGTGCGTTGAAGAAGGTATTCGGCCTTGTATCGATCAGCCCCGTCCGAGTATGCCCCTCCGAGCTGGACAGCATTATCAAGACCGCTGTTGAATTTGTAGGGCAGAAGGAATTGACGAAGGAAACAACCTTTAAAGTGACCGCCAGACGGGTGTGGAAGCCGTTCCCCCACTCCTCCCAGGAGATGAACCATCTGGTCGGCTCGCCGCTGCTGCGGGTCTATCCCCAGTTGAAGGTACAGGTGAAAAATCCGGAGATCGAGCTCCGGATCGAGATCCGTCAAGAAAGAACCTATCTGTTCTATGAGGTGATCCCCGGTGTCGGCGGATTTCCTCTCGGAACGAACGGGAAAGCCATGCTGCTCTTGTCCGGCGGGATCGACAGCCCGGTAGCGGGCTGGGAGGCGATGCGGCGAGGACTTGAAATTCAGTGCGTTCATTTTTACAGCTACCCTTACACAAGCCAACTCGCCAAAGAGAAGGTTATGGAATTAACCCGGATTTTATCGGGGTATGCCGGCAGGCTGAAGCTGCATCTCGTTCCATTTACGGATGTGCAGACGTCCTTTGTCGGGATCGGGCAGGATAATCTGATTATCACCCTCATGCGCAGGGCAATGCTGAGAATAGCGACCACCCTTGCCGAGAAGGAGGGGGCGCTGGCGATTGTTACCGGCGACAGCCTGGGCCAGGTAGCGAGCCAGACGCTGGCGAGCATGAACGTCATCGGCCGGGCCACTGACCTGCCGATTCTGCGTCCGCTCGTTACATCCGATAAGAATGAGATTATCCGGACGGCGATTGATATCGGCACATATGAAACGTCCATTCTTCCCTATGAGGATTGCTGCACGCTGTTTGTTCCCAAATCCCCGACAACGAATCCGAACCTGCATGTCGTGGAGAGAGTGGAGGCTTCGTTGGAGCAGCTGGCTGCACGGATTGAGGCAGCCGTAGCCGGAACCGAAACGCTGATCATTAAACCTGACACGAACATCGGCGCAAGCTCCCCGAACGATGAGGAGCCAGTTGTTAACGAGGACTGGTTCTAGGGAGCGGGTTAGCAGATTAGGCTTCAGCAGCTTCAGCATTAGCGTCAGCAGGTTAACAGGGGGCCGCCCGCAGGCTCCAACCCGCAATATACTTAAAAAAAAGCAAGCGGCTAAGGTTTTCCTTGGCTGCTTGCTCTTTTTTACATGAAAAAGGTAAATGTCTCCCGAAGGTTAAGAACCTATTAGGATGCCTCTTATCCACAGAAGCATCAAGACATTGTTGACGATTGCCGCTGCTGCGATTTTTTCTTCAGATGGCCTGCCGTCAACACCCCAACGATAATGAGGGCGATGAACAGATACTTGATGATCTGATGGCCTTCAAAATAAGTATGGAAGTGCTTCTCGTCGGTAATCATGGACGAAGCTGTGTAGGCGAGCACGGCCGAGCCGAGGTAAATGATCCATGGAAAACGATTGATCAGTTTAATAAACAGGGTGCTGCCCCAGACCACGATCGGTACGCTGATCAACAGCCCGATCGTAACCAGCACCATATTGTGCTTGGATGCGCCCGCTACGGCGATGACGTTGTCGAGTCCCATCGCGGCATCCGCCACGATGATGGTGCGGATGGCAGAGCCCAGGCTTTTGCCTGCCTTAATATCGTTATGGTCGCTGTTATCATCGGTCAGCAGCTTGTACGCAATGCCGATCAAAAGAATGCCCCCGACCAGCAGGAGCCATGGAATATTGAGCAGCCAGACAACGAGAATGGTGGCTATAATCCGGAGCACAACCGCTCCGCCCGTTCCGTATAAAATAGCCTTCTTCTGGGTGGTCGGCGGAAGATTCCTTGCCGCGAGCCCAATGACGATGGCGTTGTCCCCGGCTAGAATGAGATCGAGAAAAACGATGTTGATAAGGGCCAGAAAAAATTCGGCGGTGGTTTCCATGCATGTCACTCCTCTTCGTATACGGTTCCACAATAACAGAAAGCCGATTCATTATATGCCTATTTTTCCGGTTGTGCAAGCATAGCCTGACCACCTGACTCATATGTGTTAGAGTGGGGGTGTGACATACATGGAAACGATGCTTCTGCTTGGACAAATTCTGATGATCAATCTCGTATTAAGCGGTGACAATGCACTGGTAATAGCCATGGCCAGCAAGGACCTTCCCGATAAGTACCGCAAACGGGCTGTATGGATCGGAACCGTTGCGGCTGTCTTGATGAGATGTGTGCTGACCCTGGCTGCGGTATTGCTGCTGAAAATCCCCTTTCTGCAGGCTGGAGGCGCACTCCTCCTCGTCTGGATTGCCTTCAAGCTGATGGCCCCTAAGACGGTCGATGATGTTTCCATATCCGCATCGCTTACGCTCTGGTCCGCGATCAACACGATACTTGTTGCCGATTTTGTGATGAGTCTGGACAATGTGCTCGCCATTGCAGGCTTGGCTAACGGCGATTTGGCATTGATCGCGATCGGCATACTGCTGAGTATTCCGATCGTGGTGTGGGGGAGCGGCCTGATTTCTTCGATGCTTCATAAGTTTCCGCTGCTCCTGTACATCGGGGCAGGGATATTGGCCTTTACCGCAGGGGAAATGCTGACGCAGGATGCGCGCGTCGGCGTGCTGCTCGCTTACTGGCTGCCTCACGGCCACAGCCTAATCCCGTTAATGCTTGCGGGGGCCGTCATCCTGATCGGCGGTCTGCAGACGATGGGGAAGCGGCATAGAGCTTAGCTCGTTTGGCGTGGCAAGGGTTGAATCGGCGTACGGAAAGCACGAATAACGATGGGTGACGGGTCCGGTAATGGACCGTCATCCATTTTTTTGTTGAAAACCGCGATTTTGGTTAATTATTTAAATGGAACAAGCTCGGGATATAGTTTTTTTTGTCGGTTTGGGCTAAAATTAACGTATCGAACGACTAATAAAACGCGCGGCTGTAATGAATCATACATATTGAAGAGAGGGTGATCAGATGTCCTCAAGAAAAGATTTGGCGCTCGGCTTGTTTATCGTCGGGGCCGGTATTGTCATATTCCTTGGCAAACTCGGCGTATTCGGCTTTTTGGGCCGGACGTTATGGCCGCTGCTCGTGCTGCTGCCGGGCATATTGCTCCATCTGCTGTATTTCGGCCGCCGGATGTCGGCAGGCATTCTTATCCCGGGCGGGATCTTAACCGTATATGGTCTGCTGTTCCTGATCTGCAATTTTGCAGGATGGGGGCTTATGTCATCCTTGTGGCCGATCTTGATTTTGGGCGTCGGGGTCGGCTTGTTTGAATATTATTGGTTTGAAATGCCGCGGCCGGGCGGAGCGCTTCCGATGGCGCTCGGATTAATCGCGCTGTCCGTGCTCATCCTCTTCTTCACATGGCTGTCGTCGGCGGCACTCTACATCATCGCGCTTCTGTTGATTGCTTCAGGCGTATGGATGATCGTGAGGCGCAATAGCTCCGGACGAAACAACAAGTGGAGCCGGGGATGGTAATATTACTGGAAGTTTTCTGAAAAGACTTGATTTCACCATTCGTTTCCCTATATTATTAGGAGTATGTTGAAGCGTCGGCATGTCGTCCGGCGCTTTCTTTGTGGCTCATTCGAACAGAAGGGATTTGAGATACATTTATGCAATCAAGAGATCAGATTCGCAACATTGCCATTATTGCTCACGTCGACCATGGCAAAACAACACTTGTAGACCAGCTGCTGAAGCAATCCGGTATTTTCCGGGAGCATGAGACGCTGCAGGAGCGCGCGATGGACTCCAACGATCTGGAGCGCGAACGCGGGATTACCATCTTGGCCAAGAACACGGCTATCACGTATAAAGATTATCTGATCAATATTGTAGATACTCCGGGACACGCCGATTTCGGCGGCGAAGTGGAACGGATCATGAAAATGGTTGACGGTGTTCTGCTCGTCGTCGATGCCTATGAAGGCTGCATGCCTCAAACCAAATTTGTGCTCGGCAAAGCGCTTGCACATAACTTGACGCCAATCGTCGTTGTGAACAAAATCGACCGTCCGGCTGCCCGTCCGGCTGAAGTTATCGATGAAGTGCTCGACCTGTTCATCGAGCTTGGCGCAAACGACGATCAACTGGATTTCCCGGTCGTTTATGCATCGGGCTTGAACGGAACCTCAAGCAAGGATCCGGACAAGCAGGATGACAATATGCTCGCCATGTACGAAACGATCATCGAGCACATTCCTTCCCCAACGGAGAAAGTGGACGAGCCGCTTCAGTTCCTCGTTACATTGATGGATTACAACGAGTACTTGGGCCGCATCGCGATTGGCCGCGTAAACCGCGGCATTATCAAGCAAGGACAATCCGTTACGGTCATCATGCGCGACGGATCCAGCAAGAACGCCCGGATCGAGAAGCTGTTCGGCTTCCAGGGCTTGAAGCGGATTGAAGTTTCGGAAGCCGGCGCAGGCGATATCGTTGCCATTGCCGGTATCAAAGACATCAACATCGGAGAGACGATCGCCGATCCTCAGCATCCGGAAGCACTGCCGGTGCTGAAAATCGATGAGCCGACGCTCCAGATGACATTCCTCGTGAACAACAGTCCTTTCGCCGGACGCGAAGGGAAATGGGTGACGTCCCGCAAGCTGCGCGACCGCTTGTTCAAAGAGCTCGAGACGGACGTCAGCTTGAGAGTGGAAGAAACCGACAGCCCGGACGCTTATATCGTCTCCGGACGCGGTGAGCTCCATCTCGGGATCCTGATCGAGAACATGCGCCGCGAAGGCTATGAGCTTCAAGTATCCAAGCCGGAGGTTATCGTCCGCGAAATCGACGGCGTCAAAATGGAGCCGATCGAGCGCTTGATGATCGACGTGCCGGAGGAAAGCATGGGTGCGGTCATGGAGAGCCTTGGAACGCGCAAGGCTGAAATGGTCAATATGGTGAATAACGGCAACGGACAGGTTCGATTGGAATTCCTGATTCCTGCCCGCGGTTTGATTGGATACCGCACGCATTTCTTGACGCTGACCCGCGGTTATGGCGTGATGAACCACGCATTTGACAGCTACGGACCTCTGGTAGGCGGTCAGGTCGGCGGACGCCACCAAGGCGTGCTCGTATCGACGGAGAACGGAACGTCGACCTTCTACGGCATGCTGTCGGTAGAAGACCGCGGAACGCTGTTCCTCGAGCCGGGAACCGAAATTTATGAAGGCATGATCGTCGGCGAGCATACCCGTGACAACGACATCGTCGTAAACATCTGCAAGGAAAAGCAGCTGACCAACGTCCGTTCCGCAACGAAGGACGACACGGTGAAGCTGAAGACACCGCGCATCTTCTCCCTGGAGCAGGCGCTTGAATATCTGAATGATGACGAATATTGCGAAATTACGCCGAAGTCTGTGCGTCTGCGGAAGAAGATCCTGAACAAGAGCGAACGCGAGCGTGCAGAAAAACATCGTAAAATGGCGCAAGCGAATCTATAATAGAGAGTAAGCTAAAGATTACTTGTCCGTAAAAGGAGTGAGCCTGTCATGCAGGAATGGTTGGCCGCGCATCCACTCATCTCGTATATTTTGATCTTTGTGATGATTACCTACGTGTACAACAAGGTGTTTCGGGTTAAGCAGAAGCTCCCCTTGCTTAAGGAGATTCTGCTCTACGTTCTGATGCTGCTCGGATCGGCGATTCTGCTCGTGTTCCAAATCGATAAGCTGCCGATCATCCAATGTCTGCTTGTAGCGGTCGCCTTGATGTTCATGGTACGGATACGCTATTTTGTGGAAGAACGCCAGAAGAAAAAGACGCAGGCGGAATCCAAATCGTAATATCGGTGTCAGCATACACGATTTTATGCTGATGATCGGCAACTTTTTGTCAGTCCCCGTCGTTTAATAAGAGAGAGAAGTAACCCATGGTCCGATGAATGCCCAGTCCTTAGGTCTGAGCGTCCATCGGACATTCATCTAATTTGAATGAAATCAGGTGCAATGATATGAATCCTAATCATACCAATCTCCCTCCAAGATCAAAAAGCGGGGGGAAGGGCAAGAAATCGTCTGCTCCAAAACGAAAAAAAAGCGGCGTGAAAACATTTTTCAAAACGATTCTGATTATTCTGCTGATCGCAATCCTATCCGCCGCAGGCTATGCAGGTTATTTGTTTTTTAAAGGCAATGAAGTTATCGAGAAAAGCGGAATCGACAAGCCGGTGCCTCCAGGGCAATCCGCCAAGGAGAAGCCGATCACGATGCTGCTTCTCGGAACGGACTACCGTCCGAAAACCGGGACTTATTTGACGGACGTTGTCATGGTGGTGTCGCTGCATCCCGAAACGAATACGGCGACGCTGGTATCGCTCCCAAGGGATACGCTCGTCGAGCTTGATGGGTATGTGCCGAACAAGCTGAACTCGTATTATCCGAAGTTCAAAGCTGCCTTCAACAAGGCCGAGAAAAAACAGCCGGGCAGCGGGATTAAGCCTGAGGATGAAATGAAGGTCATGATGAGCAAATACATGGGAGTGAACATCGATTACGTCACCGTCATCGATTTCCAGGGCTTCCGCGATATTGTGGATACCTTTGGCGGCGTTGATGTCAACGTGAAGTACAATATGTGCCACAGGGACTCCGTTGATGGCACGGATATCAACCTGAAAGCAGGCCCGCAGAAGCTGGACGGCGCTAATGCGCTGGATTATGTACGCTACCGGAAATCGATGAACTGCAACCCGAAAACCAAGGAATCCAACGATTTCGACCGCAATGCCCGTCAGAGCGAAGTGCTTCACTCCTTGCTGGACCGCATGAAGTCTTTAGGCGGGGTGGCCAAGGTCGGCAATGCGCTGGATGCGGTATCGGACAATATGATTACCGATCTGGAGCAGGATCAAATCCGCAACCTGATCGCAACATATTACGATATCAAGAAGGATGACGTTCGGTTTATGCCGGTGACCGGCGAATGGCGGAGCCCGAATGTGTATATCAGTTCGGCTGAGCTGGAGAAGGCGAAGCAAGCGCTGCAGGAGGAGCTGGCCGGCAATCATAAAGCCGGGACAGCAGGGGGAGAAGCGGAAGATACCGTCTCGCCGTGACAATTGAAGGCAAGTTTTACCGTGTGATATAATACAATGTAACAGATGGAGATCATTGTACAGGAGGCCTCATTTATGTCCTACCCAATGATGCACACGACACGCGCGCCGATCCGGTATGTTCAGGCTGCTGATGCAGCTTGGGGATTTGTGCGGTCAACTTCCATCCGTATACACTCCGCAGAAGACGACATCTGCTCCGTTTCGAAGTTCGTTCCGCCGCACGGGTCGGAATTGGATCTCGAAACGGGCGGATTTTCGCTGCCATTTCTTGAATACGCCGGCCGTTGCTCTCAACCAGCAGTTTTGCTGAATAAGGGAAAGCTATGGCCATGTAAAAAGCCCAGTGGAATTTCACTGGGCTTTTTTGTATGAAAAATGTGGAGTCTTGACGGACAAACACGGATCTTCGTCCGAAGCCCGAATCGATTGCCGTCATGAAATGTCTATCTGCTGCGGTTGGTGTTTTGCGGTGCATTCCCTTGAGGACTGTTCGGCTGTACCGTCCGTCCTCCGTGATCTTGCGCGTTTCCGTTTCTAGGCGTGACATCTTTGGGCAGCTGCGGAATGATGCGGCCGACGATATCGGCAAGCTCGCTGGCCAGTCCGGCTATCGGGTGGCCCTCCTGGATATGCCGGCCAAGCTCGGCAATGCGGTTTGTAACGTCCAAATCGGCTGTTACGAGCGCGTTGGCCCCGGCAGGATCCTTCTGTAAAGCTTCGGCGACCGTGTATTTGATGGTGCCTACTTCAGCACGGTCGAGATTTCCATCAACATTAAGTCCCACAACGGCCGTATTGCCCATGACCACACAGTTGGCGTTCTTGACGCCTGGTACACTTTCGGCCAACGATTTCAAATGATTGGCGGTAGACGTATCCACCTGCGCATTACCTTGGGTATTGTCAGCCGCGTCCCCCCTGTTCGTGATACCCGGGCCCCAACCATCGACATTGTCGGTGGCAAGGCCTCTGTTACCATTCAAGCTTTGGGCTGTCGTGTTGTTCGTCTGCCCATTCGTTTGATTACGAGGAGAGGGTGATGCATTGTTATTGGCAGTCCCGCAGCCTGCGAGAAGCAACATCGTCAGCACTAGGGATAGAGCAGCTTTCATATGAATCTGTCCTTTCGTCGTAAATTTCATTCGATTACTCCAGAGGCTAAGCTTATTATGTCCGGGACGATATGGTTTAATGTGTACCTGATGATGAAGAAGCAGTGGAGGGATAAGATGAGTAAAATATTTGTGCTGGATACGAACGTACTGCTGCATGATCCTCAATCCATTTATGCTTTTGAGGAGCATGAGGTCATCATTCCTGCGGTGGTTCTTGAGGAGATCGATTCTAAGAAGCGTAATGCCGATGAAATCGGCCGAAATGCCCGCACCGTTTCCCGGCTGCTGGATGGTTTACGGGAACGTGGACACCTCCATGACGGGGTGCTTCTGGAAAATGGCGGGACACTGAAGGTCGAGCTGAATCATCGCAGCTTCGTCAAGGTACAGGAACTGTTTAGTGAGGCTACCAACGACAATCGAATTTTGGCTGTCGCGTTAAATTATAAATTGGAGGAGGAACCGAAGGAGGACGGCAAAGCTGTCGTGCTCGTCAGCAAGGACGTACTGGTCCGGATCAAGGCGGATGTGCTTGGATTAACGACGCAAGACTACCTGTCCGACCGGACGGCCGATCCGAGCGAATTGTTTCCCGGTTATTCGACGATCAAGGTACACCCGTCGGTGATCGACGAGTTTTACAGCTACCGCTATCTTCCGATCAAACCGCTGCAGCTGCCTTATCTGTTGTATCCGCACGAATTCGTCATTTTGAAGGATGAGATGGGCTCGGCCAAGTCGGCATTGCTTCGCGTCAATGAGGATGCGACCCGGCTTGAGCCGCTGCACTTAAGCAATGAGCCGGTGTGGGGAATAAGCGCCCGGAACGCCCAGCAGCGAATGGCGATCGAGCTGCTGCTGAACGACGATATTCCGCTCGTGACGATCACGGGGAAGGCGGGAACGGGGAAAACATTGCTGGCGCTCGCTGCCGGTCTGTCCAAAGTCGAGGATGAGCACCGATACAAGAAGCTGCTCATTGCCCGGCCGGTCGTTCCGATGGGGAAGGATATCGGTTATTTGCCCGGCGAGAAGGAGGATAAGCTGAGACCATGGATGCAGCCGATTTATGATAATCTGGAATTTTTATTCGACACCAAGAAATCGGGCGATATCGATAAAATACTGATGGGGCTCGGCAGTATTCAGGTCGAGGCGCTGACTTACATTCGCGGCCGCTCCATTCCGGGCCAATTCATTATCGTGGATGAAGCGCAAAACTTATCGCGGCACGAAGTCAAGACGATTGTGTCAAGGGCCGGAGAAGGAAGCAAAGTCATTCTTATGGGAGATCCGGAGCAGATCGATCATCCGTATCTGGATGCAGTGAGCAATGGCCTGACCTATGTGGTAGAGCGGTTTAAGCAGGAGCGTCTGAGCGGTCATATCACATTAACGAAGGGAGAGCGCTCCAAGCTGGCTCAGCTGGCTGCAGATTTGCTTTAAAGCTGGTATTTCCCGAGAAATAAAGAAAGAGTACAAACGATATTTCGGATGATAAAAGGGGCGGTTCGGAAGATACTTATATTTCCGGACCGTCTTTTCTGATATATTTCGGAGCATTGGGCTGCAATAGAGATCCTTCGCATTCGCTGCTACTGCCTGAGTGCCTGCCGCTAAGGTACCCGAGGGAGGAGCCACTCAAAGCGTTCCGGATTCACTTGACAAGATTCTATACAGCTGCGCAGGTTATGTTTCGTATAGTTCTATCTGTCTGTTCTTTCAAACCGATGGTATAATCTATAAATGAGATAGGACAAGAGGACTAGAGGTTTGGTAAAATAAGGGCAAGCGGCTTAAAGGAGTGAAGCGGGATATGAAACGGAAAAAATATTGGTTCCTCTTTGCGGTCTTATTATTGTCTTTATCCAGTTTATCTCCCAGTTTCGACTTCACTCATTATACCAAACGTGAGCCGCCCGGAGATGAGCCGGTTCCGCCCGAACAGCGTCCGGAAACGCCGGAGGCTGACCAGGGCCCGATTCAGGTCGGGGTTCAGTTAAGCGGCGCCGAGCTGAGGAAGCTGAATGAACTGAATGAGCAGTTTATGCGAGAATACGGCGCCGAGGTTAAGATTGTTCCTCTGGAATCGGATGATCCGGACGGAGAGGAATCCCTGGATGCCTTTATGAAGCAGTTAAGCCTGGGAGAAGGGCCGGATATCCTTTTGACCGATTCACATGATATAAAAGCGCTTGCAGTGAATGGTTATTTGCTCCCGGTCGATGCCTCCCAAGCGGTTGTGCCGGACGGCGAGGCATTGAGCGGCCTGCTCACGCCCCTGCAGTGGAACGGATACCAATGGGGCCTGCCTTTCGACATCGACCCCTACGTCATGGTCTGGAACGGGCACGGGAAGGACGGATCCTCCGGGGAGTTTCCCCGAAGCCGGAAGGAATGGAAACAATATTTCGGCGTACATACATCCGGTGCGGTGCTATCCTTTGACTTAGGGGATCCCTATGCCTTTGCAGCCGCCATACACCTAATGGAAGGAGATCCGTCCAAGCCTGATCGGGAAGCCCTGGACTTGCTCCTTCGGGGCGTCAGACCGGCTTCGGAGATCACGAGCGACGAGCAGCAGGAGCCCGGGGAAGGATCAGAACCAAGCAAGGAGCCGGGGAGCCTTAAGATCGGGCCATATTCAGGCTTTGCCGGTCAGGATATTGACGGTCGGTCGCTTGCCTTGGCTATGGGGAACGATCGCCCCAAGTCGCCTGTCGTGCGAACGCGATGTCTTGCCGTCGCGGCACAGACGGAATCTTCCGCGCTCGCCATGAAATGGATAACCTATATGACGGGGAAAGAGCAGCAGCGCGAATGGAGCAAGTCGGCGGGGACGCTGCCTGTATTGTCGGAGCTTTACGTGACCAGCAGCCACTTGCTTCATGATCAAGGTATCTGGCAAAAGACGGCCGTACCGGTTCAACTGCTGCTTGCCGAGAACGAAGCTTCGGTGCTCGATTTTGGAGCGTCAGGAAGCTTCCAGACTTATGCCGAAGCGGCCCGGAACCTGCTGAGCGGCGAAATAACCATAGAGAAGTACCTAGAGCTGCATCCTCCTGAGTCACAATAGAACGCGATTAGAATTCGCACGTCAAACAGCTGCCCAAACGTTGATTGTGAACGTTTGGGCAGCTGTTTTGGTTGTTCAACCTATGTAGTCGATAAATAGAGGCAGCGATCTAATGTCAGTTAATCCGTACAAGCATTATCGATGATAGCGGCGGGGGTTGGTACTGTCCATGCTGTGCTTAATTGCAGTGGTCTACTTCAGATAAAACATGCTTATAAATCCAGCTCCATTGTGACCATAAGCCTCTGATTGGCGCTGGAAACCTCCGTTGCTTTCAGAAAGGACACCAGCTGCTTCGGATAGAAATTCATGTCGAATTCCTCCTGAAGCGCTTGGCGCGTCGTGTCGGGAAGCTCGATCCGGTTGAATACAAGCTTGTCGACCTGGAACATAATCGCGTTCTGCGGATCATCGACAACCGTGTACCGGCCTTCGATCAGGAGCGATAAATTGCCGCTTTCTCCGGATGCAATGACCTTGCCGTCGTTGAAATGAAAGGCGAACGAGTTGAAGAGCTCATCCTCGGATCGAAGGAAAGCATTGAGCTCATCCTCATGAATGTTGATCGTATACACTTTCCCATTTGTCTTCAAAATGTTCTTGCTGCCCTGAACGAAATCCGGAAGATTTTCCATTGCGTTTGCCAGGGCCCGGAAATGGCGCTTCACCTCGTAGAGGCCGACGTTCTCCCAATATAAAGTAAACTCCTCAATCAGCTTTTTCATCGCTTCCGGGTTGCTGCTGGCCGATACGGCGCTGTCGACCTGCTTCTCCAGCGCAAGCACTCGTTCCCGCTGCCTGACCAGATTATCCTTGACTTCAACAAGCGCAGCTGCATTCCGGGCAGCCTCAGCCTTGGAGGAGGCAAGCTCCTGGTATTGGCGGTTGTAGGCCGTTAATACGTCCCGGTCATTTTGAATGATCAAATCGTAAAAGTCCAGCACGCGGAAAAAGCCGGCCAAGCTTTTAGCGGATAACAGCATGTAATATAACTGCTCGCGCTCGCCCATGTAATAGGAGCGCAGCACAGCTCCGGCGCGTTCCCGGCGGTCACGAATCGTCAGCTCCAATTCACCGATTTTCCCCTGGAGCTCGTCCTGCAATGCTTCAAGCTCCATAATCCGGCTCGAAATCCGGGAAATCTCCTCATCGATCTCGACAATGGACAGACTATCCTGCAAGATCCGGCGCGCCTCTTCGGAGTCCGGCATGAGGGGGCCGGCATCCTGCTCGGAGTATACCGCAGGAGTAAACATGAAACAGAACAACAGAAGCATCGTAAGCATGAACGGGAGGATCGGCGTTTTTAATCGTTCAATCAACAGGAGTCCTCCTTGAATGGTTGTTTAGACGAAAGGAATCCATCCGCTGTCCCTTCATTGTTAACCAATATATGATGATGACACTATAAATATCAACCTTTTGGAGCTGAAAAAAAACGACCCGCAGCCAAATGCTCCGGATCGCTTTTTCTTTGAAGATACTGTTCACGAATCGCAAGGAAATCATCCGCGCCCGGCTATAGCCTAGCCGGGTTGTCCAAGCTAAAAGCGCCAGCGGGAGCGGATATTCGCCTGCTTGGTTTGTTGGCATTCATTAGAGCGGCTTGCCCATAACGAAGACCGTCCAGTAGCTGAAGCCTGTGAAGGTCACGATCATATAAGCCCAGAAGAGAAGAATATAGGTTCTCTCCGTGAATTTCAAATATCCCAGGATCACGAAAAATGCGGTCTGCAGGAAGAACAGCAGAGCCATTTCAATAAGATCACCGGCGAAGGCCATTAACCCGATCGTTAGGGTAAAAAAGCCCAGCACTCGAAACATCCGTGCCACGATATATCCTCCTCTCGTATGTACGCACATAATGCCGCTATTCCCATTATAGCGTTACGGGAAAATGGTGTAAACGCCTAACTCAAGAAAAACCTGCTTTTATTTTTATTATGTGCAAAGAAGGTTCCGAAATAATCAGGAAGTTTTTCTGGCGTTTCGGACCAATTCCCCGTATAAGCGTATGATCTGTAATCAAAATGGAAATACATTTTAGTATCAAATAGATTCTATGAACTCTATGAGAGGCATAGGAATTAATTAAGCAGTTTTTATACCCTATTCAGCAGCCGATTTACGGTATTGAAGACGGTTATTTTAGGATGTCGTTAGGAGGGTTTTATGGTATGTCAGCAGTAAGACAGGATGCATGGAGCGCAGAGGATGATCTGATTTTAGCGGAGGTGACCCTGCGCCATATTCGGGAGGGCAGCACCCAATTGGCCGCCTTTGAGGAAGTGGGAGAGCGGATCGGCCGCACTTCGGCCGCCTGCGGATTTCGATGGAACAGCTGCGTGCGCAAAAAATACGAGGAAGCGATCAGCTTGGCGAAATCCCAGCGTCAAAAGAGAAGTTATTATAAAAAGCAGTCGTCGCTTAGCGGCCCGCAGGTTGCAGGCGTGGCTGCCCAGGAACTGGAACAGGATGCTTATAAAAATGACGGGGCCACGGAAGAAACGCTGTCCATTGATGCCGTCATCCGTTTCCTTCGTCAATGGAAGGGCGGATTGCAGGAAAGCTCACGCCAGTATAAGCTGCTGGAGAAAACGCTGCGCGAGAAAGAGGAAGAGCTTGCAAGACTACGCAGCGAGAATGAGCGTCTCCTGAAGGAAGTCAGCGAAGTGAAAACCGATTACCATGTCGTCAATGATGACTATAAGGCGCTGATCCAGATCATGGACCGTGCGCGAAGATTGGCCTTTCTGAATGAAGAAGACGAGGAGCTCAAGACCCGCTTCAAAATGGACGCCAACGGAAATCTGGAACGAATCGAATAGAAACAGGCTAGACATTCGATGCTAGCAGCCGTAACCCGCATTAGTGCATTTCATGCGCTTTGGCGGGTTATTTGTGCGTATATGAAATCTTTCTGATATATACTAGAGCTAGTACAGCATTTTGTTATTTCTAGCGATGGCGGAGGTAAGCATGAACATACATATTTTGGGTGCCGGTTCCTTGGGCTTGCTATATGCCGCGAAGCTTGCGGCAGCAGGAAATGACGTTACATTATGGTGCCGCAGCGTTCAACAGGCGGAGAAAATCGGGACAGAAGGGATTTCGCTTGAACATACGGCCGGCGAACGGACCGTGGTCCAGCCGGACCGGATCGAGGCATATCCGCTGTCTGCCTTCTCGGCTCGGGGCGGGGCGGAGGAAGCAGATTATCTATTTCTAATGCTGAAACAGCAAGGAATCGAGGAGACGGCGAAGCAAGTTTTCCTCCCGTACGGGGATGCGAAGCGCAGGTTAGTTTGCTTCCAAAACGGAACAGGCCATATAGAGCTTCTTAATCGCTTCCTGCCGGCCTGGGAGCTTTACGCAGCGATAACGACGGAGGGCGCCAAGCGTAACGGAGCGGCATCGGTGCTTCATGCAGGACACGGAACGACGACGATCGGGAAGCTGCCCCAAGCTGAGGGGTCCAGCGGTCTGGAGCAGGAGGACGAATCCGAAATCGAGCTGGTGAGACAGCTTAACCGTGCAGGATTTGAGTCGTTTTTGTCGAAAGAAATGGAAGAGATGATCTATCGGAAGCTGCTCATGAATGCTGTCATCAATCCGCTGACGGCGTTGTGGCGGGTTCGAAACGGAGAGCTGCTTGCCTCACCGCAGCGGGTGGCGATCATGAGGGCGCTTTACGATGAAGGAAAGGCCGTATATATGGCAGGCAATATCCCGTTTGGGAGCCATCTATGGGAGCAAATCGAGCAAGTCTGCCGGTCTACCTCGGATAACACCTCCTCGATGCTGAAGGATGTGCTTGAGGGGCGCACAACGGAAGCGGCCTGGATTAACGGAAGTATCGTCCGCATGGGCAGAAGGTATAGAGTAGCTACACCACACCACGAGCTCATTTTACAGCTTATTGAGGGGATGACTATATAGGAGGTACGTTGGCATGGGTTTCTTGAATAATCTGTTCTTTTGGTTGAGTGTAATTCCGTTCATTCCGTTCTTCTTGGTGTACTTCATCGTCATTCGAAAGGGAAACAGCCGTAAGCAGGCGATTGAGCTTGCTATGGACGTGACGACCTTCTTTTTAATCTTCTCGGTATCGGCCTTATTTAACATTACCTTCCAGTCAAAATTCGGTTTTTATCTCATCTTACTGCTGCTGCTCATCGGGGCAGGGCTGATCGGAAGTGCACAAAACCGCTGGAAGGGCCGGGTTAATGGGAAAAGACTCGTCAGGGCGGTATGGCGGCTGGGGTTTGTCGGATTAAGCGCAGGGTACTTACTTTTTACATTTTTTGGACTATTAACATACATAATTAAGGTTACATAGGGACAACTTAATCGTTAAGATAACACTTGGGGAATCTGCCAGATCTAGGATCAGGCAGATTTTTCAATTTTCTGATTTATGGATTTTTTTGACCACTGGTTGTATAATCGATAAGCATATACCTAATTTTATGAGGGGGATAACGCAAGATGAAGAAACACAAGAAACTGCTGCTTCTCATGACACTGATTCTTGCCTTCAGTTCAGTGTTGGCCGCATGCGGAGCTGACAAGAATGATCAAAGTGCCAACAGCGGAACAGGGAACAAGCCGAAAGAACAAGTCTTTCGCATGAACCTTGCCTCCGACCCTCCGACATTGGATCCAGGATTGTCCCAGGACAATACATCGAATACGGTAATCAACGCTGTGTTTGAAGGTCTGGTTCGCAAAGGTGCCGACGGCACGGAAGAACCTGGCGTAGCGGAAAAATGGGACATCTCCGAAGATGGCCTCAAATATGTGTTCACCCTTCGCAAGGACGCCAAATGGAGCAACGGCGATCCGGTAACGGCCAAGGATTTCGAATTCGCGTGGAAGCGCGTGCTCGACCCTAACTTTACTCCCGCATCCCCTTACGCTTACCAGCTGTACTACATCAAGAATGCTGAAGCGTACAACAAAGGAGATTTGAAAGACGTTAACGAAGTCGGTGTAAAAGCAACCGATGACTACACGCTGGAAGTGACGCTGGAAAACCCGACGCCATACTTCCTGAGCCTTATGTCGTTCCAAACGTATTTCCCGGTTCATAAATCCGTTGAAGGCAACGCTTCTTGGGCAACGAAACCGGATACGTTGATCGGCAATGGTCCGTTCAAAGTTTCACAAATGACGAAAGGCCAAAAGATCGAGCTTGTGAAGAACGACCAGTATTGGGATAAAGATTCCATCAAGCTTGAGAAAGTACAAATGAGCATCGTTAACAGCTCTGCGACCGAGCTTGCCAGCTATCGTAACGACGAGCTGGATTATGCCGGACATCCGACAGGAAACATTCCGACGGACCAGCTGAACGCGGTGAAGAAAGAGCTTGGCGATGAGCTCGTGATCAAGGGGATCGCCTCGACGTACTTCTATATCTTTAATACAACGGAAGAACCGTTTGATAACGTAAACATCCGAAAAGCATTTTCGATGGCAATCGACCGCAAGGCGATCGTAGAGAAAATTACGCAAGGCGGACAGCTCCCGGCTTACGGCTTCGTTCCTCCGGGCATCAAAGGCGAGAAGGATGAATACCGTAAAGAAGTTCCTGACAACTACTTCAATGAGAATCTGGAAGAAGCGAAGAAGCTGCTCGAGCAAGGCATGAAGGAAAAAGGCTATACGACGCTGCCAGAGGTTACGCTGATCCATAACTCCGATGACAACCACAAGAAAATTGCGCTGGCCATCGCGGATATGTGGAAGAACAACCTTGGCGTAACGGTTAAGGTACAAAACCAAGAGTGGGGCGTATTCTTGAAGAACCGTACGGATCTCAACTACCAAGTCGCACGTTCCGGATGGGGAGCCGACTACAATGACCCGATGACCTATATCGACATGTGGACATCGACCGGCGGCAACAACGATACCGGCTTCAAGAGCGAAGAGTATGACAAGCTTGTCAAGGAAGCCTATGCGACCAGCGACAATGCGAAGCGCATGGAATTGATGTCTCAAGCGGAGAAGATTCTCGTTCAGGACAACCAGGTTGTTATGCCGATCTACTACTACTCCAGCGTTTCCCTGGTTAAACCTTGGGTGAAGAACCTCCATCTTGATTATAAAGGCGATATCGATTTCACACGTGCGTATATCGAGTAGTCTTCTGTAATTCCTTTATAAAAGGTTGCAGTTCGGGATATATATGTGGGGCTTCTTACACCTCATATATATCCCGATTTTTTTGTATGAGCGCCCGGTTACCAAATCCTGTGTCCATTGGTGAAACTTATTGGATGCTCATTTGATTAGGGAAGACTACAATGAAATAGACGGCTTGGTATAGAACAACAGGAGCAGGAGGACGACAAGAATGCTGAGGTATGTGGCGAGTAAGTTTTTTTACATGCTTGTATCCTTGTTCATACTGATCTCAGCCACTTTTTTTCTTATGAAGGCCATACCGGGAGATCCGTTTATGGGAGAGAAAAAACCATCGCCTGAAATCTTGGCGAGGCTGATGGAGCAGTATGATTTGGATAAACCGGTTTTTCAACAATATACGAAATATTTAGGTAATATCATTCAAGGTGATTTCGGATTGTCTATGAAGCATCAGGGGCAATCGGTCACCGATATTATAGTAGATACGTTCGGACCTTCGCTTCGCTTGGGTCTGATCGCGATTGTCGTCTCCGTTATCGTCGGCGTACTGCTGGGGATGCTGGCAGCACTTTATCACCGGAAGCTGATTGACAATATAGCGATGATTATCTCGGTTCTCGGGATCGCGGTTCCGAGCTTCGTCCTGGCATCCATGCTGCAGTTCGTATTGGCGGAGAAGGCCGGCCTGTTCAATGTCATGGGCTTTGACGGTCCGCTCGATTATGTCCTGCCTGTTATGGCATTGTCCGCGCAGCCGATCGCGTTTATCGCCCGTTTGACCCGCTCCAGCATGCTGGAAGTGCTTCATTCGGATTACATCAAGACGGCGAAAGCCAAAGGACTGAACTGGTTTGCGATCATGTTCCGCCATGTCATCCGCAACGGCATCCTGCCGGTGGTTACGTATGTCGGTCCGATGACGGCCAACATTATTACCGGTTCTGTCGTTATCGAGCAAATTTTTGGTATCGGCGGCATCGGCAAGCAGTTTGTGGAAAGCATTACGAACCGTGACTATACGGTGATCATGGGGATTACGATTTTCTACGGCATCCTGCTGATGCTGGCGCGTTTCGTCACGGACATCGTATACGTATTCGTAGATCCGCGCATTAAACTATCCGGCGGGAAGGAGGGGTAAACATGGCGACAGAACAGGGAATGCCTCATCCGGCCGCTCAGCAATTAACGCCTGAAGATTTCCGGAAGATCGGTCCGGATGAGAAGCAGTCGGAAGTCATCCAGCGGGAAAGCTTGTCTTCCTGGCGGGATTCTTGGGAACGATTGCGCAAGAATAAGCTTGCGATGACGGGCCTCGTTGTCATGATCCTGATTGTCATCATGGCGATCATCGGACCGATGATTTCGAATTATGACTATGAAACCAATGATTTGATGAATACGAACGCTCCGCCTTCCGCCGAGCATTGGTTCGGTACGGACGATCTGGGCCGCGACGTGTTTGTCCGCACCTGGATGGGAGCCCGCATATCTTTGACGGTAGGCCTTGCGGCGGCAGCCATTGACCTGATGATCGGCGTTATTTACGGCGGGATTATGGGGTACTTTGGCGGGCGCGTCGACGAATTCATGAATAAGTTCGCAGAAATTTTGTATTCCATTCCTTACTTGCTGGTTACGATTTTGCTTCTGGTCGTATTTGAGCCGAGTCTCGGGACGATCATACTTGCCTTGACGATTACAGGGTGGATCAACATGTCCTGGATCGTGCGAGGCGAAATTATGCAGCTGAAAAACAGGGAGTTCGTGTTGGCTTCCAGGTCCATGGGCGCAAGCGCGCCGCGGCTGCTGTTCCGGCACTTGATTCCGAATGCGATGGGACCGATCATCGTTACGTTGACCTTGTCGGTGCCGAGCGCGATCTTCTCGGAAGCGTTCCTGAGCTTCTTGGGCCTTGGCGTACAAGCGCCGGTCGCTTCGTGGGGCTCCATGATTAATGACGCTCTGTCGGGATGGATGTACTATCCTTGGCGGATGCTGTTCCCGGCTCTGTTCATCAGCTTGACGATGCTTGCATTCAACATTTTCGGTGACGGTCTGCGCGATGCGCTGGATCCGAAATTGAAAAAATAGGAGGTGGGAAGGTATGGAACCGATCTTGCAGGTTAAAGACCTCAACGTATCGTTTCGCGTTCGCGGCGGCGAGGTAAAGGCTGTGCGCGGCGTGAATTTTGAAGTCGGCAAGGGGGAGACGGTTGCCATCGTTGGTGAGTCCGGCAGCGGTAAAAGCGTAACCGCCCAGACCATCATGCGTTTGATTCCGTCGCCGCCGTCAGAGATCAAAAAAGGAGAGGTCATTTTCCAAGGGCAGGACCTTCTCAAAAAAACGAATAAACAGATGGAAGCGATCCGCGGCAAGGATATCGGGATGATCTTCCAGGATCCGATGACCTCGCTGAATCCGACCATCAAAATCGGCAAGCAGATAACCGAGGTGCTCGTGAAGCATCAGCGCATGTCGTTCTCCGAAGCGAAGAAGCAGGCGATCGAAATGCTGAAGCTCGTCGGCATCAAGAATGCCGAGGAACGATTTGATCAATACCCGCATGAATTTTCGGGCGGCATGCGTCAGCGTGCGATGATCGCGATCGCGCTTGCCTGCAAGCCGACGCTGCTTATTGCGGACGAACCTACAACGGCGCTGGACGTGACGATCCAAGCTCAAATCATGGACGTCATGAAGGAGATGCAGCAGCGTCTCGGCACCTCGATTATTCTGATCACCCATGATCTCGGCGTCGTGGCCGGCATGTGCGATCGCGTGATCGTCATGTATGCCGGCGAAGTGGTAGAGACCGGAACGAAATGGGAGATCTTCAAAAATCCCCAGCACCCCTACACGAAAGGGCTGCTTCGTTCCATGCCGCGCCTGGATCAGAAGAAGGACGAGCCGCTCATTCCGATTATCGGAACGCCGCCGGATCTGATTAAGCCGCCTGTCGGCTGCCCGTTCTGCGCCCGCTGCGATGAGGCGATGAAGATTTGCGAACGGATCGACCCGGGGGCGACGGAATTCAGCGACACGCACATGGCGCGCTGCTGGAACCTGCATCCGATGGCGAAGGAGGCGCAAAGCTCATGAAGGATAACCATCTGATTGAAGTGAAAGGCCTCAAGAAGTATTTTAATGTCGGCGGAGGCAATGTGCTCAAGGCGGTCGACAACCTGAACTTCTATATCCGCGAAGGCGAAACGCTCGGTATGGTCGGGGAATCCGGCTGCGGCAAATCAACAGCGGGCCGGACGATTCTGCGTCTGTACGAGCCGACGGCAGGCAGCGTTAACTTTAATGGTACGGACATTTACAAGCTGTCGCCGAAGAAAATGAAGGCGATGCGCCGCGATATGCAGATGATCTTCCAGGATCCGTATGCATCGCTGAATCCGAGATTCACGGTTTCCGACATTATCGGCGAAGCGCTGGATATTCACGGCATGGCCGGCAGCCGCGCAGAGCGCAAGAAGCGGATCGAGGAGCTGCTTGACATGGTCGGCCTGAACAGCGATCATGCGACGCGTTATCCCCACGAGTTCTCGGGCGGCCAGCGGCAGCGGATCGGCATAGCGCGCGCGCTTGCGGTCAATCCGAAATTCATCATTTGCGACGAGCCGATCTCGGCGCTCGACGTATCGATTCAGGCACAGGTCGTTAACCTGCTGAAGGATTTGCAGAACCGCCTCGGTTTGACGTACCTCTTCATCGCTCACGACCTGTCGATGGTCAAGCATATCAGCGACCGCGTAGCGGTAATGTATCTCGGAAAAATGGTCGAGCTGGCCGACAGTGAAGAGCTGTATGCCAACCCGATCCATCCTTACACCAAAACGCTGCTGTCCGCCATTCCGATTCCGGATCCGGAAATCGAGGCGAACAAGACACGTCTTAAAATGGAAAATGACATGCAGGGACCGATTTCGGCCGCCAAGGGCGAGGACGGAACGGTCCAGCTGGATGTGGATGATACCGAACTGGTCGAGGTATCCAAGGGCCATTGGGTTGCCAAGGCTTATGCATAAATCGGCCCTGACAAGTAGGAATAGCCGCAGGCAATAATGCCGGCGGCTATTCTTTTCCTTTGACGCACAATGCCAACATTCGGTACAATCAAGAAAGGTTTTATTAGGTTAGAATAAATGATGATCGTACACATATTGGAATTTTGGCGACGAGAGAATAGGAGGCGACCTCATGAATATCGTTCCGGAACCATTAAACCTCGCCTCGCGTCTTGCTCGGGACTATATTCACCGTTTCGATCAAGTCAGCGGACTATACGGTGGAGATTTCCGCAGCGAGCGAAGTTTTGCCGAGCGGGCAGCATGGCTGGACCTTTCGGAAGACAAGCGCACGCCGCGCAAGGCGCTGGTCAGTTGTCTTCGGGCATATAATAAGAAACACAATAATCATCCTGCAGTACATACGACACTTGATGCACTGGAGCAGGAGGGTGCGCTGGTTATGGTCGGCGGGCAGCAGAGCGGGTTGTTTACAGGACCGCTGCTCGTTGTATATAAGGCCATCACGATCATTCAGTCTGCCCGAGAAGCACAGCGGCGGCTTAACCGGCCGGTCGTGCCTGTATTTTGGATCGCAGGGGAGGATCATGATTGGGACGAGGTGAACCACACGTATTTCTTGTCCCCGGACCAGCGCCTCGCCAAAGTGAAGCTGGATCCAAAGGATGCGCTGAGAACCTCTGTCAGCTATACGAGAGTAGACCGGGCCGATTGGGACGGACTGCTGAACGAGCTGCAGCAGCAGCTGCCTGACAGCGAACACAAGGGCGAGTTGTTGAGGCTTGTCAGCGAATCGGTCCAGGATGCGCCCTGTTTAAGCGATGCCTTTGCAAGGCTGCTTGGCGTGATGTTTGGGAAATACGGATTGATTTTGCTCGATTCCGCCGACCCTGCGCTGCGGGAGCTTGAGGTTCCCGTGTTCGAAGCGATGATCATGCATAATGAAGATTTATGCCGTTCCTATCAGGCGGCCGCTAAAGAGATTACCGGACGGGGCTATGAAGTGCAGGCGGAGGTTGCAGAGAACGGAGCGAATCTCTTCTACGTGCATGAAGGCAGACGGCTCCTGCTGTTCCGCGAGGGGGATGTCTACTCGGACCGGAAGGGCCTGGTATCATTTACGCGGCAGGAGCTTCTGGACGAGCTGCATCAGCATCCGGCCCGGTTCAGCAACAATGTGCTGACCCGTCCGATTATGCAGGACTCGCTGCTCCCTGTACTCGGAACCATTCTCGGCCCAGGCGAGATTTCGTATTGGGCGATTACCCGCGGGGCTTTTGCCGATCTGGGATTGCGGATGCCGCTGATTATCCCGAGAATGTCCTTTACGCTTCTGGACGGAACCGTTCATAAATATATGGATAAGTATGAGCTGACCTTCCAGGATGTGCTGCTCCATCTTGGGGAGAAGCGGGATGCATGGCTAGCTGGTCAAGACAAGCTGAACTTGGATGGCCGGTTTGCCGAGACGAAAGTCGCTTTTGAGGCGCTGTACCAGCCTTTGATAGAAGATATTGGTAAAATGCAGGCGGGGCTGTTAAAATTAGGGGAAACGAACCGCGCGAAAATATTGGAACAGATGGATTTCCTGCTCAGCAGATCGAAAGGTGCCCTGGCCCAGCAGCATGAAGCAGCTCTGGCGCAGTGGAAGCGGATCGAGCTGTCGCTTCTGCCGGAGGGCAGCCCGCAGGAAAGAGTATACAATATCATAGAATACATGAACCGCTACGGGCTGAATCTGGTGGACCGCCTGATGGAGATCCCGTATGAAGGTTCCGGCACTCATCGTGTCGTATTCGTATAATAAGCCGGTATGCATCAAACACACACCATAGGAGGTTAGTTGTATGAGTTCATCCGCATTACAGAACAGCAGCATCGCCGACGTCAAATTGGCGCCGGAGGGTCATTTGAAGATTGACTGGGTGAAGGCGCACATGCCGGTCTTGAACCGGGTGCGGGAGCAGTTCGAACGGGAGCTTCCGTTCAAAGGCTTGAAGGTTGCCATTTCCTTGCATCTTGAAGCGAAGACTGCCTATCTTGCGAAAGTCATTCAGGCCGGAGGAGCCGAAGTGACCATCACCGGCAGCAATCCGCTGTCCACCCAGGACGATGTGTGCGCGGCTTTGGTCGAGGACGGCATTACCGTGTTTGCGAAATATAATCCGGAGCCGGAGGAATACAAGCAGCATCTCATCTCGACATTGGAGACGAGACCCGATCTCATAATTGATGACGGCGGCGATCTCGTTACGATTTTGCATGCCGAGCGCACGGACCTGCTTGAAGGCATTCGCGGCGGTGCCGAAGAGACAACGACAGGCATCCTGCGACTAAAGTCCCTGGAGAAGGATGGAGCGCTGAAATTCCCGATGGTGGCCGTAAATGATGCATACTGCAAATATTTATTCGATAACCGCTACGGTACAGGCCAATCCGTATGGGACGGCATTAATCGGACGACGAATCTGGTCGTGGCAGGCAAAACGGTTGTTGTCGTCGGCTACGGCTGGTGCGGCAAAGGGGTTGCGATGCGGGCCAAAGGTCTTGGTGCCAACGTCATTGTTACCGAAGTGGATGCCATCAAAGCGGTTGAAGCCTATATGGACGGCTTCCGGGTGATGCCGATGCGCGAAGCGGCGAAGCTGGGCGATTTCTTCGTAACCGTAACCGGCAACCGCGACGTAATCAGCGGCGAGGACTTCGACGTCATGAAGGACGGAGCGATCCTGTCGAATGCCGGGCATTTCGATGTGGAGGTCAACAAGCCGGATTTGGCCGAGCGCGCCCAGTCGGTTCGCACCGTTCGTCGCAATATTGAGGAGTACCATCTGAAGGACGGACGCAAAATTTACTTGCTGGCTGAGGGCCGCCTCGTCAATCTGGCGGCGGGCGATGGCCATCCAGCTGAAATTATGGATATGACCTTTGCGCTTCAGGCGCTGTCCCTTAAGTACGTGAATGAACAATACCAGCAGATCGGTACGCGGGTACTGAACGTTCCTTATGAGCTGGATGAGCAAGTGGCGCTCTACAAGCTGGAAAGTCTAGGCATTCAAATCGACAGCTTGAGCGATGAGCAGAAGGCTTACCTGGATAGCTGGGCCCAGCATTAAACCTTACGGCCCCAACACATGAGAACCTCCTTCCATTCCCGGCAGGGATTTGGAAGGAGGTTTTTTGGCGCGGTCATCTTGAGAGAAATAACCAAAAAAACAAAATCCCGCTTGAAGGAATTTGATTCTTGACGCCGAATCTATTATCCTAAAGTGGTGGAAAGTGGTGCAAAGTGGGGACACGGGGTTAAGGGGTGGAATGCCTGATGTTTATGGGGGAGTTTCAGCATAGCATTGATGACAAGGGAAGAATCATCATCCCCGCTAAATTTCGGGAGCTCTTGGGCACCTCGTTTGTCGTTACCCGCGGATTGGACCAATGCCTATTTGTATACCCCAGAGAAGAATGGTCCGTTATGGAGCAGAAGCTCAAATCCCTGCCGCTCATGAAGTCGGATGCCCGTGCATTTACCCGGTTTTTCTTTTCCGGGGCAACCGAATGCGAATGGGATAAACAGGGAAGGGTAAATTTGCCGGGCAATTTGCGCGAGTTCGCCAAGCTGGAGAAGGAGTGCGTCGTTATCGGCGTTTCCAACCGCGTGGAGATCTGGAGCAAGGAGCAGTGGCAGAAGTACTACGAGCAGTCGGAGGAGACATTCAACGAGATCGCCGAGAAGCTGGTCGATTTTGATTTCGATCTTTAAACTGCCCCCAGTAGTACATGAACGATTGAGTAGCAAATGTAAACGACTAGCATGTTGAATTCAGACACAATGGAGGGCTGCAGCTTTGTTCCATCACATCACGGTGCTTAAGCAAGAAGCGACAGAAGGGCTGCGCATCAAACCAGATGGTATATACGTTGACTGTACGCTTGGAGGCGCGGGGCATAGCTCGCTCATTGCTTCTCAGCTAAGTTCGAAAGGGCGGTTGATCGCATTGGATCAGGACGACTGGGCGCTGAATAATGCCCGGGAAGTTATGAAGCCATATGCAGACCGGATTACGCTCGTCAAGACGAATTTTCGCGAGCTGGAGGAGGTGCTCCGGAGCGAAACGACGCCAGGCGGAAACGAACAGCCGCAAGTTGACGGTATACTCTTTGATTTGGGCGTATCTTCTCCCCAATTCGATGAGGGAGAGAGAGGGTTCAGCTACAATCACGATGCGCCGCTGGATATGCGGATGGATCAATCCGCTGAGCTGACCGCTGCAACGATTGTCAACGAATGGCCGGAGCAGGAGATTTCGCGGATATTGCACGAATACGGCGAGGAGAAATTTTCGCGCCGGATCGCCAAGGTCATTGCGGAAAGAAGGGCGCAGCGGCCTATTCAGACAACCGGTGAGCTTGTCGAACTGATTAAGGAAGGAATTCCGGCAGCAGCAAGACGTACGGGCGGCCATCCGGCTAAGCGCAGCTTTCAGGCGTTCCGGATTGCGGTCAATGATGAGCTCGGGGCATTCCAGGATGCGCTGCACCAGGCGGTAAGATGCCTTGCCCCGGGTGGAAGAGTGTCCGTCATCACGTTCCATTCGCTGGAGGACCGGATCTGCAAGCAGATTTTTAATTCGTATATTCCGAAATGCACTTGCCCTCCGGATTTTCCAATGTGCGTATGCGGAGGCGGCCAGGGGGATTTGAAGCTGGTGAACCGCAAGCCGATCATACCGTCGGCGGAGGAAATCGAGGGCAACCCGAGAGCAAGATCGGCGAAGCTGCGGATTGCGGAAAAGCAGTAGCACACATTATACCTGAAGAAGGAGAATCGCCATGGCATACACACGCGGTAATTTGGCTGTACAGGAGAGACAGAAGGAAACGCAGTCCGCCTATCTCGAGAAGACGAAAGTCATCAAACGCCGTTCCCAGTTACCCCAGAAAGAAAAGCTTCTGTACTTGTTGTCCGTGGTATTCATGGTTGTGGTCATGGGCGTGATCGGCATGAGCCATGTTCATTCCTATGACCTGAATCGGCAGATTCATGTAACGGAGAATAAGATTGAAGAAGGGAAACGGACGGTTACACAGCTGCAAGTCGAGAAGCAGACGCTGGAGATGCAAATTTTGGACAAGGCAAAAGAGCTTGGTTACGTGCCCATTGATGAAACAGACGCCATTCATTTGTCGCCGGTATCCGGACAATCCGGAACAGAGGCTTCGAAATCCGGACAAAATGATTAAAGTGTGAGGTTACGCCAATGGTTAAAAAAATCAAACTGCGCACCGTGCTAATAGGGGGATGTATAACCCTCTTTTTTGCTTTATTAATTGGTCGGGTGTTTTGGCTGCAGGTCATCGACAACGATTTCTGGAAGGCCGAAGCAATGAAGCGCTGGTCCCGCTCGCAGGATCTCCCGGCATCCCGGGGGACGATCATGGACCGGGACGGCGATATCCTGGCGATGGATGCGCCGGCCTATACCGTTGTCGTCAATCCAAAGGTCATTCAGGCAAACGGCCTGGAGGAGGATGTCGTTAAGGGGCTGCATGACATTCTGGGCAAGGATGAGGACGAGCTTTTGGAAATGGTCCGGGCCAAGAACGATAAGGGAGAATATCTGCAGGGTCGCGAGGTCCGCAGCGAGGGCTGGAAGATCGACGAGGAGACCAAGGAGAAGGTTGAAGAGCTGAGGAAGAGCCTGGAGCAGAAGCTGAGGAAAGACGGTAAAATCGCCGATTCGGGCATCGGCCTCCAGCGGGAGCAGAAGCGCTTCTATCCGCAAGGCACAGTGGCAGCCCATGTCATAGGATATACGGATCTTCAGGGAGAAGCGGTCGGCGGCATTGAGGCCTTTTACGACGACTACCTGCGGGGAAAGGATGGGTTTGCCTCCTACAAGAGCGACAAGAAGGGCGTCAAGCTGCCGAGCCAGGATGATTTATACCAGCCTGCCATAAATGGGAAAAATTTATTGCTGACGATCGATGATACAATCCAGTATTATATCGAGGACGCAATGCGCGAAACGTTTGAAAAATACAAGCCGATCAGCATGACGGTGATTGCGGCGGATCCGAAGACCGGAGAAATTCTCGGCATGGCGAACCTGCCGACCTATGATCCCAATACATACTGGGAATCGGAATATAAGAACTTTTACAATCATGCGGTAAGATCGCGGTACGAGCCGGGATCGACCTTCAAGATCGTTACCTTGGCGAGCGCCATCCAGGAGAAGCTGTTCAACCCGAATGCAGCTTACCAGTCAGGAACTATCCGGGCCGGGGGGCGGACCCACAAAGACATCCGTCCGGAAGGATGGGGACCGATTACGTATCTGGAAGGCGTAAAGCGGTCGAGTAACGTGGCCTTCGTCAAGCTGGGGTACGAAATGCTTGGCAAGGAGCGCCTCACCAACTATATCAAGCAATTCGGCTTCGCGGAAAAGACCGGTATCGACCTTCCGGGCGAAACCTCCAGTATCCTTAATATGACTTATGATTCAGATATTGCGTCCATGACCTACGGCTATGCCGTATCGGTCTCGCCGATCCAGCAAATTGCGGCCATCTCGGCCGTTGCGAACGGCGGCAAGCTGATGAAGCCGCATTTGGTGAAGGAGGTCGAGGATCCGAACACCGGCAAGACCGAGAAGATCGAGCCGAAGATGGTCCGCCAGGTGATCTCGCCCGAGTCGGCCAGGGAAACCGGCAAATATCTCGAGCAGGTCGTTGCCGACGAAGACAAAGGTACAGGGCACGCGGCGTATATCGACGGTTACCGGGTAGCGGGGAAGACAGGTACCGCCGTCAAATCCACCGGTGGTTATAAGGATACTACCAAGCAGGTCGTCTCCTTTATCGGTTACGCGCCGGTGGAGGATCCGAAGATCGCCGTCCTGGTCATCATCGACGAGCCGAACGAGGAAGTCGGCGGAGGTAAGCTCGCCGCCCCGATCTTCAAAGAGATCGTGTCCAAAACGCTGACGTACTGGGGCGTCCCGAAATCGAATGCCGAGGAGAAGGGCAAGTCGAAGGAGACCGTCATTCCCGACGGGGCCTATGAAGCGCCGAAAATGACGGGCATGAAGGTAAGCGAAGCGAAGGCAAAGCTGCTTGAGGAGGGCGTCGTATTCGAAACGCTCGGCAGCGGAAACACCGTAAAGAAACAGTTTCCGGAGCCCGGCACGCCGATCAGCGGCGCGCAGCGCATCTACCTCTTGACCGAGGATGAGGCGACGATGTCCATTCCGAATCTGCAGGGCGAGTCGCTTCGCGATGCCATGGAGGTTCTGACCTTAATGCGGGTCAAGGTCATGGTTCAAGGTGAAGGCTACGTTACCAAGCAGATGGAGACGACCGAGAACGGCCAGCGGACCGTGCATCTGACGCTGACGCCTGCCGAGGATAAGGAGGCAAGCGACAGCGAAGCCGGGGCTGAATCCGAATCCGATACCGCAGGCCAAGAAGAGAACGCAACCGATGCCGCCGATCAGGCGGCGGAAGGCGAAGGGGACAAGGAATAGCTTGTTCTATCCCCGGTTTGTCCCGAATACTCATGTGATGAAGGCATTTCATGAGCTTTCGGGTTCAAACGGGGAGGGAAGCTTAAGGTGAAAGTATCCAAGGTATCACAGCGGCGCCGTCTGCTCTGGAGCCTGCTGCTGCTGCTCCTGCTGTTCTCGGCATTGATCGTCAGGCTGGGATATGTCCAGATCGGAAAAGGCGCGGAGCTGTCAGCGAAAGCAGAGGAGCTGTGGCGCCGGGCCATTCCGTTTACGGCTAAGCGGGGAGAAATTCTCGATAGAAACGGCACCGCGCTTGTAACCAACATCACGACGCCGACCATATGGGCCATTCCGGCGCAGATCCAAAACCCCGATGAAACGGCCAAGACGCTCTCCGGCATTTTGGGGGTAGGCGAAGCCGACGTGAAGAAGGTCATTACCAAACGGAATTCCATGGTAGAGCAAATCAAACCCGGAGGGCGTAAAATTACGATGGAGCTGGCGCAGGAAATTCGTGATTTGAAGCTGCCGGGTATCGTTGTTGCCGAAGACAACAAGCGCTATTATCCATACGGCGATCTTGCCGCTCATATTCTGGGATTTGCCGGCATTGACAATCAGGGACTTACCGGCATGGAAGCGAAGCATGATGATAAGCTGAAAGGGTTCAACGGGAATATCTCGTACCTGTCGGATGCGGGGGGCAGGCTGATGCCTGGCTCCACCGAGACGTATAAGGAACCGCGAAACGGCTTGAATCTGGAGCTGACGATCGATAAATCGATTCAGTCCATTATGGAACGCGAGCTCGATCAGGCGATGGTGAAATACCAGGCCAACGGTGCTTGGTCCATCGCCATGAATCCGAAGACGGGTGAGATTTTGGCCATGGCCAGCCGTCCGAGCTATTCGCCGGCGAACTATCAGGAATTCTCCCCCGAGACGTACAACCGGAATCTTCCGATCTGGATGACGTACGAGCCGGGGTCGACCTTCAAGATCATCACGCTGGCCGCCGCGCTGGAAGAGGGGAAGGTGGATCTGAAAAACGATCATTTCTTTGATTCCGGCGCGGTCGAAGTTGGGGGCGCACGCCTTCGCTGCTGGAAGCGGGGCGGACACGGCAGCCAGACCTATTTGGAAGTCGTCCAGAACTCCTGCAACCCGGGCTTCGTGGCACTCGGCCAGAAGCTTGGCAAGGAAAGTCTGTTCCAATACATCCGCGATTTCGGCTTCGGCTCGAAGACGGGGATCGATTTGAACGGGGAGGAGAACGGTATCCTGTTCAAGCTGGACAACGTCGGGCCCGTTGAGCTTGCGACGACGGCATTCGGACAGGGGGTCTCGGTGACTCCGATCCAGCAGGTGGCCGCAGTGTCTGCCGCCATTAACGGAGGGAAGCTGTACAAACCTTATGTGGCCAAAGCGTGGATCCATCCGGAAACCGGCGAGGTGGTGGAGGAGGTGAAGCCGCAGATGGTAAGGCAGGTGATCTCGGAAGAGACGTCCAAGCAGGTTCGCGAAGCGCTGGAGAGCGTCGTGGCCAAAGGCACCGGACGGCCAGCCTTCATCGACGGCTACCGCGTCGGCGGGAAGACGGGAACGGCCCAGAAGGTCGTCAACGGGCGTTATTCCTCCACCGAGCATATCGTATCCTTTATCGGCTTCGCGCCGGCGGACGATCCTGAGATTGTCGTCTATACCGCGGTCGACAATCCAAAGGGAATTCAATTCGGGGGCGTGGTTGCGGCTCCGATCGTGCAGAACATTCTGGAGGATGCGCTGCATTATATGAATATCCCGCCGCGGAAGGATCAGGTTCCCCGCGATTACAAATATGGGGAAGTGCCGACCGTAACCGTCCCGGATTTGGTCGGGGCGACGGTTCAGGAGCTGTACGAGGATTTGAACATGAACTTTAACCTGGCCAAGTCAGGGACCGGCAATACGGTCATTTCCCAGGCGCCGAAGCCGGGAAGCCGAGTGGAGCGGGGATCCACGATCCGTATCTACATGGGTGAGGCTCCGGACGAAGCAAAACACGAACATTAAGCCGTATCATCTGGATGGACGCCAAGCCGGATGATACGGATATATAGAGAGAGGGATATCCATGAAATTGAATGAATTATCATCCGTGCTGGCAGCCGCCGTGATCGACGGTGCCGGTGACGTTGAAATTACCGGAATCCAAGTTGATTCTCGGGAAGTAAAGCCGGGCGATCTGTTTATTTGCCTTCCAGGCCATACCGTGGACGGCCATGACTTTGCCGCCCAGGCTGCCGAGCGGGGCGCGGCCGCGCTGGTTGTCGAGCGGAAGCTTGACATCGATCTTCCCCAGATCCTCGTAAAGGACAGCCGGTTTGCGATGGCCGGGCTGGCCAATGCGTTCTTCAACCAGCCCAGCTCGCGGATGAAGATGATCGGTGTAACGGGGACCAACGGCAAGACGACGACCACCTATCTGATCGAGAAAATTATGAATGATCATGGTTTAAAGACCGGATTGATCGGAACCATTCAGATGCGATATGCAGGCAAATCGTTTCCGATGCCGCGCACGACGCCGGAAGCGCTGGAGCTTCAGCGGAACTTGAACGAGATGGCCGAAGCAGGCATGCAGTGCTGCGTGATGGAGGTTTCCTCCCATGCGCTGGAGCAGGGGCGAGTCAAGGGCACGGACTTCCGCACCGCGATCTTTACGAACCTGACGCAGGATCATCTTGACTATCATCATACGATGGAAGAATACCGGGCGGCCAAAGGGTTATTTTTCTCCCGCCTTGGCAACGCTTTTCCCAAGGACGAACCGTCCCGCAAATACGCCGTGCTGAATGCCGATGACGAGGCTTCCGCATATTTCGCCAAGCAGACGGCTGCGGAGGTCATCTACTACGGCCTAGGCGAGCGGGCGGATGTGCGGGCCAGCAACATCTCGATCACGGCGCAGGGCACATCGTTCCATGTGGATACCTTCCGCGGCAGCACGGATATTTCCATCAAGATGGTAGGGAAATTCAATGTCTATAACGCTATGGCTGCCATTGCGGCAGCGCTGCTCGAAGGCGTTCCGCTTGAGGACATCAAGCACAGCCTGGAATCCGTTCCGGGCGTCGACGGCCGCGTTGAGGTTGTCGATGAGGGTCAGCCGTATGCGGTGATCGTTGACTATGCGCATACGCCCGACGGGCTGGAAAACGTGCTGCGGACGGTCAATGAATTTGCGGAGGGACGCGTGCTGACCGTGTTCGGCTGCGGCGGCGACCGTGACCGCACGAAACGCCCGATCATGGGTAAGATCGCTGCCAAGTACAGCGATATCGTGCTGGTTACCTCGGATAATCCGCGCACCGAGGACCCGGCAGCGATCCTTAAGGATATTGAGGCGGGACTGGTTGAGGACCGCGTGTCCGAAGACCGCTATAAGCTCATTGTCGACCGCCGCGAGGCCATTCAAAAGGCTATTGAAATGGCAAGCCCGGGCGATGTAGTATTGATTGCGGGGAAAGGTCATGAGACCTACCAGCTGATTGCGGGCGAAGTGCTTGATTTTGACGACCGCATCGTAGCCAAAGACGCGATAAGGGGCAGACAATAGTGATCCATAAATCATTGCGGAGCATTGCCGACATGTGCGGCGGTACGCTCTTACGAAACCAAGACAACGATATGATGATTCAAGGAGTCGGAACCGACTCCCGCACAATACAGCCGGGCAATCTGTTTGTTCCGATTGTCGGCGAGAAATTCGACGGACATCAATTCGGAGAGGCTGTGCTTGCAGCCGGCGCCGGCGGCCTGCTGTGGCAGCGGGATCATGAGCCGGTTCCTGACGGCCCGGTCATCCTTGTGGATGACACGCTGTCGGCTCTCCAAGCGCTTGCGGGCGCTTATTTGGCGGAGACCAACGCCAAGGTGGTCGGCATTACCGGAAGCAACGGCAAAACCACCGTCAAGGACATGGTGACCGCCCTCCTCGAAACCCGTTACAAAGTTCATAAGACGCAGGGCAACTATAACAACCATATCGGCCTTCCTTTGACGGTGCTTGCCATGAAGGAAGATACGGATATCGCGGTGCTTGAGATGGGGATGAGCGGCCGGCACGAGATCGAGCTCCTCTCTTCGATCGCGCACCCGGATATCGCCGTGGTCACGAATATCGGCGAAGCGCATTTGCTTCAGCTCGGCTCGCGGGAGGAGATTGCCCGGGCCAAGCTTGAAATCGTGAGCGGCATGAAGCCCGGCGGGCTGCTGGTATACCATGGCGATGAGCCGCTGATCGATCAGGTGCTGCAGGAGCCGGGTACGGTCAAGCCGGCATCGATGAACACCTTTACGTTCGGCAGCCGGGACACCAACGATGCTCATCCGACAGGCCTGATGTTTCACGCACGCGGCATTGTGTTCACATCGAACCGGTATGAGGGCGAAGGCTTCAGCCTTCCGCTGCTCGGACGCCATAATGTCATCAACGCCCTGGCTGCCATGGCGGTAGCGACGCATCTGGGCGTCAGCGATGAGGAGATTCGCCGCGGCTTTGCCGGTCTCAAGCTGACGAGCATGCGGATCGAGGCGATTGAGACGAACCATGGGGTTACCGTTCTGAACGATGCTTACAATTCCAGCCCGACGGCAGCAAAGGCTGCGATCGATGTGCTGGGCGACATGAAGGGCTACCGGTGCCGGATTGCCGTTCTTGGGGACATGCTGGAACTTGGGCAGCGCGAGCAGGAGTTTCACGAGGAAATCGGACGTTATCTGTCTCCGGACCAAGTGGAGCTTGTATTAACCTACGGCCCGTTGTCCCAGCACACGGCGGAGGCGGCAAAGGCGAAGTACCCGGACGGAGCTGTTCTCGCGTTCACGGACAAGGAGCAGCTTATTGCGGAGCTGCTGAAGCGGGTGTCCGAGAAGGACATCGTTTTGGTGAAGGCTTCGAGGGGAATGAAGCTGGAGCATGTGGTCGATGCGCTTAAAGCCCTGCCAGGCGGAAACAACGGAGTGAGGGGGTGAGCTTATGGACTTTCAGCTGCTGTTATTGACCATCGGTGTAGCGTTTATACTGGCTGTCATTTCGGCCCCGCTGCTGATTCCGCTGCTTCGCAGATTGAAGTTTGGACAGCAAGTGCGAAACGACGGTCCTCAAAGCCACCTCAAAAAAGCAGGCACGCCGACAATGGGCGGCGTCGTCATTCTGCTTGCGTTCACGCTGACGTTCATCAAGTTTTCGCCGGTCGATACCGACTTTTATGTGCTTCTAGTGGCAACATTGGGCTTTGGCCTGATCGGATTTCTTGATGATTATATTAAAATCGTGTTCCGCCGCTCATTGGGACTGACCCCACGGCAGAAGCTGTTCGGACAGCTTCTGTTCTCGGGGATCATGTGCTGGCTGCTCATCTCCAACGGGCACAGCACGGCGATCGGCGTACCGGGAATGAACTGGTCGTTTGACTGGGGTCCATGGTTCTACTATCCGTTCATCGTGCTGATGATGCTGGCGATCAGCAATGCCGTCAATTTCACGGACGGTCTGGACGGACTGTTATCCGGCGTCAGCGCGATAGCATTCGGAGGCTATGCCATTGTGGCGATCCAGTCGACCTCGTTCGCGGCGGCCTTCTGCGCGGCGGCGATGATCGGCGCGGTGCTCGGGTTTCTGGTGTTTAACGCCCATCCGGCCAAGGTGTTCATGGGAGATACAGGCTCGCTGGGGATCGGGGGCGCGATCGGCGCCATCGCTATCGTGACGAAAAGCGAGCTGCTGTTCCTTATCCTCGGAGGCGTATTCGTTATCGAAATGCTCTCCGTTGTGCTCCAGGTCATCTCGTTCAAAACGAGAGGCAAACGCATCTTCAAGATGAGCCCGATCCACCATCACTTTGAGCTGTCCGGATGGTCGGAGTGGCGCGTCGTTATCACATTTTGGGCCGTGGGACTGGTTTTGGCGGGACTCGGGCTCTATATCAACAAGGGGTTGTAGCATATGAAGCATCCAGATGAATACCGGGGAAAGACCGTCGTTGTTCTCGGACTTGCCAAGAGCGGCGTCCAAGTAGCCAAAGTACTGCATAAAGCCGGGGCGGAGGTCACGGTGAATGATCGAAAAGAAAGAGAGCAGTGTCCCGAAGCGTCGGAGCTCGAAGCTTTGGGCATTTCTGTTATATGCGGGGGGCATCCGGATGACTTGATTCATCCCGGCGTAACGCTCCTCGTCAAAAATCCCGGCATTCCTTACTCGGTGCCGCCCGTTCAGAGGGCGATGGAGCTGGGCGTTCCGGTCGTAACCGAGGTAGAGGTCGCCTACCATATCTGTGCTGCGCCGATGATCGGCATCACCGGCTCCAACGGCAAGACAACAACGACAACCTGGGTCGGACAGCTGCTTGAGGACGCGGGCCTGTCCCCGATCGTTGCGGGCAATATCGGCACGCCGCTGTCGGAGGCTGCCCAGGAGGCGAGACCGGACCATTGGATGGTCGTGGAGCTCAGCAGCTTCCAGCTCAAAGGAACCGAGGATTTCCGGCCGCGCATCGCCGCGCTGCTGAATATAGCCGAAACGCATCTTGACTATCATGGCGGGATGGACGATTATATCGCATCCAAAGCCAAGCTGTTCGCGAATCAGACGGCGGACGATACCGCTGTGCTCAATTGGGATGATCCCGTGTGCAGAAGCCTCGTCCCGTATATCAAGGCCCGCATTTTGCCGTTCTCGATGAACGAAGTCCTTCGTGAAGGGGTTCACGTGATGCCGCCTTACGGAGCAGAGGGTCAACTGGCGGGCGGCGAGGAGCCGGAGAGAACCGTCGTCTATACGGACGGCAAGGGCTTTACGCATGAGATCATCCGTGTGGAGAACATCGGGTTGCCCGGCAGATTCAATGTCGGGAACGCACTCGCGGCATCAGCGATTGCGATCTCGGCAGGCGTGAGTCCGGATAAACTGGCGCCGGTATTGTCAAGCTTCCGCGGGGTGGAGCACCGGCTTGAATTCGTCGGTGAGCGGGACGGCATTGCCTATTACAATAACTCCAAGGCGACGAACTCCAAAGCCACCAACATGGCGCTGACCTCGTTCAAGGAGCCCGTCGTGCTCATTGCAGGCGGTCTTGACCGGGGCTCGGATTACGAGGAGCTTGTGCCTTCCCTAAGAGAGCGGGTGAAGGCTGTCGTTCTCCTGGGCCAGACGAAGGAGAAAATCGCGGCTGCGGCGGAAAAAGCCGGATTAAAGCAAATTATCCTCGTCGATAATGGAAAGGACGCCGCCGATACATTGACTATGGCTGTCCAGGAGGCGGCCCGGCTGGCCGAGCCCGGCGATATCGTTCTGCTGTCGCCGGCATGCGCCAGCTGGGACATGTTCCCTTCCTTTGAAGCCAGAGGACGCATTTTTAAAGAGGCGGTGCATAACCTTTAAGTAGGGGGGTGGATAAGCCCCTACTAAGGATGTACGAGGTGGCCTTTCCATGAACAAGAACCGCCAGGCGCCCGATCTGTGGCTGCTTATATGCATTTTGGCCCTGCTGGCCATCGGGATCGTAATGGTATACAGCGCAGGCTCCGTACTCGCTTTCCATGATTACGGCGATAAGTTTTATTTTGTGAAACGGCAGGCGTTCTTTGCTTGCCTCGGGCTTGCGGCCATGTATTTCACTTCCAAAATCGACTATAAAGTATGGAAGAAATACAGCAAGCTGGTGCTGCTCGTCTGCTTCTTTCTGCTCGTTATCGTTCTGATCCCGGGGATCGGGGTCGTTCGGGGCGGCGCGAGAAGCTGGCTCGGCATCAGCTCGTTCGGCATTCAGCCTTCCGAGTTTATGAAACTCGGAATGATTCTGTTTCTATCTCGGTGGCTCAGCAAACAAGATTATGATATTACTTCATTCAGCAAGGGACTTCTCCCGCCGCTGGGTTTGATCGGCCTCGCCTTCGGATTGATCATGCTGCAGCCGGATCTTGGCACCGGCGCCGTTATGCTCGGGGCAGCCATGATGATCGTGTTCACGGCCGGAGCGCGAATGAAGCATCTGGGATTTCTTGCTCTGGGCGGTGTCGCGGGCTTTGCTGGACTTATCCTTACGGCACCGTATCGTTTGAAGCGGATAACGGGCTTTCTCGATCCTTGGTCGGATCCGCTCGGGACCGGCTACCAGATCATTCAGTCGCTGTATGCGATCGGCCCCGGCGGCCTCGGCGGCCTTGGCCTTGGCATGAGCCGCCAGAAATATGCTTATGTGCCTGAACCGCAAACCGACTTTATCTTTTCCATATTGGCCGAAGAGCTTGGCTTCATCGGCGGGCTGATCGTGCTGCTGTTGTTCGCGGCTTTGGTATGGCGAGGCATGAGGGTCGCCATGACGGTTCCTGACGGCTTCGGCAGCCTGCTCTCCGTAGGGATTGTCGGAATGGTCGCGATTCAGGTTGTCATTAATATCGGCGTTGTCATCGGGATGATGCCGGTAACCGGCATTACGCTGCCGCTGATCAGCTACGGAGGAAGCTCGTTGACACTGATGCTGACCGCGCTCGGCATTCTATTAAATATTTCCCGTTATGCGAGGTGAACAGTATGCGTGTCGTATTAACAGGCGGCGGGACGGGGGGGCATATCTACCCCGCAGTCGCCATTGCAAGACAATGTGAATTGGAAGATCCGAAGACGGAGTTTTTATATATCGGCGGGGAGCGGGGCCTTGAGAGCAAGCTGGTGCCGCAAGAGAAGCTCCCGTTCGAAAGCATTGATATTACGGGCTTTCGGCGCAAGCTGTCGTTTGAAAATGTGAAAACGATCATGCGCTTTTTCAAAGGCGTCAATCGATCCAAGGCGCTGCTGTCCCAATTCAAGCCCGATGTTGTGATCGGTACCGGAGGCTACGTATGCGGACCTGTCGTCTACGCAGCCGCAAAATTAGGGATTCCGACGATGATCCATGAGCAGAATGCAATTCCCGGGCTGACGAATCAATTTTTGAGCCGCTACGCGGATACGGTAGCGGTGAGCTTCGAGGGCTCCGAGAAGGCCTTCCCTAAAGCCAAAAGAGCGGTGTATACAGGGAATCCACGCGCGACGACGGTCCAATCCGCCAATCGCGAGCGTGGATTTGCTTCGCTTGGCATTCCGATGGACAGCCAGGTCGTTCTGATCGTTGGCGGAAGCCGGGGGGCCAAAGCGATCAATGATGCCATGATCGGCATGGCTTCTCATATCGGACGTCTGCCAGGTATTCATTTTGTGTTCGTAACGGGCGATACTTATTTTGAGCGCACGCGCGAGGAGATACGCAGCCGTCTCGGCACGATGCCGAACCATCTTCATATCATGCCTTATGTTCATAACATGCCGGAAGTGCTTGCTGCGACTTCCCTGATCGTAAACCGTGCCGGAGCCTCTTTTCTGGCCGAAATCACTTCGCTGGGCATTCCTTCGGTCCTCATCCCGTCACCGAATGTGACCAACAATCATCAGGAGGCAAACGCCCGACAATTGGAGGATGCAGGCGCATCGAGAATGATCCTGGAGAAGGATCTCACAGCGGAAACCTTATTTGGGCGGCTTGAGGAAATTATGACAAGCCCCGATGTCCGGAAGGCGATGTCCGAAGCTTCCCGAAAGCTCGGGAAGCCGGATTCCGCTGCCGTCATTGTGGAGGAAATCCGCCGGCTTACCGGCAAACGCTAAAACGGCTGGGCGATTGTCACACACCTATGGAGCCTGACATAAGATACTCTATAATCGTGACACACCCATGAGGCCGGCATTACAGACAGCGGCCATCTTCCCGCCAGTTTCGGGGGAATGGCCTTTTGTTTTGAAAGTCAAGGGAGGTTTATTTACAATGCAGCAGTGGAAATCGCTACTATCTGAAGCCAATGTCGGAGCCGTCTTATGGAATGAACCGCTGGCCAAATACACAACTTGGAAAATAGGCGGACCTGCCGATTGTCTGGTTGTTCCCGAGAATAAAGAGCAGCTCGCCGAGCTGATCGCTCTTCTCCATGCCCATCGCATTCCTTGGACACAACTGGGACGCGGCTCGAACATGCTGGTATCCGATAAAGGCATTCGGGGAGCGGTGATCAAGCTGGGCCAGGGCTTCGAGGATTATCGGTTCGAGGGTGAGACGGTGACGGCAGGCGGCGGCCTGTCGCTCGTCAAGCTCAGTGTTCTGGCCGGGAAACAAGGATTATCGGGTCTTGAATTCGCCGGAGGCATTCCGGGATCGGTCGGAGGGGCCGTTTACATGAATGCAGGCGCTCACGGGTCTGATGTGTCACGCATATTTAAGTCCGCTGACATTGTACTGGAAACAGGGGAATTGGTTACGTATGCTGCCAAAGATATGGCGTTCGATTACCGGCACTCCATTCTGCACGAACGAAAAGGGATTGTGACGGAAGCGGTATTTGAGCTCCAGCATGGGGACCGCAAAGAAATTTCTGCTCGGATGGCTTCCTATAAGGACCGCCGCCGGCGCACGCAGCCGCTCCAATCGGCAACGGCAGGCAGTGTGTTCCGCAACCCGCCCGGCGACCATGCCGCGAGGTTGATCGAAGAAGCGGGCCTTAAGGGGCTGCGGATCGGAGGGGCGGAAATTTCGTTGCAGCATGCCAATTTCATCGAAAACACCGGTCAAGCGACAGCAGAGGACGTGCTCGCCTTGATTGAGCATATCAAGGAAACCATTGCGAAGAAGAACGGAATTGATATGGTACCCGAGGTGTATGTTCTAGGCGAGCGGTAAACTCGGAGGTGATACATTGGACAAATTGGTGATTGAGGGTGGAAGGCCCCTATCAGGAACCATACGTATCCATGGTGCGAAAAATGCAGCTTTGCCTATTTTGGCCGCAAGTCTGCTTGCAGAGGGGACTGTAAAATTAAGCAACGTCCCGCATCTGCTGGACATTGAAGTGATGCTCAGCATTCTCAGCCGTCTCGGATCCAAATGCAAGCACGAGCTGGAGACGGTTACCGTGGATACCTCGTCTGCCAATTCGTTTCATGTCCCGGAAGATTTAATGAAGCAGATGCGATCCTCCATCTTCTTGATGGGACCTCTGCTGGCCCGTTTCGGTGAAGTGACCATTTATCAGCCAGGCGGCTGCGCGATCGGAGAACGAAAAATCGACCTTCACCTGCAAGGGCTCCAGGCGCTGGGCGCGCAGATCGAGGAAAGCAGCGATAAAATCCATTGCAGGGCCAGCCGGCTGGTCGGAACGGATATTCATCTGGATTTTGCCAGCGTGGGAGCAACGGAGAATATCATGATGGCGGCGGCTACGGCGCACGGCACGACGGTCATTTCGAATGCCGCAAGGGAGCCGGAAATTCAGGATCTTCAGCATTTTCTGAACAAAATGGGCGCTAACATCATCGGGGCGGGAACCGACACCATTACGATCCACGGCGTGGAGCGCCTGACGCCTTGCGAATACGAGATTATTCCCGACCGGATCGTTGCGGGAACCGTCATGATCGCCGCTGCCGTCACCCGGGGCAGCGTAACGCTGACGAAGACGAATCCGTCCCATCTGACCTCCCTTATGCATGTGCTGAAGCGCGCCGGTGTTCAAACCAGTGTATGCAATGATATAATAAACATAAGCTGCATGAGCCGTCCTAAAGCGGTGGAACGAATCGTGACTTCGCCGTACCCTTCATTCCCAACCGACCTGCAATCCCAGGTGATGGTGCTGCTGTCAGTAGCGGATGGTTTCAGTGTGATGAAAGAAACGGTATTTGAAGGACGATTTAAGCATGTGGAGGAGCTTTCCCGGATGGGGGCCGATATCTCCACGGATATGAACTATGCCTTTATACGCGGCGTTCAGCGAATTTATGGAGCGACCGTAGAGGCAACCGACCTGCGGGCCGGTGCGGCTCTGGTCATTGCCGGATTGGCCGCGCAGGGAACGACGGTGGTCGAGCAAGTGCATCACATCGACCGCGGTTATGATCGGATCGAGAACATGTTCCAAGGCTTGGGAGCGCGTATTTACCGCCAGGCTTCCATACCGAAGCCGCTTGATTTAGCCAATTGAGGTCCTGGTCATCCCCTCCATGCGGAGGGGGTGGGAGGTCTTTATGGAGAGAGAGGATATGTCTAATACTCATATACCTGTCCTGAAACAGGACAAGCCCAAACCGAGGGCGGCGAGAAAGATTATATGGATTCTGCTGCTATTGTTCATAGCCCTGCTGACGATTCTATTCTTCCGTTCGCCGATCAGCCAGGTTACCGAGATTCAATTCAAGGGCAATACGCTGAACACCAAAGAGCAGCTGATGGAGACAAGCGGACTTCGGATCGGAGAGCAATATTTCGGAGTCGATCCCGATGAGGTCAAGCAGCGATTAGCCAGGCTCGGCACGATAAAATCCGCTGAGGTGGTTAAGAGCTTCCCCGGCGAGATCAGCATCGTGATCACCGAGTATCCTGCAGTCGCTTATGAGCTGTCCGCAGACGGCGATTTTCAAGCGATCCTGTCCAGCGGGACATCGGTTCCCGTTGCGGCAAGCGGAATCGCCGTAGAGAAGCCGATTCTGACCAAGTGGGATCCGGCCGACCCGAACAAGGCAAAGCTCAGCGAGGTGCTCGCCGAGATACCGAGCAGCATGACTTCCGACATTTCGGAGATTATGCCTTCGCCAACGCTTTCCTTCCCGGACCGGATCAAGCTGTACACGCGCTCCAAGTTTGAAGTCATTACCTCCATTTCGCTGCTTCGGGATAAGGTGGAGTATCTGAATCAAGTGACGGAATTGGAACAGCCGGGGATCATCACGATGCTGGAAGCAGACTCCTATGTGCCTTTCGATGAAGAAGTTGAAGAAGAGGCCCCGGAAGGGGAATAACCCTCTACTCAGGAATAGGAATAAATGGTACAATTGAAAGTATTGACAACATTGGGCGCTCGTTTATATTTCATGAATTTTACGGTCCTCTATAGCAAATGTTGGCAGTAAAAATAATGTAGAAAAAAGAGGGATAGCCCCTTCTATGTTGAATAAGTAGAAATGTAAATTTTTTATGACGACTTTATTTGTTAAAACAGGAGGTGCCAGAGCTTGAGCAACAATGACATCATTGTTAGTTTGGACATCGGTACATCCAAAGTTCGTGCTATTATTGGGGAAGTTAATAATGGAACCTTTAATATTATTGGAGTTGGATCTGCCGACTCGGAGGGAATTCGCAAGGGTGCAATTGTAGATATCGACCAGACCGTACAATCCATTCGCAACGCTGTTGATCATGCGGAGCGTATGGTCGGTATTCAAATATCCGAAGTATACGTCGGCATAACCGGTAATCATATCGGACTTCAATCCAGCCACGGCGTTGTGGCAGTATCGAACGAGGATCGCGAGATTGGGGAAGAAGACATCGACCGCGTGCTGAAAGCCGCTGAGGTTGTGGCGCTTCCTCCGGATCGGGAAATAATCGATGTGGTGGCAAAGCAATTCGTAGTAGACGGCTTGGAAGGAATCTCCGACCCTCGAGGCATGATTGGTGTGAGGCTTGAGGTCGAAGCGACGATTATTACCGGCGCGAAGACGGCAATACATAATCTGCTCCGCTGCGTGGAGAAATCAGGTTTGAAGGTCAAGGACCTTGTGCTGATTCCGCTAGGCGCCGGCCAATTGGCTCTCTCGAAGGACGAGAAGACGATGGGCTCGGTGCTCGTGGACGTAGGAGCAGGATCAACGACGCTTGCGGTGTTTGAAGAGGGAAGCATTGCTGCAACCTCCACGCTGCCGGTAGGCGGGGATTTCGTGACGAATGACATTGCATACGGATTGCGGACGTTAACCGACCAGGCGGAGAAGGTCAAGCTGAAATACGGCTGTGCGCTTATGGAGAGCGCCGCGCCTGAAGTCACGTTTAAAGTTACGAGAATCGGAAGCAATGTGGACAAGGAGTTTAACCAAGAGGACCTGGCCGCCATCATCGAGCCTCGGGTTCAGGAAATATTCCAGCTGGTGCGTCAGGAAATCAAACGACTGGGTTACAATGAGCTTCCGGGTGGTTATATACTTACCGGGGGCACGATGTCCATGCCTGGTGTGCTGCAGGTGGCACAGAACGAGCTGGCGACCTCCGTCCGGATTGCCGTTCCCGATTTTATCGGTGTGCGTGATCCGGGATACTGCAGCGGAGTCGGCATCCTCCACAATGCAATCCGGAATGTCCGAGTGCGCAGCAGTGCAGGAGGAAGCAGCAACAGCGGAAATAGCAAGAAACCGGTGAACCGCGCTAAGCAGCAAAATCCTGTCGCAGCAACTCAGGAGACCAGCCAGAAGCCGGGATTTATTGAACGCTTGAAAAAAATGTTCAGCGAGTTTATATAGCGGATTCATTTGACTGTGGACGTGCCATCCACGCACATTGAGGGGGAGATGGAATAGATGTTGGAATTTGATTTCGAAATGGAGAGCTTAGCTCAAATTAAAGTAATCGGTGTTGGCGGCGGCGGAAGCAATGCAGTCAACCGAATGATTGAAAACGGCGTGCAGGGCGTTGAGTTTATTACGGTAAATACGGATGCCCAAGCGCTCCATCTTGCTAAATCCGAGCATAAACTGCAAATCGGGGACAAGCTGACTCGAGGACTCGGGGCCGGCGCTAATCCTGAAGTAGGCAAAAAAGCCGCCGAGGAATCCCGCGATTTGATTATGAACACCTTAAAGGGTGCGGATATGGTTTTCGTTACCGCCGGTATGGGCGGGGGCACGGGTACCGGTGCAGCTCCTGTCATTGCGGAAATCGCAAAGGAATGCGGAGCATTGACGGTCGGCGTCGTAACCCGCCCGTTCACATTTGAAGGACGCAAGCGTTCCTCTCATGCAGAGCTTGGCATCGAGGCTTTGAAGGAGAAGGTGGATACGCTTATCGTCATTCCAAATGACCGGCTTCTCGAGATTGTGGACAAGAAGACTCCGATGCTGGAAGCGTTCCGTGAAGCGGACAACGTTCTCCGCCAAGCGGTTCAAGGTATTTCCGACTTGATCGCGGTGCCGGGTCTCATCAACCTCGACTTTGCCGACGTGAAGACAATTATGACGGAACGCGGATCGGCGCTGATGGGCATCGGTATGGCGACCGGGGAGAACCGCGCATCCGAGGCGGCCCGCAAGGCCATCATGAGCCCGCTGCTGGAAACGTCCATCGAGGGCGCGCGCGGCGTCATTATGAATATTACCGGAGGAGCCAACCTCTCCTTGTACGAGGTGAATGAAGCGGCCGAGATCGTAACCTCCGCTTCGGATCCGGAAGTGAACATGATCTTCGGTGCCATCATCGATGACAGCATGAAGGAAGAAATCAAGGTGACGGTGATCGCAACCGGCTTCGAGAGCAAGCCGATGCCGACACCGCCGGGACGGCGTCCGGCGATGCCGCAAGGCGAACAGCAGCCGGCCTCCGACAAGGGCAATGTGAATCTGAGACCATTCGGGAATCAGAGCACCAATGACCAGCTTGATATTCCTACATTCCTTCGCAATCGTTCGCGTAATAATGATTAATACGAATAAGCCTGCGCTTTCAGCCCCTGCGGCAAAGCGCAGGCTTTTTTTTATGAAAATCCACCCCACATTCAACAACCTTGCCCTCCCATGTCAGACTTTCGCGAATATCGCTTATACGAGACCATCCGGCTATAAAGCGCCGACCCGAAGCTGCCTGTGACTTCGTGAATCAGGTATTGGCGGCCGGGTTTACCGCGCCCCTTTCTCCTGTCTCTAAAAACTGCCCTCCATCGACAAAAAAAGTCTGCGAACGGCCCACAGGTTTAGACAGACTTTGATTCCTATTCTTCTTATACTAGTAGCATCTCCCAAAGCCCTGATCAAGAACAAACGCATCCGAGCGAACAAAGAGCGAAAAAGGAATTCAGACTAGGCGGGTGAAGATCCTGGTTGTTTATATCGATCTCATTTTTATCGTGAACCTGCTGATTGACGGGGTTCTGCTGGCGCTGACGGCCTGGATGCGAAGAACCAAGCTCAAGTGGTGGAGGCTGGCCCTGTCATCAGCGGCAGGGGCACTCTATGTCGTCATGATGTTTGTCCCGGAGCTCTCCTTTTTGTACACCTTCCTGATCAAGTTCGGATTATCCCTGCTGATGCTGTGGATTGCTTTCGGGTTTACCAGCCTGCAAAGCTATATTCACCATTTGGGCGCCTTTTACATGGTCAATTTCGCTGCGGCAGGGGGAATCATCGGTGTTCATTATCTGGTTCAGAATTCGGGGGATCTGTTCAGCGGGATATGGTATACGGCAACCGGGGGATTGTCATTTGAGCTGAAGGTGGGGTTTTGGGCTGCGTGTATTACCTTTTTTGTAGTTGTATTCGGGTTTAAGGCCGTTCAGACCACGAAACGCAAAATGGAGAGCAGGGAAACGCTCCTGGGAGAGGTTACGGTATGGATCGGAAGCGTGAAAATAAGCTGCAGGGGCCTACTGGATACCGGCAATCAGCTCAGCGATCCTTTGACTCGTACACCCGTTATGGTCATGGAGGCTTCGCTCTGGGAGGCGTTCCTCCCAGAAGGTTGGAGCGAGCGGCTGGTGCAAGGAGAGCCCGATCGGTTGATTATGGATCTGGGAATGGAGGAATTTGAATGGCAGGATCGCCTGCGGCTCGTTCCTTATCGCGGCGTGAACCGCGGAGCAGCATTCATGCTCGCCTTGAAACCGGATGCAGTCCGAATTGAGCTCGGCGGCATCGAATATACGACGACCAAAGTACTGATCGGTCTAGACGGAGGCACCCTGTCCGGGGACAGAGCCTATCGGGCTATCATTCACCCGGCGCTAACGGAAGGGGAGGGAGCTCCGAATACTTCTTCGCATGCCGCTGCGGATGCGGCGGCAGCCAGAGGGAGCAACCGCGGAGCAGCACCGGAGGAAGCCAAGCCGGCCGGCTGAGCCTTGCGAATGAGTCTTTGAAAACTTGGGTGTAAGCCGCTTTCTATGAAACCTATGATTCATGTCCGTTTTCCCTTCGGGAAAGCCAGCAGGCATAGTAATCAAACGTTCGTTTCCCATCAGGAAAACTTTTAGGAGGATAAGAGATGCCCGTAAAATGGAGATTAGCGCTGCAGCTTCAATATTATCGCGTATTGTTTTTGCTAGGCTTGAAAAGTCAGGAAATCTACTATATCGGTGGAAGCGAGGCCCTTCCGCCTCCGCTTACGAAAGAAGAAGAAGAATACCTGCTGAAAAAGCTGCCGACAGGGGATGCGGCAACCCGGGCGATGCTGATCGAACGCAATCTTCGTCTTGTCGTGTATATTGCCCGCAAATTCGAGAACACGGGCATCAATATCGAGGATTTGGTCTCGATCGGCGCCATCGGATTGATCAAAGCGGTCAATACCTTCGACCCTGAGAAAAAAATCAAGCTGGCCACTTACGCCTCCCGCTGCATTGAGAACGAAATTTTAATGTATTTGAGGCGCAACAATAAAACGCGGAGCGAGGTTTCCTTTGACGAGCCGCTCAATATCGACTGGGACGGCAATGAGCTGCTGCTCTCCGACGTGCTTGGCACCGAGAACGATACCATCTATCGCAACATCGAGGAGCAGGTTGACCGAAAGCTGCTGCAAAAGGCGCTAGATAAGCTGAGCGACCGGGAGCGCATGATTATGGAGCTTCGGTTCGGCCTGCAGGACGGGGAGGAAAAGACGCAAAAGGACGTTGCCGACCTGCTTGGCATCTCGCAATCCTACATTTCCCGATTGGAGAAAAGAATTATTAAGCGGCTCCGGAAGGAATTCAACAAGATGGTGTAACTGGAAAAGGCAAGGAATAAAATAACCCCCCTCGGAGATAATGTACAGTAATGTTTCTCCTTGGGAGGTTAGTCATCATGACGCGAAACAAAGTTGAAATTTGTGGTGTGGATACGTCGAAGCTGCCGGTTTTGACGAATGTGGAAATGAGGGAGCTGTTCCATGATCTGCAGCAGAACAACGAACGGTCAGCTCGAGAAAAATTGGTGAATGGAAATTTGAGGCTGGTCCTCAGCGTCATCCAGCGTTTCAACAATCGGGGGGAATTTGTTGACGATCTGTTTCAGGTCGGCTGCATCGGTTTGATGAAAGCCATCGACAATTTCGATCTGTCGCAAAACGTTAAATTTTCCACGTATGCCGTACCGATGATTATCGGAGAAATACGCCGTTACTTAAGGGATAACAATCCGATCCGCGTCTCGCGCTCCCTGCGCGATATTGCCTACAAGGCGCTGCAGGTGAGAGACCAGCTGACAAATGCGAATTCGCGCGAACCGACCATCTTTGAAATTTCCGAAGCGCTGAACGTGCCCAAGGAAGATGTTGTTTTTGCACTAGATGCCATTCAAGATCCTGTCTCCTTGTTCGAGCCGATCTACCATGACGGCGGCGATCCGATTTATGTGATGGACCAGATCAGCGACGACAAGAACAAGGATATCTCCTGGATTGAGGAAATTGCGCTCCGGGAAGCGATGCATAAGCTCGGACAGCGCGAGAAAATGATATTGTCCATGCGCTTCTACGAAGGGAAAACCCAGATGGAGGTCGCCGATGAAATCGGCATCTCGCAGGCGCAGGTGTCCAGGCTGGAGAAATCAGCAATCAAACAGATGCAGAAGCATGTAAAAACTTAAGATGTACCGCTATCAAACCAAAAAACATAACGATCCCCGTTGACGGGATCGTTTTTTTAATGAAAATAAGCTATTTTACGCGTTTGGCTCATATAGTATACCAAGGGATTCCAGGGGGTCTATGGAGGTCCCGATGAAATACATCTAAGGTGTGATGCGGATGATACCTGATAATCAGATGGTGGGGAAAAAGATGAAAATATCCGATTTTCAAACGAAGGATGTTATTAATATCATCGACGGGAAGCGGCTCGGCCAGATCAGCGATCTGGAGCTTGATCTCCGTCAAGGACGGATCGAGGCGATTGTGGTGCCCAGCTACGGGAAGTTTATGGGGTTATTCGGAGGCGGGAGTGATCTGATCATCCCTTGGCGCAATATCGTGAAGATCGGTTCGGACGTCGTCCTGGTCAAAATGGAGGAGCTTAGACGTGTGCCGGAGGATGAGGGAACGGTGGAATATCTGGACCGGCCGGAGCGGCAGGACAGAAGGAATTTCTAGAGAGGTCAAAAAGGATAAACTTCGGAAGATTTGCTGCCTGATCGGTTTCGATGAGCCGACGTTTGGTATGCTTGATTAGGGTTGCGTTAGGCGGAAGGAGCTGTCACCAATCGCTGACATGCCCTCCACAAGGATATCGAATTCAACGATTTGCGAATGCGGCAGCGGATAGCGGTGTCTCCGGGCTGCGTTTTCTGTTACACTGGGGTAGAGGTGAGTGATTCGATGGAACCTTTCGTAAAACAACATGGGCAGGAGTCCGGACGGTTTGTGCTGGAGAGCTGGGAGCGCGGTGCGCCGGACGGGAGGCTCACCGCCGGGTTTACCGGACGGCATGGCGGAGTCAGCGTGAAGCCCTATGACAGCCTGAATTTGGCATTTCACGTAGGGGACGTTCCGGAGCATGTTATCGGGAACCGGAGGCGGATGGCCGAAGCACTCGGCTTCTCCCTGGAAGACTGGACGTGCGGCGAGCAGGTCCACAGCGGCAATGTCGCGATTGTCCGGGCAGAGGATCGGGGAAGAGGCAGCCTCGACCGTGATTCTGCTTTTCAGGATACGGATGGACTGGTCACGAACGTGCCCGGCATTCTACTGACATCCTTCTACGCGGATTGCGTGCCGCTGTATTTCTGGGACCCGGTAACGGAGGCGGTCGGTCTTGCCCATGCCGGGTGGAAGGGAACGGTGGCCGGCATCGCCGGGAACATGGTCAGCGCGATGGCAGGCGAATATGGCAGCGATCCGAGCCGGATCCGGGCGGCGATCGGCCCCTCGATCGGAGCCTGCTGCTATGAGGTCGATGATCGCGTGATGGATCGCGTAAGAGCGCTACAACTCCCGCCGCAGGATTCCGCGGAGAACCCGCAATTCACCATATGTATCGACAAGGGAAACGGGAAATACATGCTGAACTTGAAAGAAATAAACAGACGCATTATGATTAAAGCAGGAATATTGGCGGAACATATCGAATGTACAACATGGTGTACAAGCTGTAATAACGGCTTGTTCTTCTCGTATCGCAAGGATGGGGGAACGACAGGCCGCATGGCAAGCTGGATCGGGATGAGAAAGAGGTGAGTCGTCCCTTGAGTTTGAAGGAACGTATCGATCAGATAGAACAGCGAATCACGGAGGCATGCGCGCGCAGCGGCCGGGACCGGAGCGAGGTCAATGTCATCGCCGTCACGAAGTATGTCTCCTTGGACACGACAGCTTCGGTACTGGATCAGGGGCTCCGGCATATCGGCGAGAACCGGTGGCAGGATGCCCAGCACAAGTGGCAGGCCCTTGGAGACCGAGGGACATGGCATTTTATCGGCCATCTCCAGACGAACAAGGTCAAAGACGTGATCGATAAATTTCAATATATCCATTCACTGGACCGCTTATCGCTGGCGAAAGAGCTTAATAAGAGAGCTGCCGCTCTGGATCTTCAAGTATCTGCGTTCATGCAGGTGAATATTTCGGGCGAGGAATCGAAATACGGCCTTCCTCCTGAGCAAGCGGCGGAGTTCTTGAAGGGGATCGCGGATTTGTCCCACGTAAAAGTTATCGGACTGATGACAATGGCTCCTTACGAATCATTGGCGGAGCATACGCGTCCCGTATTCCGCGGCTTAAGACAACTAAGAGATGAGCTGAACCGGCAGGCGCTGACGAAGGAGCCGTTGACGGAATTGTCTATGGGCATGTCGAACGATTTTGAAGTGGCTGTTGAGGAAGGGGCGACCTGGGTGCGTCTCGGCTCGATTTTAGTAGGGAAAGAGGAGGAGTGAGGATGGGCGTGATGAACCGGTTTATGAATTTCTTGGGATTGCAGGATGAGGAAGAGGTTGTGGAGCGCGAAGTGCTTGCCGCACAGGACGAGCCGGTGGAGCCGACGCCGTTCGAGCAGCGCAAAAGCCAAAAGGGCGGCAATATCGTCAGCATCCATTCCCAGAAGAATGTTAAGGTAGTATTAGTCGAGCCTCGTTCATATGATGAAGCACAGGAGATTGCAGACCATCTCCGATCCTTCCGGACCGTCGTCGTGAACCTGCAGCGCGTCCGCAACGATCAAGCGCTGCGCATCATCGATTTTCTTAGCGGGACGGTGTACGCGCTAAGCGGAGGCATATCGAAGGTAGGCGGCAATATT